>CAKQWE010000001.1 GCA_934277975.1 uncultured Spirochaetales bacterium
ACTTCGGCCATGGAGAGGATGCCTAGACGGCCGCCTCATAGCTTCCACTAGGTATCTCCTGCCCTTCCGTCAGAGGCTCATCCACCAGAAAAACGTGAAGAGCCAAACAAAAGGATTACATTGCAACAACAATTGATAGACTTCTGTAGAACTCCAAGGTCACGCCAGGAGCTTGTGGATTTCTCAGGAATGACGCGCTATCACATCATGTCCAAGTACATCCAACCAATGATAGACGATGGAATTCTAAGATGTACCTTTCCTGAAAAACCAAAGACAAAGAACCAACGTTTCGTTGCAGTGAAATAACATTAAGATAGTCTTATAGCCCGAGAGGATATCGAACGGTAAAAGCATTTTTTCGTACGAATTAGTTGTACATTTCGTTCGATTTTTGATACAATAAAGGTAGATAGAATAACAAAAGGAGTATTATTATGTCGATTACTGCAACTGAATTGAAAAACAATCTAGGAAAGTACCTTCTGCTTGCTGCAACGAATGACATTTTCATCACCCGCAACGGCAAGGTTATTGCAAAACTCTCCAACCCCAATCAGAATAGAGTTGACATTGCAAGATCCCTGTTCGGAGTTCTTTCCTCTGATACAACTCTTGAAGAAACGAAGAAAGAAAGGTTGAACAGTATATGAAAGCCGTTGTTGATACATGCATCATCGTAGACGCACTACAAAAACGAGAACCTTTCTTCAAAGATGCACAATCGATTTTCCTGCTATGTGCCAATCGTCAGTTTGATGGATTTCTGACAGCGAAAGCCATTACGGACATTTACTATCTGACACATCGACAGACACATAGCGACAAGGAGACTCGGGATGTTCTGACGAAACTTTGCACTTTGTTCGAACTGTTGGACACCACAGCACTGGATATTCGCAAGGCGATTTCGGCGGACGTCTCTGATTTCGAGGATGCTGTGATGATTGAGACGGCAGTACGTTCCAACTTGGACTGCATCATAACTAGGAACACCAAGGATTACAGCAAATCACCAATCCCAGTGTACACCCCATCAGAGTTTGTGGATCTGATGACCAAAACAAGCGAAGATCAAACAGAATGACTATTCTCCAAGGATGCAAGCAAAAACGCTGTTCAACTTCACCTAGAAACTTCTTTTTTCACATGCCTTTTTCGAGCATCAAGGACAGCACCTGCAACAAACACGCCAAATGCAACAGCAAGCGTCCCTGCGGCAATGAATTTGTTGTATGAAACCGTCTGGAGCCCCGGCCAATCACGGAAATCGAATGAAGCCACGGAGGGCATAGGAACAGGGTCGAATGCGATTCCGTTCTCCTGACATAGGAGCTTCACGTTCAAAAGGTTCAGGACAGGCACCCCAGTAGAGGAGAACTCATAGTTCAAACCACGGGTTGGCGAGGATGGAGCCTCAGGGGCTTGGTCAGGCATCACCAGGCCCTGTGGGAAAACCAACGAATAGGAACTGGCCCCATTGTTTACAGCGGCACCTCCTATGTTTACAAAGAGGTCTACATCGTCACCATAGAGTTCTTTTCTGTGCGCTATGTTCTGAGCTAGGTCATCGTAATAGATGAACTCGGCATCCAATCTAGAGGAAGCGGCCTTGCACAGATCAACTGAAAGCTCTGCACTTCCAAAGTAAAGGAAGTCCTCGAACACACCACCTCCCCTGTCGTTTGCACTGCCAGGTGACACGGCAAGGACATTGCAGTCTATGAATCCTGCATCCAGCAGGTCTCCAACGATATCGAATACATTGTACTGCACCCGTGTTGCACCGTGCATGCTTGCACCGCATGAGACTATGAGCCTTGCATCAAGCTCCATCTCCGTTGCAGCAGCAAGTACGGCAATGACGAAGCCAGGGAAAGACCCGCTTGCACCAACGGCGACGACATTCCCCTTTTCCAAGCCAGCCTCATGGAAATAGCGGACCATAGCCGCTGCAAACAACGGATTCAAGGCCGATCTCTTGGCCTTCTCGTCTCCAGGTGTGGACGTAAGCTCAGTGAACTCAGGCCCAATCAAACCTGTCCCATTCAAGTCGGTATCCTCGAACGGAATTCCAAGGGACACGATGCGTTCCTTCAAGAACGCCTCCGCCTCCTCCATGCGCCGGGATGCGGCATATTGGAGGTCCTTGTAGTCGGAATCGGACTTCTGGGCTAGAAAATATACGAGATATGTACCAACCACCAGAACAACCAAAGCCGCAATCAAAAAAGGTTTTCCTATACGCATACAAAACCCCAAACCATACCAAAGGCCTACAATCCAAGAACCACGATGAGCCTTATGACCAATGTTATGGCGGCAAGCACTCCCAATGTCTTGAAAATACCTTGCTTCTCCATGTCTGATGCAATGAGACCGGGGATGATATACCCTATGACACGAACATCCACAGATACCCCGGAATAGAGGAAGAACGTCTTCTCCAAAGCCCAGACGGCGACCAAAGACAGAATCAAAGACAAAGCAAACCGCCTTCTTCCATACAGTATGAGAACGTGTTGCAGCAGCTTTACAACGAAACATATCACAACCGCCACGGCAATCGTAGACAAGAGCCTTGAAGGTTCATGGAAGTAGTATGCAAAGTACCCGGCGGAGACCAAGCCTCCAGCGAAAAGTCCTGTGAACTCGGTACATACAAGGCTTAGTACGACGCTAAGCGACACCAATTCGAAAAGCATTATACAGCCCCCTTTCCATCGCAACCATCACGACCATCGTCATCACGGCTATCGTCATCGCAACCATCGAGACGGCCACTACCGCAACTGGCATTACGACCACCACAATCGCTATCCAAACCCTGAAGCATTCCAATAAGCTCCTCACCGGCTCCTTTTATGTTTCCAAGACCTACGAAAACGGCACCGGAGCTGGAAGAAACCTTCCCAAACACTTCCTTTGCAGAACATGGAACAGCACCATGTCCAATGTAGAATGCCACTTTTTTTGGATAATCACCAATTATCAGGACATCGTTTACCAAATCACCTACATGGGACAACACGTTCCTGAACAACATGATTCTATGTTCCCTATCCTTGCGGCTGTTGAACACGACGTTGACCTTCCCTTCATACGAGGCGCTCCACTTCCGGACAGCATCTTCCATACACGTCTCATCGTTGACGCTGAAGCTTGGAACGAAGACTCCTCCACCATGCAGAGCAAACGGCTCAAGAAGGCCCTTGTCAGGGACGAACGCCGCAACTCCAGCCTGAAGCGTTTCGATTCCAAACCCCATGTCCTTGAGGAACGCCCACGCCATTGCCATACACGAAGGATGTATCCGGGAATTCTCCGGCAGGGCATCGCATGAACCGGAGCATCCAACACCGTCCACATGCACCACCCTTGCATCAAGCCCGTCATAGAATGAATCAGAGACATACAGCGGTACGCCCTTAGGCACGCTCAAACCCAAAACCTGTGCAGTGCTTTCCCTCGTGGATCCCATCTCAGGAACATGGTCCACGTATGTGTTCGTGATGAACACATGGGTTGGTCTTACAAGCCAGTCGCGGAAAGCTTTTTGGTTCTCAGCCTGCAGGGCCATGCATTCAACCACCACGCATTGGACAGGGCCAAGACCGCTTGCAACGCCACGTGAAGATTCCAACGAGACTTCCCTGAAGAAAGGAATCAGTTCATATACACGTGCGCGTCGTTTGCGAACGATGGGCTTTATTGAGCCATCGGGATATATGATGGTGGCCTCGGAGCCTGTCGTGCGGCCCATTGTGCGTATGCCTTGTGCATTGAGGCTGGCGATAAGAAGTCTTGCAAGCGTGGTCTTGCCTCGTGTTCCGTTTACAAGAATCCTTATTGGGACATCGTTCAGGCTCTTTCTGTGTCTGCGGGCCTCGACGAAACCAAGGACGAGAAGCACCGCCGTCAAAATGAAAACTATCACCATATAAAAACCTTACACCTCATGAAAAGACAGTAGATACTCAAACCTTTCAATAGGAAACCCCAAGCTTTCCAAGAAGCTTCAAAGCCTCGTTCCAGTTCGCTACGCGCGGGAATGGAGATTCTTCGTTCTTGTTTTCCTTGCTTGTAAACAGGACTGCTTTGGTCCCTACTTTTGAGACCACCTCGCAGTTGATGACAAGGTCGTCAAACATGATGTCAACCTTCTCGTCCAAACAGGCCTGCCCTTTGTCCACTGTGCAAATTAGCTTGTCGTACTCTATGCCGCAGTTTGCAAGTTCAAGTTGCGATGTGTAGTAGCAGTCCTTGTAAAGCATGTTCGTGCGGCTTGTGATTATCACGACTCTGTTGCCGGCCTTTCTGAGCCGTGCAACGGCCTGTGCCGCTCCATCCTTTGCAGGGGTGTCTGGAACGTAGTCGTCGAAGAACCTGTGGGCGAAATCCAAGGAATCCATCCCCCACTCCTTTGGTGTGTTCTCGTAGGAGATGTCGTTCTCTATAAGATATTCCAGTGGCTTGCCTGTAAGCTTTGCCACAAGAGGTTGGAAATACTCAAAGGTGTCTACAAGCGTGTCGTCTATGTCTATGCCAATGGTGAAAGGTACGCTTTCCTTGCCCATGTGCTTCACTCCTTTCCAAGGTATTCGCATGACTTTCTGTAGTCATGGAAGACTCTGTCTCTATCCATTGTGAGGAATCGTCCATTTTCGTATAGGATCCTTCCATCCACCATGGTCATGCATACATCGCTGCCCTGGGCAGAGTATGTCACAAGTGCAAGCGTATCGTAGTCAGGCACAAGATGTGGAGCATCAAGATTCAAAGCTATGATATCAGCCCTCTTGCCTACTTCAAGAGAGCCTGTATCCTGACGGCCTTGGAGGAGGCTTCCATTGATAGTGGCCATTCTGATGGTCGTTTCAGGCTTCATGATGGTTGGATCCCCCGTGTAGCCATTGTGGATTACGGAGGCAAGGTGAAGCTCTTCGAACATGTTGAGATTGTTGTTGCTGGCGCTGCCGTCCGTTCCAAGGGCAACGTTCAAACCTTTCTCCAACATGTGCGGAATTGGGGCGAAACCGCTTCCAAGCTTCATGTTGCTAGAAGGATTGTGGACAACGCTCACACCATTCTCCTTCATGATGTCCATATCCTCTTCAGTAACCCACACACAGTGTGCGGCATAGCAAGGAACGTTGAAGAAACCCATATCGCAGAACCACCTTGCAGGGGTCTTTCCGCGTCTTTGGATGCATTCATCCTGCTCCTTTTTGGTTTCAGCGAGATGGATGTGGAGCCTTCCTCCTAGCTGCGGAAGCTCCTCTGCAAAACCTTGGGCTATGTTGTCCGCAATCGTGTATTCTGCATGGATGCTCCAATCAACATGAAGGCGGTCGTCATAGAGGCCATTGCACCGATCTCGGAATTCTATTGCTTCATTTCGCTTGAAAAACGTTTTATAGTCTTCGTTTTCACCCATAATGACACGTGTAAGGTTGGCTTTTATCCCACTTTCTCCTATGCAATGGCATATCTCATGAGGGAAAAGATACATATCGCAGAAGCTCGTCGTACCACATGCGAGCATCTCAAGAATTGCCATCTCCATACCCGCAAGGCAGTCCTGTGGCCTCAATCTGTCCTCTATAGGCCACATCTTGTGAAGCCAATCCATAAGAGGAAGATCGCTTCCAATTCCCCTAAGCAGGTTCATTGCAGTATGGCCATGACAGTTGTTCAGCCCCGGCATAAGGAGTTTGGCATACATATCCTTCTCTTCATCGTAGGTTTTATGAGGCCTCTCAGTGCCAATGTAGTCTATAGAGTCTCCTTCCACTCCAAGGAAGGCGTTTTCAAGGACATTGAGACGTCCGTCTCTGGTTTCGATTATCTTTGCATTCTTGAAAAGAATGGACATATCATTCCCCCTTTGTTCCAATTAAATTCGTTTCAATGAAAGAAGTCACAACAGCTTCAAGGTAATCGCTGAAGGATGCTGCAGCCCTTGCTGCCACCGCATCAACTTCGTCCACTTCATCGGCTTCTTCCATATCGCATATATCGCAGTTTGCTCCCCGTATGGGATTGGCCTCTTCATCCACACCTGTTGCCATGTTCGTCACAAGTGCAAGCACAAACAGTTTCATTCCGCAATGCGCAGCGGTCAAGGCCTCTGTGACCGTTGACATGCCAACGATGTCCGCACCCAGTATTTGCGCCGCCCTTATCTCGCTTGCAGTCTCGAACTGAGGGCCGGGAAAGAACATATAGACACCTTCGTGAACCTTTAGTTCCGCCTTTGCAGCAAGCTCCAAAGCCTTGGTCCTCAAGCTTTTAGTGTATATATCCTTGACGCTGAAGAACCTAGGCCCAAGCTCGGGCACATTTGGCCCCCGCATGGGGCTTCCTCCATAGAGCTTTATATGGTCCTTGATCACAACGGCATCACCAGGCTTCATTCTTGGATTGCATGAGCCTGCGGCATTTGTTAGGACAAGAGCCTTCACTCCTAGAACATGAAGCACATGGACTGGAATGTTCAGCTCCTCCATTGAGTAGCCTTCATAGAAATGCATACGCCCGTTCATGCAAATGATGTCTTTGCCTTTTGCGCCGCCCATGCGGCCAATGACAAGTTCTCCCTTGTGAGAAGGATTCGTCGCCACAGGGAATCCGGGGATGTCTCCATATGGAATGGAAATCGTTTTTTCCAAGCGCTCTGCGAAAGGAGCGCAGCCGGTGCCAAGGACGACGGCAAGGTTTGGAATCTTCTTCCCGGCCTTGATGATGCATTCCTTTATATAGAGAGCCGCTTTTTCATAGAACTCGTATGTGTAGCCTTCAACCATGGAGATTCCTCTTTCCCTTGGAAACGCAATCAGTTCATTGGAATGACGTATGGCTTACCCACACATTTGGCCATGTGGTATATCTTTGCAGCGTCCTCGATATAGGAAGCCCGCACGTATGCAAGCTCAAGGCTTGGAGCTACAGCTACAGTTCCGTGATTGGCCAACAAGCACCCACCTCTATCGCCAATATCCCTTGCGGTGTTGATTCCAAGCTGCTGGGAACCGGTTGGAGCGTATTCTGCAAGAGGTATGTCACCGCCAAGCCATGGCTGCATCTCAATGAGAATCAATGGTATCGTCTCCCTGTTCACGGCGAAAGCCGTTGCATACGGAGAATGCGTATGCACTATTGCGCCAACATCGGGCTTGGCCTTGTAGAGCTCTGCATGGAGATGCCATTCAGACGAAGGCCTGCCATCCTCAGGACAACCAAGGATTTCGCCTTCGACCGTCATTATGACAATGCGGTCCGCTGTCATTGTAAGGTAGCTTTCGCTGCTAGGGGTTATGGCAAAGGCATCGCTGCGGTCAGGAAGCCTTATGCTTATGTTGCCGCTTGTGGCCGATACCAATCTGTCGTTGTACATGAGACGGGAGTACTCGACGATCTTCCCCCTGATCTCCTTGTATGCGCCTACATATTCATTGTTTGTATGTTCCATGAAAGCCAGTATAGCATATAATGGACGCAATAGGTTAGCTAGGAGAGGTTGGTTCATGTACGAAACACGGGAAGACAATGACCTGGCATTCATGCTCCAGTACGAAAACATTGCATGGTATGATGAAGGCAAAGTGCGAATCCTCGATCGCAGAGTCTATCCAGCAAAGACTCATTTCGTAGTATGCCACTCACACGTTGAGGTCATGCAGGCCATACATGACATGGTCACACAAAGTGCAGGCCCCTACACCGCAGCACCAATGGGAATGGCGCTTGCCGCATGGGAATGCAGGGCCATGGAGGAGAAAAAGCAAATCGCCTACTTGGAGGCTGCATCCGACTGCATCTCAAATGCAAGGCCCACGACAAGAAAACGTATGGAACAGCTTACGCAAAGCTGTGTGGAGGTTGCAGAAAAAGCCTTGGCGGAAGGCTCTCGTGCAGACATAGCCATACGGGATTTCACCGTCCGCGCCAACAACATGAGATACTCCAAGATAGCCGCAGCCGCCAAATACCTTGTTGACATGTTTCCAAAGAACGGAACGGTCATGACGCAGTGCTTCGCAGAGACGATTGTTGGAATGATGCTCCGCGAATGCAGAAAACGCGGCAATGACATACGCCTCTTCTGCCCCGAGACGCGTCCATACTTCCAAGGTGCAAGACTCACAGCCACCGTCTGCCATGAAATGGAATTCGACACCACTGTGATAACGGACAACATGCCGGCCTTCGTCATGGAACGTGAAAAAGTGGACGTCTTCACATGCGCCGCCGACGCCATCACCATGGACGGATACGTCTTCAACAAAGTGGGCACCAGCCAAATAGCCATATGCGCCAAGCACTTCGGCATCCCAGTATTAGTCTCTGGCACGCCAGATTCAGGCCACCCCACACACGACACGGTCACAATTGAAATGCGAGACCCACGCTTTTCCCTAGAAGCCATGGGAATCTGCACCGTCCTCAAGACCGATGCCTCTGAGAACCCAATCAAGGGCTACTATCCCGCATTCGACGAGACACCGCCGCACTTGATATCAGGCATCGTCACGGAAAAAGGAATCCTGTCCCCATACGACCTTGCCTCGTACTTCAAGCTAGGCGGAAGCGGCGAATACTCGTACTCATATAAAGACAGGACCTAAACCTTGGTCAAAAGCTCATTTATGCCATTCGCTTTGGTTTTAGGCTTCATCATTCGCCCTATACTTACGCAGCAACCTATCGGCCAAAACGAGATATCCGTACTCTCCGGATTTAAGCTTGCGAAACGCCTTCATCGTTTTAAGGTCCTCTTGAGAGAGATTTTCCGTTTTTAAACCGTTCAAATCAACGTTGTTTTCAAATGGCGCTCCTGTAAGGAGGCATGTTGCCATATAGATGACTTTTGGAGCCGTTCTAGATGCAGCCTCCATTGAGAATCTGCTGTCGAAGACATGATTTCCAAGACTCCTCGTACCTTGGAAATACGAAGGGAAATCCCCAGAAGAGAGCTTTCCCCTTGAACCAATGCAAATTGCAGCCTTAATCGTGTCCTCAAGCGCATCTTTTGGAGTTGCTGCGCTTTTTCTGTAATCAAGTTCAGCTTCTGACACAGAAAAGAATGTATTCCTTACATCCTCGAAATTCTCAAATTCATCTATAAGTGTACCTATATCATAGAATTGCTTGACCACTTCCAAATCCTTGTTCTTTCCAAGCGGAATACCGGTCGTAAAAGGAGCAAAGGCCGTGAGCTTGTCACCGAGTAGGCAATCTATAGAAGGAACCCTAACCTTAAGGTTCTCTCCAGATGTAATAAGCAACTCGTTTTGGATTTCCTTTTCAACGACACATGAGTAATGATTTTCTTCAAAGAGAACATCCAAAAGAATATACAAAGGCGCTTTCAGCATGGAAGAATCATATGCGAACTTGAAATGCCTTTTTACAATACCATCAGTTGGTTGACGCAACTGCTCCTCTTTAGAGACAAAAGGGAAAACCCTCCCTGCCTTTTCTATGAACACATCCACGTTAGTACCTGGTTCAACCACGATATCGATATCTGTAGACAGACGCTTAGGATGTGGCAAGAGCAAAATCAAACTGGTTCCACCTTTGAAAATGAAATCCATTTCCACTTTTCTTAACGCTTCGAGCAAACCAAATGCATAAAGAGTCCGTTCTATCAAACCAGGGTCCCCTTTGCTTGCAGCCTGCAGTTCTTTGATGTGCCGTTCTGAATAGGTAGCGCTTGAAATCATATCGTTGCCACCTTCTCATAACACTCAAGGACTTCCGAAACCTTCTTTTCAGCTCCTTTTCTCTTTGCATAACGAAGCATCGTCCCCTTATCAATCAGATAATTCTGAAACGCTCCGTCCAAGATGGCCTCCTTCTCTCCATCAGGAACAATTGAGCTCACAATCTTATCCGTAAAGACATCAACCAATACTTTCTCAAGTCTACTCTTCCAAGGCTCTCCATTTCCTTTGGGAGACTCAGAAGGAAGTCTATTGACAACAATTTCATCATCCCGTCTATATCTGGAATACTGCTCCGAACTTGGTTTCAACAAAACCTTCCCAGGCTTCATATCCCATAAAGCATCAAAAGCAAAGCTCATCAAATCGTTTTCCACATATACAAAAATAGCATTGTGGGCTATCTGATGATTCATGAATTCATTGAGCTGCCTCAGTTCAAAAACCTGGAAGTCGAGACCATCGTAGTCTTTGCAAAGCTTTTCTGCAATTGATACAGCTTCCTTGGAATACTCACAGCTATATATCTTCTTCTTTGGGAATGCATATTGCCCCCATCCTGAACGTACAATGTTCCCCAAATCCAATTGCCTTTTCAGGTCATACGAAATTTGAGGAACTGTAATTCCATAGGCATAGGACATTTCCCTCACAAAATCTTGTTTGGAAAAACCTTCCTTCTCCGCCAGTGAATCCGGAATGGGTCTCATCTTGTTTCCCCTTTTCATCAAAACCGCAGTTTTTTGTATTTACTGCTACTTTTATCATTTCAATTATAATGATATACAGTCTGATTGCCAACATTTTTTCGCAGTAATTTATGTTTACTGCGAATTTGATGAAAAATAACACTACAAACAACACCCTCGTTGGCGTATTGCATAGTTATTGGGAACACTTACATTGTGTGGTGCCAGAAGATGGCGTCAAGGACATTAAAACAAACAAAGTCGTAGTTATTGATGCCGCATTCGAGGAGGGAATGAGGGATAGGACTAGCTGTACAGCCCGAACAAACCGACAATGAAGGCGGCATCAAGAACAAGACTTCAGCAGTTGCCGTGCTTTTTGTGATGGTTCTTAGCGTTCAATTTTGCCTTCGCCTCACGCTCAAGCTCCTGTTCTCTTTCTCTTTCCTTCTTGTTCATCTTGTGCTGTATAGGCTCGCTGGTCTGTGCAGCATGTGTAGTTTCTTCTTCATGATGCTTAGACATATTGTCCTCCTAAATGGAGCTCTTAAAGCTCCTTTTCAAAGCACCACTAATATAATCATGCTTGTAGAAAAGTCAAATTTCTCTCACCACGCTCACAATGCTCACAAACCCACCAGCCTCACAAGCTCACCACGCTCACCATGCTCACCATCACTACAAAAAACTCACATTTTTCCCAAAAGTGAGAATGGAATCTGCAGGAAACACGTATATAGATAAGTGGAGGCTGAAAATGGTGTGTTTCGATGAAATAATTGGAATTGAAGAGGGCAATGAAAGAAACGACTGGAATGTCAAAGTGGATAAGAACGGTCGCTTCTACCATGTGACGCAAAGGGCAGCGAACAGAGAGTTCATATTCGACAAGGAGCTTGGGCAGTACAGGCACAATCTCCTATGCAGGATATGTTCAAGGTTGAACGTCAAAATCATCTTCTCCGTCACGATGAGCAACCCTACACATGATGTGCTTGTCGCCAAAAGATGGAAGGACATCGCCCAAGTGTTGAGACTTGTGAATACATCGGTAAGTCGCAGACTGAAAAGGAAATATCCCAACAAGTACAGAAATGGCAGGAAGGTTTTCGAGTCACGTCCGCATTATAGGGTCATAAAGAACATCGTAGACCTTACAACTGTTGGAAAGTATGACTACGACAATGTCAAAAGCGTGCAGGACAAAGGAGGGTTCGTTCCATACAGCTGTTTTTGGATGTTCGAAAAGGGGCTGACAACCAAGCCATATGACAAGAACATCTATACTCGCCTGTTTGGAATCACTGAGAAGGAACTGTGTGAGTTCTACAGGGACAACGACAGCAGAGCTGTGTACAAGGCCGCAAATGAAATGTTCAGGAACTGGACTAAGAAAGACAACGACAATCTTTTCAAAGCTGATCCTTCACTACCTTGGCAAGACGAAAAGTAATGTATGGATTGTAAGGGTTTTGTAGTGATGGTGAGCATGTAAGCATGGTGAGCATGTAAGCATGGTGAGCTTGGTAAGCATGGTGAGCATTGTGAAAAAAACAAACCTCAACGATATCGGTCTAGAAAAACGATGTGAGGAGAACGAGCCAGGGCTACCATTCCAATGCGGAATGCCTTATCATGCAGACAAATATAGGCAAATGGAGGCTATGATGACGAGTGCGGTGATCAAGTGGGTTTTGGTTGGTTCGTTCGTGCTGCAGAAGGCATATGACATGCTGGTGCGGTATTTGGATGACTCGCAGAAGGAAAAGGGGCTTCCGGACAACGTGAGGGATGTGTACAGCGACGAGGAGTATGCCAAGTTCCGTGCGTACAAGAAGGACTGCAGCAGGACATCGCTTGCAAGGGCCATAATCACGGCGCTCATGCTGCTTGCGTTCCTCGTGTTCGATGTGTATGCAAGGGTCTTTGCGTGGGCGGGAGACGTTGCACCCAACAAAATGTACATTCAGTATCTCATTGCCGTAGCCGTCTTTGTGCTTATAGCGCTGCCAATAGACATCCCATTCGACTACTACGAGACGTTCGTCATAGAAGAGCGCTACGGCATGAACAAGACTACGAAGAAGACGTTCTGGGCCGATGTCGTAAAATCAACGATTGTGAATGCAATTCTCAACTTTGGACTGCTTGCCATGATTGCGTTCCTGTTCAGCCGTTTTGGAAACACCGCAATATTATGGGCAAGCATGGCGGCGGTTGCATTCGTGCTCATATTCAACATGCTGGCCGTTCCGTTAATGAGAATCTTCAACAAGTTCACACCTCTTGAAGAAGGAGAGCTCAGGGACAAACTCCAGACTTTGTGCGATTCCTATGGAGTCAAGGTGAAGAAGATAGTGATAAGGGATGCAAGTCGCAGAACGACCAAGGCAAATGCGTTCTGCACGGGAATCAAAAGGAAGACGATTTCGTTGGACGACAACCTTGTGAACAACTTCACTACGGACGAAATAGTGGCGGTCTTCGCACACGAATTCGCCCATGCCCGCTTCAGGCATATCCTCAAGTCGCTGCCGTTCGCACTTGCAACCATTGTACTCACGATAGCCGGCATTGGCATTGTCCTCAACTTCCCTGCACTCTTCACTGCATTTGGGTTCACGGAGGTCAACTACTACTTCGCAAGCTATGTGCCTTCACTCTTGATATGGCCTCTGTCGCTTGGTCTTGGCACGGTATCCAACTATCTTTCCCGCAAACACGAATATGAGGCCGATTCCTTTGCCGCCCGCCAAGGATACGGCGAAGCCTTGGTCTCTGCGTTGAAGAAGCTCACCAAGGAGTCGCTTTCACAAGTTAATCCACACCCTTGGATCGTGGCCACAGAGTATTCGCACCCAACCCTCTCGCAGCGAATCGCCGCGGTGAAGAGGATTGAAAGTGAATTGTCATGAATTGGTCAACGCCAGCAATGTACGCAAGATAATATGCAAGATAATACGAAAGATGTTGAATCCTCAACATGGAATTGACAAATACAAAAATACACCACTACGATTCAGAATGAAGGGAGAAACCATATGAAAAGAACAATGTTTTTGCTCTGTGCATTCCTTTTTGTCTTTACAGTCTCATCTTGTACTACGTCACATTCCTTGTATACACCGCAGGCTGCAAATAATGAAACGTTCGTAGACAGAGGAAAAGAATATCAAACAGCAAACGCTTCAAACCTAAAGTTGATTGCAACAGGATTAAGCACGGAAGAGGATAGCAATAGAGTCATAATTGGAATTGAAAACAAAGGAGAAGAGCCAATTCTAGTTAAGGATTCCCAGTTCTCAATTTTTGGAGGGGATTCAGCAAAAGGTGATTGGGAATTCATATGCACTTGGAATGCATCATCTTTCTATGAAGAAACGAGGAAGAAAATCGAAACTGAAATTATCTCAAACAAAATTGCTGGGGTATTAAGTGTCATAGATGCATCTTTTGGTTCGTCATCAACAGGTACTGTTAGGAATCAGTACGGGACATCGTATGTAACCACAAATACATACAATCCTTCCGATGTTGCAATTACAGCGATGCTTGCGGATATTTCAAGTCAAAATCTAGAGCAAACATCAAAACAAAACCTAGAATACTTAGAGAAGAATCTGTTGTTCTCGAATACTTTAGATAAAAACGAAGTCTTTACCGGGATAATATATTTTCCTTCCGATAGAAAATACCCTGATTACAAGATAACGTTTTCAAATCAAAATGACTCAATTAATTTTGTTTTCTCCAGAACAGATAGGGAAGAAATCTTACATCCATGGACAACAGACAGTTCAAGAATCTTGAACTCAATTACCATAAACTTTTCTTTGAACCAGAAAAAAATAGCAATCAACTACATGCTTCTATTACCACATGGCAATGATGTGGGTTTATATTCAGGACTTGGATTCTACAATGCAGCAGCAAACATAAAACAGAATATAAAGGGTTACTACTACTCATCATACGGAAGTGGAACAAATGGAAATTTCTCATTCTACTTTGATCCGGATCCGACAGACTCATATGATTCAACCTATTACTATGATGGACGATTCACCGAAAGTAAAACAATATCCAAAGCAATAAGCTTTCCATTTGGCATTACCTACAAAATATTCAACCATGCATGGATACTTGGAGGAGTAAACTTCTTGCTAATTACAGAAAGTTTCAAAACTGGCAAGCTTGAGTATTCAGCCAACAACGGCCCTTATAAAACATACAGTGACAATGCAGTTATAAACGGAGATTTTGGATTTGGATGTGAACTCCAACTAGGATTGAATTGCGTATTCAATTTTTTGGATATAAACTCGTTCATAAGTTATGACTTCCTTTTAAAACGCTTTGTATTCGATATTGGTTTTGGAGTTGCCCTTTAGGAATGCCATGAAGTTAAAAAACTATTTTCCTTATATTCTGAATTCAGTAATCATATCTTTATTTCTCCTAACTAGCTGCTCCAAGCCAGAGCTGACGATAGTCCATGTAAGCGACATGCACTACTTTTCTCCGTCGTTGATCGGGGATGAGGACTTCATGTGGAAGGTCACTATGGAGAGCGACGGAAAGGATACGGTACAGTCAGCGCTAATTGCACAGGCCTTCGTGGACGACATGTTAAAACTCAAACCTGACGCTGTCGTCATAACCGGAGACCTTACTCTGAACGGAGAAAAAGCAAGCCATGAAGAGCTGAGGGAGCTGATGGGGAAACTCAAGGACATCGGCATTGAAGTGTATGTGATGACAGGCAACCATGACGTGAACATGACGGCGTACCGATACACGAGCGATGGCGTGGAGGAAGTCCCGTCGTTTGGCAGCCAGCAGTTTGAGGACCATTGGTGGGATTTTGGCTATGGGAATGCTTTGTCTCAAGACAGGTGGTCCAATTCTTATATCGCAGAGCTCAACGAGAAGACGTGGCTTTTGTCGGTTGACAGCAACACTGGAAGCAAAGGAACCATTCGAAAATCCACTTTGGATTGGATAGAAGAGAACCTGAAAAAGGCCCAAAAGGAAGGGATCAGGGTAGTTTCCGCCACGCACCAGAACCTTTTCGTGCACAATGAGAACTTCGTTTGGGGATATCAGCTCAACAATGCCGCGGCGCTTATCAAGCTGTATGAGAAGTACGGAGTCGAGGTGAACCTCTCAGGCCATTTGCATGTCCAGACAATAGTGGAAAGCAACGGAATTGCGGACATAGCGGTGTCTGCACTTGTGGATACGCCGTTGCAATATGGGGTTCTGACAATTTCAGGAGACAAGCTTTCGTACAGAACAAGGGAGATTTCCGATGAGGCATTGAAGGCCAAAGCGAAGGAAGTCTTCGATGAATGCACTAAAAACAAGATCAAGGATGAACTTTCTGGCGTTTCCGACCCGGTCTCCGCGCAGAAGATGATGGATGTAGCTGTACAGCTCAACAGGGAGTATTTCCTAGGAAAGTTCTCCAAGGTGGACGAGGCGGCTTTGACACTCTGGAAGCAGAACGACAGTTTCTTTGCTAAGTATTTGGTATCAATCTATGATGGAGAGGGGGCTAGGAAGGACAACCGAAGATGGAAGAATTGAATGCGTTTCTATACTAGGACAACGCAGTCTTCTTCGTATTTTTCAAAGACCTTATCCGCCGTCAAGAATTTGAAGCCAGATGCTTTCGCTTGGCTCAAAAGGATTCTATCAAAGGGATCTTTGTGGACATCCTTCAGAGTCGAAATGCAGAAGACGTCACTTGCAGTCACGTTCAAGACCTCGTAGCCGGCCATAGTGCAAAAGCCATACAAAGTTCTTGCATTCGCAATGATACTTGGATGCAACATGTGTTTGATTTGAAACTCCCAAAGAGATGCAACGCTGCAGAACACTTCGTTTTCAGGATTCGAAAGCAACCTGCGAGCAGCCTTTGGAAGCTTTGAGTTACCATCCAAAGCCCAAAGAAGTATACGGGAATCCAAAAGAATCCGCATTTTAGACTCCAAACTGTTTCAAGACTTCTTCATTGCAGAAGTCTATGTCATCTGTATTCCCAAGAAACCCCTTTGCCAGACCAATGCGAAGATTCCCTCCCGTTTCAACCAAGTTCTTCAAAAAACGGTTCACCAATGTCTCAAGATCGCTTCCAGTCTCCTCACAGATTGCATAGGCTGCCATTACAAGCTTCCCATCTACATAGATGGGACGTGAATTATAAGCAGGCATGCTTTCTGCGACACAGTCGCAAGAATAATCTTCAACTGCTTCTTTTTTGTTCCTTGCATCCTGGGGCTTTCGTGCGTTCTCTGGAACAAGCCATGTTTTTCCTGCCAGAACCGCTCCTTCCACCCTTCCTTCTAAACAAAGAAGAGAAGCACGACGTTGAGAAACACCCCATTTTTGGGCTATTTCCGTTGTTGTAAGATACTTCATACAAAGATTATATTCCCATACGAGAATAAAATCAAGGATTCATTCCTTTACAGGAATAGTCAAATTACTATCTAAAACACTTGATTTTATACAACCGTACAGATATCCTTTCCTAGGAAGGAAACATCAATGGAGACCGATTTCATAGAGATAACCAAAGAGAACATAGACCACGAACACCTTTGCTGTATAATCCGCACAAAGACTACCAACCCAGGAGTCGAAGCAAAACGCCAATGGCTCTCAGAACGGTTGGACGAAGGCCATGTTTTTCGCAAACTGAACTCAAAGGACTGCGTGTTCATAGAATACTCCCCTCTTGAAAAAGCATGGGTTCCAATCATTGGTGAGAACTATATGTACATCTACTGTCTTTGGGTACAAGGGACTCCAAAGGGACATGGATATGGGCGACAGCTAATGCAGCATTGCTTAGACACCGCACAGAGACTGGGCAAGTCAGGTGTTTGCATGCTTGGAGCAGACAAGCAGAAATCATGGCTCAGTGACCAGTCTTTTGCAAAGAAGTTTGGCTTTACATGCGTAGATAAGACATCAAATGGCTATGAACTCCTTGCTTTATCGTTCGATGGAACGTTTCCAAGATTCACAGAAAGTGCTCGCACATGCAAGACGAACACCGCCGGTCTTGTAGTCTACTACGACCGTCAATGTCCATTCACTTTCCAAAGGGTCGAATCCTTGGAAGAATACTGCCGTGAGCATGGAATACAGGCATCATTCGTGCTTGTCGATTCTCTGGAAGAAGCAAAGGCCCTACCCTGCGTCTTCAACAACTGGGCGGTGTTCTATGATGGAAACTTCATAACTGTGAATCAGATAGATGGCACAATGCTGGAGAAAATCGTCACAAGAACAAAAAAATAGACCAAAGAGGAACTTTCAAAACTCACCGCTACTCCGGTTTGTATTCCAATATATCTCCAGGTTGGCAGCCGAGGGCTTTGCATATTGCATCCAAGGTGGAGAACCTTACAGCACTTATCTTGCCGGTCTTTATTTTGGAGAGGTTGACGTTGGAAACCCCAACCTTCTCCGACAGTTCGTTGAGTGAGACCTTTCTGTCGGCCATCACCCTGTCAAGTCTAAGGATTATTGCCATAAACGTCTCCTTCCTTACAGAGTCTCGTCCACCTGTTCCTGTAGTTTGACACCGTATTCGAAGACAAAGGACAGAGCGTAGACGATGATGACTGAAAGGATGCTGCCAAGAGCTTCTTCGTTGACCTCGCAGTTGAGAATACCCGTCAGAACGGCCTCCACGATTTCGCCAATGACCAAAGCAAGCAGCATGTACAACGAAATCATTCTAAGGTGATGCACATTGGCCATTGTAAACGGGGTCTCCCCATTCTTCATACCAAAGAGTATGCACTCAAGTTCTCGCAGTAGGAATCCAAGGAATACAAGCCCTGTCGCTGCAATCGAGATTGCGGTTATGGCCTGGGCAAGGGAATAATTGCCCAATGCCACCGGAGCATAGACCGATACATGTACATTGTCACCCCTGTAAATAAGTCCTGAAGTATCCTTTGTGCAAATCATGAAAACCAACGAAGCAATAAGCAGACCGCATCCAACCCATGCCATGATCTTCAAGACCCTTGAAAAACCATATCCAATCTTTGAAAACCTAATCATCTTTTCCATTTTTCATCTCCTCAGAGGAACTTTCAAAACTATGCTTTATGTGGATTGGACATGGATTGCCGAGATGGAAGCCGTCTGAAGCGACTGAGGCAATACTTTGTGTATTGTGAAGTTGCTGAAGGCGGTGTTCCAGCCGTGCAGGGCATGGCCAGGACGCATGAAGGAGTTTTGAAAGTTCCTCTCAATGTGATGATTGAGTTATAGCTGCTTTATACAATGTTTGTCAATAGTTTTTTAATGTTTATCGATAATTTTTAAATGTTTTAATCAATCATCTTTTAATCAATCACGGCATCTGATGCAGTGTAGCCTTCAAGAGATCCCGCCTTGACCTGAATGCAAACATAGGTGATTGGGCAGTCGCTTGATGCAAAGAACTGTCTCTTGGCAACTGGTGATATGCGAAGCCAATCACCTGCTGCAAGTTCCATCGTCTCTCCATCGACTACGGCCTTACCAGAGCCCGCAATCACTCCATAGATTTCCTCGTTGTTCTTGTGTGAGTGGACAAATGGTACACAGGCCCCTGCAGGTAGGGTGTTTATGCTTACCTCTGCTCCTGTAAGCGCCAACGAATCATGAAGCTCTACCCTAGCCTCTTCTCCAATGTGTGTCTTTGTAAAACTCTTCATGTTTATGTCCTCCTACGAAGAGGAACTTTCAAAGTTCCTCAGAAAGCTTTATTGTAACCATATTGGTTACATCAAACACTTATACCAGAACCAGCTTGTAATGTCAACGGTTACAACAAAAGAAAACGAACAAAGACATCGGTCTAAGAAAGAATGCTACATCTTGGATTCGAGGATTGCTTGGAAATCCTTTTCGATATCGGCCAGTGTCGTTGTGGAGAGCGAGGATTCGAAGGCCTTTTGGGCGGCTTCCAGCTTGGGGTCGAGGACGACGTGGATGTTGCGGCCCACGGGACACATGGAGTTGGGGTTTTCGTGGAAGTGGAACAGCTCGCTTTCAGGTGTGCACTCGACGGCCTTGTAGATGTCAAGAAGCGTTATGTTGGAAAGCGGACGTGCGATTGCAACACCGCCAGTTCCCCGTGCAACATCGATGAGACCTGCTGCCTTTAGCTGTTGCAGGAGCTTTCGCACGACTACGGGGTTCGTGCCTATGCTGCCGGCCATGAGATCGCTTGTGACCTTCATCTCACGAGAAAAGACGTCTACAAGCGCGAACATGTGGACGGCCATTGTAAAACGGCTGGATATCTGCATGGCCTTTGCCTCCGGTTTGGTTAACCTCTGTCAATGATAGCACGAATACTGTTGTAATGTACATGATTACAACGGGTTTTAAGTTTTTAATGCGCGCATCAGGGCGTATCACGGCGGACTACGGCTCATCAAGGCGTATCAAGGCGCATCAAGGCGCATCAAGGCGCATCAGGACGCATCAAACCAGCACCAAGGCCACTCCAAAAAATGCAAAGACCATAAAAACAAAAAGGGCTGCGAAAGCAGCCCCTTCAAAAACTTGGAATAACCCAAGATGCTCACTTTTTCTTGTAGTGCACATGCAAGAGCTCATGCTCGCGGCCCTTGAGGAGCCTGTCGTACAGAGCCTGTACGGAAGCATTGGATTCCGAGTGGCGTATGCTGAGCATCCTGTCGGTGTCGTAGAGGCCCTTGCCGCGGGTCTTGCGGACATCGGCATGTACGAACGGCTGACCTCCACCTGCGACGCAACCGCCAGGGCAAGCCATGATTTCTATGATGTCGAACTTCTCGCCGTTCTTGAGCATATCCAAAAGCTTCTCGGCATTTGCAAGGCCGCTTGCCACACCAATGCGGAGCCCCACACCGTCTTCCGTTGTAAGCTCAAAGATCTTGAGCCCCTCATTGCCACGCTCACCAACATTTGAAAGCTTCATGAGTGCAGAGCGGGACTTATCCTTGACTACGTTTCTGAGAACGGCTTCCGTAACACCGCCTGTAACACCAAAGATGACGGCGGCACCGGATGCGTTGTCATAAGGATGGTCCACAGGCTCAGGGTCTATCTCATTGAGCAATATGCCTGCTTCCTTGAGCATGTGCGTAAGCTCATCCGTAGTTATGACGGCATCCACATTGCGCGAGCCGTCCTTTCCAAGGAACTCTTCGCGTTGGGCTTCGAACTTCTTGGCAGTACAAGGCATGACTGCAACATGGAAGAGCTTCTTGCCTCGCTCCTGGCGCTCCTCCTTGATTACGGATGCGAACATCTCCATTGGAGAGCGGCATGTAGAGACATTCTCCATAAGCTCAGGATGCTTCTTCTCACAATACTGGATCCAAGCAGGACAGCATGAGGTTATGATTGGAAGGTTCTTTCCATCCTTGAGCCTTTCAAGGAACTCCTTGGACTCTTCAAGAACTGTTATGTCAGCGCCAAACGAGGTATCGAAGACTTCATCGAAGCCCATCTTCCTCAAGGCCGCGAATATGAGACCGGAGACATCCTTGCCCTCAGGGATTCCAACCATGTTGCCAAGAGCAACCCTCACTGCAGGCGCAACCTGGACTACGGTCTTCACAGAAGGATTGGAGATTGCATCCCATACCTTCTGGATCTCGCTGCGGGCTGTGATGGCACCTGTTGGACATGCAACGGCGCACTGGCCGCAACCTACGCACATGGTCTCTGAAAGAGGCTTTCCAAAAGCTGTGGAGATTAGCATCTTGGAACCACGGAACGCAAAGTCTATTGCACCAACGTTCTGTACTTCATGGCAGGTCCTTACGCAGTCTCCGCAAAGGATGCACTTGCCGGAGTCGAAGACTATTGAAGCAGAAGAATTCGTAACCTTGTTGTCGTTCGCCCTGTTGGGGAAACGAACGCCCTCGATGTTGAAGCGGACCGCAAGGTCCTGAAGTTTGCAGGACTTGTTGTTGGCGCATGTCGTGCAGTCGCGGCAGTGGTTTGCAAGAAGAAGTTCAAGTATGTTCTTCCTGTACTTCCTAAGACGTGCAGTGTTGGTCTTTATGCTCATGCCAGCCCTAGGAGGCGTGGAGCACGCAGTGTAGAGATTGCCCTTCTCGTCCTCGACCATACACATGCGGCAGGCCCCGTATATGGAAAGATCCGTGTGGTAGCAGAAAGTGGGCAACTTGACACCGGTCTTCCTTATTACCTGAAGCATGTTCTTCTCGCCGTTGATGGCTACAGGTATTCCATCTACATACATGTATTCGGTGTTCTTCATACTCAGGCCTCCTTTATTGCATTGAACTTGCAGGTCGCTATACAGGAACCGCAGCGTATGCATTTGGTCAGATCTATGTTGAAAGGCTCCTTTATCTTGCCGTTTATGGCACCAACGGGACACTTTCTGGAACAGGCGGAGCATCCTTTGCATACAAGTGGATCTATATATATCCTCTTGAGCTTCTGGCATTGCCCTGCAGGACACTTCTTTTCGTAGACGTGTGCTTCGTATTCGGCTCTGAAGTTCTTTATGGTACTCACAACAGGATTTGGAGCGGACTTTCCAAGACCGCACAATGCGGTGTTGGAAATCGTATCGCTAAGCTCTTCAAGAAGTTCAATGTCGCC
Organism: uncultured Spirochaetales bacterium; assembly: GCA_934277975.1. Lineage (GTDB taxonomy): Bacteria > Spirochaetota > Spirochaetia > Sphaerochaetales > Sphaerochaetaceae > UBA9732. The sequence continues at coordinate 22,061 of CAKQWE010000001.1, forward strand.
CTCGTTTCCGTTGCCTTCGACTATGCGCTCAAGGATTTCAAGCATCCTCTTCGTACCTTCACGGCATGGAACGCACTTTCCGCAGGATTCGTTCTGAGTGAAATGCATGAAGAACCTTGCAACCTCAACCATGCATGTGTGGCTGTCCATTACGACAAGGCCGCCGGATCCAATCATGGCTCCAATCTTCTTGAGAGTATCGAAGTCAAGCGGAAGATCCAAATGGTCTTTGGTAAGACATGCTCCTGACGGACCGCCTATCTGAACGGCCTTGAACTCGCCATCACCACGCATACCTCCGCCTATGTCGAAGATTATCTTCCTAAGCGTCGTCCCCATAGGTACTTCTATGAGACCAGTGTTGGTGATGTTTCCAGTAAGGGCGAACGCCTTTGTTCCAGGGCTTGTGGGGGTTCCAATGGAAAGGTACCACTTCGCACCCTTGCTTATGATTTGAGAAACGGTTGCGAACGTCTCAACGTTGTTGAGGACCGTTGGGCTGTCGAAAAGGCCGTGCTCTGTTGTTCTTGGAGGCTTGACCCTTGGGAATCCTCTCTTTCCCTCGATGGAGGCCGTAAGTGCGGAGCCTTCACCACAGACGAACGCACCTGCGCCCTTTGCAATATGAATTCTGAACGAGAATCCAGAGCCCATGATGTCGTCTCCAAGAATTCCAAGCTCCTCAGCCTGGGCTATGGCGTTCATAAGTCTTCTGACGGCCAATGGATATTCAGCTCTAACATAGATGTAGCCTTCCTGTGCACCTACTGCGACACCGGCTATCATCATGCCTTCAAGCATCCTGTGCGGGTCGCCTTCCATGATCGACCTGTCCATGAACGCACCTGGGTCGCCCTCGTCGCCATTGCACACGATGTATTTGCGCTCACCCTTGGCATGACGCACCTGCTCCCATTTCTTGCCGGTTGGGAATCCTCCGCCTCCACGACCACGGAGCATGGACAGGGAAATCTCGGACACAATGTCATCGGGCTGCATATCGAAGAGGGCCTTCTCAAACGCCTCGTAGCCGCCAATTGCAATGTATTCGTCTATGCTGTCTGCATCTATCTTTCCGCAATGTTCAAGGACGACACGCGTCTGCTGCTTGTAGAACGGAATCTCCTCCTGCTTGCGGTAGATCTCGTCGCCAATCCTGTAGGCCAAACGGTCCACGCACTCGCCGTTCTTGACAGTCTTCTCGACAATCTCATTGCAATCGTCAACCTTGACCTTGGTATACAACCAACCCTGAGGCTCTATTCGCACAAGCGGTCCCATCTCGCAAAAGCCGTGGCAACCGCTCTTTTTAAGGCCGATGCTGTTGTCGTGCGGCTCTTTTTCAAGGGATACTTCCACATTTAGGCCATTGTTTTCCATCTGAGCCTTGAGGCTCTCGTATATCTTGAGGGAACCGCCAGCGACACAACCGGTACCACCGCACACGATGATCTTGCTCGTTTGGGAGGTATATGCCTTGGCCATGGTCTCCCTTAGTTTCTGAAGATCCTTCCTGCTCTTTACGGCCTTTGTCTTCATGGTGTTTGCGCTCATCTTGCATCCTCCTTGACCTTGAGGCTGTAGATGACCTCCATGGCCTTGTCTGGTGTCATTGCAGGGTGGACCTCATCGTTCACAGTCATAACCGGTGCAAGCCCACAGGCTCCAAGGCAGGAAACCGTTTCAATGGTGAAAAGCTGGTCGTCAGTAGTCTTCTTCTGGACTGTAACGCCAAGCTCGGATCTTACACGCTCCAGAATTGGGACGGAACCTCTGACATGGCAGGCGGTGCCATCGCAGAACTTTATGACGTATTTGCCCTTCTTCTCCAAAGAGAAGTTCTCATAGAAAGTGGCTACGCTGTAGATGCGGGCCTCGCTCATATCAAGCTTTGCAGCCAGATAAGGGAAGACCTCCTCCGGCAGATAGTGGTAATGTTCCTGTATCGTCTGCAGTATTGCAATGATGGAGGACTGCTTTGAACCGCACTTGGACAGAGCCTCGTCCACAATCGAATAGTCGAAAGCCTCAGGCATGTAGGTCTCCTTGTTTTAGTAAATGTTAGAGTATCGGCTCATATTACAATGAAAGAAACATCAAGAAAAAGCACATTGAGAAAAAAAATAATGTTTTGTTATGAGGTATACAGGATCCATCTAACCTATATGCGAACCCGATAAGGACTTGAAACCCAAGAAAAACTGCGAAAAAACTGAAGCACCACTTTCAATTTGGTTCTTCACGGAAAGTTGGGGGATTGAAAAAAGGGCGGTTCTACAATTGTACATCTAGCCGCTCTGGGCTTTCTGGACGTTCTGGCCTATCTAGCCTATCCAGCCGCTCCAGCCGCTCTGAAACGGTCTGGATTCGGGCATCTGTGACGCCCGGGTGCCGAAAGGCATACCCGGCTGCGCCATTGGACGCTCCATTGCAGGCTGCAGACGCTGGATTGTGAGTTTTTCGTGGTGATGGTGAGCTTGGTGAGTGTGGTGAGGATGGTGCGTTTGTGAGCATTGTGCGCATGGTGCTTGCAGAATCCATGGGATTCTGTTCGAGCATCTTTGCAAAGAAGAGCCCATCCCACAGAAAAGCGTGAAGAGCCCAGAAAAACAGTCAAGAGGAAACCCAATGCAGCAAGCAAGTTCTATCTGTTCGATATAGGTGTGACCAGAAAACTGCAAGGTCTTGAAAGAATCGAAGATGGAACATCAGAGTTTGGAAGATACTTCGAGAACTACATGGCAATGGAAATAAGGAGTTGGCTGGACTACAACGGCATAGAGGAAGGTCTCAACTACTGGCACACGCTTACAGGACAGGAAGTCGATTTCATAACAAGGGGAGAAGTCGCTGTAGAGGTCAAATCAACTTCAAATATATCGTCAAAGGACATGAAGGGGTTGAAGGCTCTCATGGAAGAAGGTCTAATCTCAAAGTACATCATTGTGTGTAGAGAGCAGTATCCGCAGCTACTGGACAACGGAATCCTTGTCATGCCATACAAGGAGTTCTTGGAACAGCTATGGAAAGGGTCAATCGTCTGATGCATCATTGGCGTTAATGGTCGGCGTTTGTGGCGCTTGTGGCGGATGAGACGCTCATGTGCTTGAAGACGATTGAAGTAGAGCACCGCAGAACGTACCCGAGTGCACCTGAGGTTCCCTTACAGTTTCTTCCTCTTATAACCACAGTCGCAGTAAGGCCCGCCAGAGGCAATCGTGTACTGTCGCGAAAAATCGGATGCACCACCGGCTTCGCTCATCGTGTAGTCAAGATGACACAGTGCTGGAGTTAGATCATATAGCCCAAGCTTTTTCATCAATACACAGATTCCGCATTTGGTGAAGCGCCCCTCGTATCCGCTACCGTCAGGGTATTCGTAGAACTCCATATTCCATGAATACAGATTGCGGTCGGCGGCTTTCAAGGCAGCGGTCGCCTTCATTCCGGAAATGTCCTTTGCTGTGAACTTCTTTTTTCCGCTCTTGCGACAGAACCATTTCATTGGCTTTGTCATCATGGCTTTTGCATAATACTCCGTCAGCCGCTCCACATCCGGGCGCTCCGGCATGGATAGAATGAAAGCGCCAATCATTGCACTGTTGACGATGTTCATCTTAAAACGATCCGCCTTCTCAAACTCCGGAAGTTCACCAATAATCTCCTTGTATCTTCGCCTTGCCTTCCTTGCGATGCCTTTTGCAGAATCCGCATCATAGCCGAATACCGCCGTCAGCTGTTTTTGGAATGAATCTGAAAACAATGCCCACATTCCCAAGGGCATACCCATGTATTTCATTGTATTGATTCCCTCCTTTCTCCATTTTCCGCCATCTTTCGCAATAGAACAAGCCCCAGCACTAGAACAAGCAGATGCCCGAAGGATTCCGTCCCATGATCAAGTTGGTCGAGCGGCCAAGGCAAAAGAGTGAATAGGTTTCCCACAATCCCCGCAAAAGCGATGGGATTGCAAAAGGATGCGAGTATCCGCTGCACCGTATTTTCCAGCGGGAGCATTTGCTTCCAGATCAGCACAAGCATCACCACGCTCAGCAGCACATCGCACAGCAGGTATGACGCAAGCAACGGTGCAGCATTGCAGTAGAACACCTCGTTGGCGATCTCAGCCGCCACCTGCATATCGCCGTATTTCTCATAGGTGAACTTGAAGATCAGTGCCACATTCATGAACATGGCGTGGACATAGCCCCAGCAGACCGTGCCGGTGAGATAGGAGATCTGAAACGCTTTGACCCATTTTCGCTGCTTTGGTTGGGCGATGTGCAGGTTCAAGAGCTTCCACATCTGGTGAAAACCAATGTAATAAAACGCCGTTCCAAGAACACCGCAGATGATGCTTGCAACCATGCGCCATGTTGCCATATCGAGATAGGCGACCTTGACCATTAGGCCCATGGTTTCCACGCTTTGGGTTCTACCAATCGCTGCAAACAAAAAATCGCCTATCACATAGAGCAAGCACCCAATCATACCTGCGATGAGGGCCTTCTTTTCTTTGCAAATCTTCACTGTATGCCTCCAAATCCAATCTTCACGATCTGCATTTTCATCATGCCGTCTCCAACTTTGGAGAGGAAGCGGAAAAAGCCACTGACTGAGGGGTCGCGGAGATTGCTGTAACCTAGCATGTAGCCTCTGCTTGTGACATGTAAGCGGCTGTCCCACAATGAAAGCTCGCTTTTTGCATCCGAGACCGCAAAATATGCGCCCACATCTTTGATCTTCGCACTCTTGAGCCATGTCTTTGCAATCATCTTTACCGCCGTGCGGTTCGCCGCATCGAAAACCAGCACACCGCTGGGGAAAGCGTTCGCCATAGCCAACACCAGGGCTCTGACCTGTTCTGTAAGAAAGTAGTAGAACACACCGGAAGCAAAGAACACCGCACCGCCAGAGGCATCGATCCTTGCAAACCATTCGGTATCATTCAAGTTGCAAGGGATATTCTCCTCTCGTTCTCCGGCAGGCAGCAATTCGTTGCGCACTGCAATTACATCAGGGAAATCCAGATTGTATATTCTGCAAATACCGTTGTCGCAGCTTTTCCCTGTGCTGTCCAGACCGCAGCCCAGATTGACAACCGCCGCGTTTGGATGGCTTTTCAGATAGTCCTTTACCTCCCATGCCAGGTCATTCTGCCGCATGGCGACCTCCAGAGAGCCGAATCGCTGCATCAGACTACGGGAGTTTTTCTCCGCCTCGGAAAAATCGTAGTCAATCTCATTGACTAAGCGAACCGCTGTTTCGTCCCTGTAGAGATTCGGGTACAGCTCCGAGCAGACCTTCCTTGCATACAGCGGGATGATCAACGTTTCCTGCACGGTGTTCTTCTCAATTTTGTATTTCATTATGTACAGCTCCTTTTCTTGTCAATTGCAATTCCGGCATACAGTCATGTTCTGCGATATACATCAGCATTTCAGCGAAACCCTTCGGATTGCGTATCTGGTATTGCATATGATCAAACCCCTCAAATACAGGGTAATTGCCATATGGATAGGCTTCCATAACCGACTGCCGGTATTTGAAATGCTCCTCAGCACTGCCAAACTCAAAATAGGCATGCTTCTGCAGTTCTTTGGAAAGAGGGGGAAACGGTTCATCCACCAAGCTGTCCTCCATCTGTCGCCGAAAGTTCTCGTAAGTCAGGTTTTTGCCAGCGACGATAAAATATGGCTTTATGGAATCATCGTCGCACCACATGATTTTCTTCAGAGTTCCGCCCTTCGTCCAATACAAGCTCTTGATGGCAAGGTACAGCAACGGCGTCATAATGCGGCGCGTTCCTTTCCCAATCCGAGCGAACTGCCCGCCGTCAAAGAAAACATGTTCCACTGGCAGCCTTGTCTGCATCAAAAACGCCAGGGCAAGGTCTGCGCCTATGGAAGAGGCGACCACCATAGCAAGGCTTTTCACATACAATCCTTGCAGAAAGCCCTCGACCTGTCGTATTTCGTCCGCTTTGCCGACATACTTCTGCCCATCACAGTAAACCGTAGAGGTTGGTAGGATGCAAAAATATCTGTCCCGCAAATAGTTGGCTACAGGCTGACTGCTCTCGCCTGTCACGCCCATTGCATGAAAGAACAGCATCGCAGGATTATTTCTGTCTCCAAATGTTCTGAAAAGCATTTATATCACCTCAGCTTTCCATAAAAAGCATCATGATTGCCGCCAGCACTGCAGAAATGACCGCCATCCCCACCGTACCGAACAACCACTTCCTGCGCTTGTCCTTTGCGGCAATGTAGGGCTTAAGGTCCTCTGTGCCGGGAATCGTCCACGCTTTTGTGTGCCCAACCCAGTAGTCGTCAATCAAAAAACGGTCAATAAAATTCATTACAGAAAGGATAACCAACAACTGACAGAACCCTTGGAAGAATCCTTTTGCTCCATTGAGTGCATAGACACAGACCATCACATAGGCAATATAACCAGGAACGCAAAACATCTTGAACAGCAATGCATTTCGCCTGATTTCCTTATAGGTGACCAAACCCAAGTCCACACAACGCTCCTGCACCTCCGAGCTATAAAGATGCACCATGCCCACTGCACCCTTGCGGATACCTATGGCACAGACCAGAACGAGCAGAACACCTAGTCCCAAACCTTCCAAAACCACTTGCAAAATCATATTTCGTCTCACCACCTTTGTGTTGTTTGCTATTTGTTTCTCCTGAATCCATCTTCGTCCTGGTATTCAGGATGTTTTCTTAGAAATGGGTCTTTATCGCCACAGATAGTATAGTCGCACCTACAACCATCCACACAGGTGGTTGTCCTCACGAGTTTGGCATGCAGTAGCTCCATTGAAGCATAGTCCACATTGCATAGAGCGGGCATGATGTCTGTTAATCCGAACTTTTTGGCAAATTCCGCCACAGGACATGCCGTAAATTCGTAATAGATGGGCTTGCCGTTTTCATAAGACTCAACTGCCATCTCATAATCGTGCCATACATCACAGCGTTTCTTTGCAGCAGCAAAGGCCCGATACATCAGCTTTTTCCAAAACGGCTTGTTGATGTCAACGAAGCGCATCTTCCTGAACGCAGGCAGAATAAGATTCTCCTCAATCTGCTCAATTTCGCGGAATGTGACTACATCCCGACACACATCGTAATAGCACATGATTGCAATGCAGTCGTATGTACCTCCCTTGCCGTTGTGGAAGTTCTTCTTTCCTCCTAGGTCTGTGCGCCATTTGGAAAGAAGCTCTGCGTATCTCAGCTGTACCTGTGTCCAGACAACCCCTCTCTTTTCAACCGGATAGTGCGAGGCTATCTTCTGCTGAATCTCTTTTCCGCAGGGCTTTGAATACAGGACATGACAGGTGCGGTCAAATTTCAATTCGTTGTCTTTCATCTTCCCACACCTTTCAAATATCCGTCTTTTGAGTTTTCTTCGGTGTCATCAGATTCGTCATATGCATCATATGGAGCCAAAGGGTCATGCACCCGTTTCCTGAACGGCGAACAGAGCTTGTCCCTATGGGCAAAAGCAAATTCGAAATTGTCAGTCCATCCCGTGTGACCGGTCAAGAACATTGGCTTAACACCCATCTTTTCCAGCTTTGCTTCAAGAATACCAAGAGATTTTACGGCAAGGCCATTGTCCTCTGCCAATGCGGAAATGAAGCTGTAGCCACCGTCTGCACCAAACCATATTGTGTCGCCAGTAAACAGATACTTATCGTCAACGAGGTAGACCATGTGCCCCCAGGTATGGCCGGGAACAAGGAAACACCTGATTTTTACATCCCCAATGTACAGCGTTTCACCATCTTTGAGCAGCTGTTTGTGATTGTTTATGGCAACTTGCGGCAGCTTGTACAGGTGATAGATCACTTTGCGGCGAACCTCACCAGTGAGATATCTGTTCTCGATCTCCCCTATGTACAGCTTTGCGTTCCGAAACAATCCAGGACTGTCGGCTTCAACCGCACCCACATGGTCAGTGTCCTGGTGCGTTATGAGGATATGATGTATCGATTTTGGATCAATACCAAGCCAGCTCATCTTCTCGGCAAGGCGGTCGTAATTGTATCCCGCATCGATCATGATTGTGGTATCGCCTTTGCGGTAGAAGAAGATATTCGCCACCCATTCGCGCACACAGGCGACATTCTCGTCGATCCATCCTGTATTCAAAGGCTTGAATATCTCCTTGCCTCGGTACATTCTGCTCATTTCTTTTTTCTGAAATTCAGTTGCCTTCCTTGACAATCCAGTCCTCCTTTTTTCGCTTTCTGGCTACAAACCAAGCAATGCTTTTCAAATTGCCAATCACGACGCTTGGTCTTGCCACCCGGCATTGGTTAGACAAGACTAACCAATGCTTAAAAAAACACATCTCCATCACCATTTCCGTTTATTCAAACACCTCCATACAAGCGCCACATACCAGTGTTTCCAGCACCTGTGGGTATAGATCCCCAATCTGTTCCTTGTGCGAAACAGTGAGGATCAGTCCTCTAACAGTGGCGGCAGCCAAGGAAGTACCTCCCTTAGGGACAAGGTCATGTTTTTCCAAAAGCTGACTGATGTGCGTTTCGTCGTCATGGTAATGGACATTTTTTACATCCTCCGGCAGTCTCTGCAAAAGAAGCTTTGCATCGTTTTCAATGAAAACCATGTCCCCGGTATTGGACAATCGCTGGCAGACGGCAAGAACCGCTTTTGCCGCACGTTGTGATGGTGGTAAACCGGCATTCTCGCACAAAGTCCTATCGGCCACCTCGTAAAGCTCGGAATGGATGCCCTCCAAAACCGCAAAGAAAAGCATTTCCTTGGATTCATAGAATCTATAGAACGAGCCTTTCGCAATCCCTACAGCCTTCGTCAACTGGTCAACGGATGTTTTCTTCATTCCCAGTGTAGTAGCACAATGCCTCGCTTCCTTCAGCAGTGCTTTGCGAAGCTGTTCTGTCTCGTAGTCCGTGAAAGCCAAGTCCACGCCTCCAAAAATATGACCGTTTTGGTTCTTTTGGTCATGTTATACCGCACTTCTTCCAGTTTTGCAATGGGTGAAGGGAAAAAGGTTGTTAGAACGATCATGGAGCGGCTCAATTGCCTAGGGTTTTGTATAGCGTTGAAGGGCTTTGTATGGCGGAGTATGGCGGAGTATGGCGTTGAAGGACGTTGTTGGACGCTGTAATAACATCACGATTCAAGCATTGCAAGAACTTCCAACAACCGATCTGTAGACCCTTTCCAGGGTTTCATCACGCTTGGATTTCTTGAGTTCACACTCCCAAACGACTATAACACGCCACCCTTTGGCTTCGAGCTCCTGGCGGTCGCGAACATCCCTAGCCCTGTTGCGTTCTATCTTGGAGGACCAGAACTCACAATTGCTTTTAGGAAGGACGTAGTATTTGCATCCTTCATGCCCATGCCAGAAGCAGCCATTCACGAACACAACGGCCTTGTACTTTGGAAACACAATGTCAGGATGTCCAGGAAGACGCTTGTCGTTCTTGCGGTAGCGCAGACCAAGGCCAAACAGATACTTACGTACAAGTATCTCAGGCTTCGTATCCTTGCCGCGTATACGGGACATGGTGTAATGCCGCTGCTCCTTGGTCTGATTGTCCATGGCTGTTCCTCAAAGCCATTCTAATGAAAAACCACCATGATGAGAAACCTCACCATGGTGGAAAGTCCAAACAAAAACATAACCAGAAGATTAACCAATCAATGATCTTCTCAATTCAAAAAGCCCATGGGCCACAGCCTCGAAAGGATGTCCGTTGACACGGCACACGAGCTCTTTTGCAGACCAATCAATCCCAGAAGCCCCCAAATGTGCGCCAACAACCATTCCGGCCATTGCGGCAACTGTGTCAGTGTCACCGCCCATATTGGCAGCCAAACGGCAAGCTCTCATGATATCTCCATCACAACGGTATGCAATGGCAATCGCCGTTGGGGCGGCCTGCACCATAGGAAGGCCACTGCCAATAAGTTCATACTGACGCTTCATGAACTCCAAATCATCCTTGATTGAACCTGAAAGCTTAAGACTGTACTTTATCCTCTCGGAAACCAAGGGCGAAGGAACCTCCCTCCCAAGATGAGAACCACACTCTGCAGCCCCAAGCACGACCTGGACCATATCCTCCAAACAACCACCTTCTATACCATGAGCAACTGCTGCAGCAATTGCACATGCACCGGAAAGAGCCGTTGAGGTGTTGTGTGTGGCCATGCAGACATTCTGGACCTTTCTACACAACGTCTCAATGTCAGACGACTTCACAATAGCCCCAACAGGGGCCACACGGGTTCCAGCACCATTGGTCTCCCCTTGTCTACCGGCCTCCTCAACGGGAACACCAGCATGAATTGCATCGAATGCAAGCCTAGTGGAGGGTCCTACTATGGTCTTGCTTTTTGGATTGTCCAATGACCATTTCTCAATGCTATGAACTATGTCCAATGGATTTATTTCTCCATGAGTGTCAATCAGAGCCTTTGCAGCAATGAATGCAACAATGGTATCATCTGTCGTTTCACCAGCCTTGAAACCTCCACTGATTTCGTTTTCAATAGGGCTGTCAACAAACGAGTCTATAACACCGAACCTCTCACGAATATGAGAAGGTGTCCACATCTCGGAAGGCATACCAAAGGAGTCACCAATGGCACAGCCATACAACATGCCAAGGATTCTATCCTCCACAGTGCTTAATGAAACCAAAGAACCATCCATACTCAAATTGCCCCCACATTCAAGCCATATCTGACGATGAAAAGTCCAGCCGTGAAAACAAGTCCTAAGAACATCACTATATAATCCTTCGCTTCAGCATGCTTGTCTATCATGTCAGTCCATGACTTATTGGCTCCATATCCCCTATTCGTCATCGAAATGGAAAGGTTGTCCGCCATGAGAATCGAATTTGTCACAAGAGGCACCATTATTGGAATATAGGCAATTAGTTGACGTATACCACCCTTGTCGTTTATACCAGCACCACGTGCCCTCTGAGCTTGGAAAATCATATCCTTCTTGTTCATCAAAGTTGGCACGAAGCTGATTGCAGTGGCCACAACAATGGAAAGCTCATACGGAGCATGAATCCTATTCAGAAAACTCAAAAGGTCGTCTATTGGAGTCGTTATGGTAAACGTACACGTAGCCAGAACCATAATGAATATCCTCAACGTGAACGTAAGGCCCTGGTACAATCCTCCCAACGTCGCAGGCCACTTCCACAACGTGAACAACACCTGCTTCGATGATTCGTTCTTGAAGGCCGATGCCTGTGCGGTGAACATGCTCATTGCAACTATGAGGATTATAATGACTCTAAGGCCGCTCAAGGTTGCAAACATACCTTTGAGGTTAAGCCTTGCAGGTAGGACAAAGGCCAAGAGTACAGCGGCCAGAACAAGATTTGGAAGAGGATGATTGAAAAGGAACACCGCCACAATGACACAGAGAAAAAGGAAAAGCTTTGTAACTACATTCAATCTATGGATATATGATTCGTTCATCTTGAAGCCTCCAAAGTGGAAATCAAAGCATCACCCAATTCCTTTGCGGTCAGGGCCATGGACTCAAGACCAAGTCGTTCAGACAATTCAGGAATCTGAGGTCTTGCCACATAAGCGTCCTTAAGGGCCTTTTCCTGTTTGAAGACATCACGAACCGATCCATCGGCCACCATCGAGCCTTTGGCCATGACGATGACCCTATTCGCATGCGTTGCAACAACATCCATATCATGGGTGATCATTACGATGGTCGTTCCATTTGCGTGGAGCTCGTCTATGAGCTTCATCATGTTCTGGATGCCGTCCCAATCCTGCCCGGTAGTTGGTTCGTCCACAACCAGTATCCTTGGCTTGAGCACAAGGATGCTAGCTACAGCAACCCTCTGTCGTTCACCTTTTCCTAGAGAGAACGGATGCTCCTCCAAAACCTTCTCTATATCGAGAAGCTTAGCAACCTCGTGGATTCGCTTGGACATCTCCTCTTCCGAGAGCTTGAGAGCCTTGAGGCCGTATTCCATCTCCTTGTAGACGCTCGTAGAGAAGATTTGGTTGTCAGGGTTCTGGAACACATAGCCAATCTGCTCTGCAAGTGTATTTGGCTCTTCGTTCCTAGTATCCTTCCCGCATACCAGAATTCGCCCTGACGTTGGCTTGAAGAGGCTGTTGAAATGCTTCGCCAAAGTTGTCTTGCCCGCACCGTTCTGACCTATAAGAGCCACATAGTCGCCCTCGTAGATATCAAACGTGACACCTTTTAGAGCCTCCTTGGACTTATCGTACTGATAGTGGACGTCACTGACTTCAATGAGCTTTTCACGTTCGACCTTTGGAGCTTCCACAGGTGAGAACTCAAGCTTCCTTCCGTCCAAGAGCCTGACGACAAGCGTGTATGCATCGTCCACTGAAAGAGGAATCTCCTCCTTTGCAATGAAGCCCTTCTTGTAGAGCTCCCAGCCAATCTTGCTCACAGGAAGTGGCTTTATGCCGTATTTCTCGACAAGATCAAGTTCTCTGAAGAAATCCTTGGGCTCGCCCTGCCACACGACATGGGCGTCGCTTAGAACGACTATGTTATCAGCCTTCTCGCTTATCTCCTGACTTGAATGCTCAACGGCCACGACGGTCTTCTTCTGATCCTTCTGCAATGAGACCATAGTGGAATAGATCTCTTCACGACCTATTGGATCAAGCTCAGATGTAGGCTCATCCAGAATTATTATCGAAGGATCCATGGCAAGTATTCCTGCTATTGCAAGACGTTGCTTCTCCCCTCCTGAAAGCTGACTTGTCTGCCTCTTTTCATATCCATCAAGGCGCACCTTGTTCAATGCGCTCTTTATCCTCTCTTTTATCTCATCCCTTGGGACAAGGTAGTTCCTTGGACCAAAGGCGGTATCCTCGTCAACGGTACGGCCAAAAATCTGGGTTTCAGGGTCCTGCAGGACAAGGCCAATCTCCCTTGCCATCGTCTGTACCCGGTATTTGCTGGAATCCTTTCCTGCGGCTATAATCGTGCCTTTCACGGTTCCCTCCACCAACTGGGGGATGATTCCATTTGGGAGCATTGCAAGAGTCGTCTTTCCAGCGCCTGTGCGTCCCATGATTACAGTGAATTTGCCTTCCTCTATGGAAAGGTCTATGTCTTTCAAAACCTCTACATCGCTGTTCTTGTATGTAAAACAGAGGCCTTTGATTTCAATTGCGTTGTTCGCCATGACAATACCAAAAAAACAATGCCAAGAAGACGAAGGTTTCTTCACCCCCGTCTTCATACAATCAATGACTAATGCTACTTGTTTATGAGCTTTGTATTGCGAAGAGCATAGTATGCTACAGCTGCAATGATTGCGTTAACAAGAGATGCAACGAAAAGCGATGGAGTTGCGCCAACATAGAGACCCCATCCACCAAGAGGCAGGAGCCAGAAACCAAGCACGAAGCTGTTGAGGACCGTTCCTACGATTGCCGCAAGCACAATTCCAATCTTTCCGCATTTGACAGCTATGAAACGCACGACACAAGCAACGACGGCCATTGAAACGGCGATTGCAAGGTGAAGTGGAACCGTGAGCGAAAAGCCTGCAACAGCAGCGGAAAGGATGTGTCCAATCGCAATTACGATTGCACCTTCTGGATATCCAAATGCGAAAGCGCAGAAGTAACCAGGAAACGAATCAAGACCAATCGATCCAAGTGGACTTGGAATCTTGATGACTGCACCAACTGCACTCAATGCGATGAAGATAGCTATGATTGCAATCCTTCTTGCAGACCAGCTATTCTTCTTGAGATCACCTTCTGTCTTCTTGATTTCTTCAGACATGGCAAAATCCTCCCTTTTTTCTACGGAACAACTCCGTTGATAAACAATTACAGATGCATGGAATCAGAGAACCGCCTCCACTTGTTCTCTATTTGGCGTACTTCTCGCCCCAAGTCCCTGGCATGTGATTGCAGAGCACGCAGTTGCGAACTCCATAGCCTTGCCAAGTTCCATTCCATTCAGAAGATATGTGTAGAGCATAGCACCCATGAAGGAATCCCCTGCCCCAGTGGTATCCACAGCCTTTACATTGCGAGCGGCGCACTCGTAGCGTCTGTCGTTCTCATCGAATGCGACTGCACCCTTGCTTCCAAGCGTCACCAACAAGGTGCCTTTGAAGTACTTCCTTACATAGCGCAGGCATTCATCGAGATTCTCTATACCGCAGATTTGGTAGAGTCCAGCCCTGCAAGGAGCAAAGAGGTCAACGTACTCAAGACTCCCGAGGACATCTTCCTTACTTGCCCCAAAACCGTTCATTGTATAAAGATCAACCTGCATGTTGAATCCTGTCTTGAGGCCGGATTTCTTTGCAGACTTGAGGCCCTCAAGAGCAGCACAGTATGGAAGGAGATCCGTATAGTAGACCTTCGCCTTCGAAATGTATGTCCTGTCCACGTCCTTTGGGTCATAGGCAAGGAACGAATCACCCATGTTCAGTAAAATGAACTTCTTACCCTCGCCATCGACGACGATATCTGTATGAAGTGAGATTCCACCCTCCTTTCTGATTACGCATGAAGTATCCACGCCCTCTGCATTGAGGCTCTTTATTATGTCATCACCTAGAGTGTCGCTTCCAAGAAGACCCATGAAGCCGGTAGAGGCACCAAGCCTTGCAGCCTGCACCATTACATTGGTTCCGCTTCCACCTGGAAGGTATGTGTTGTTCGTCACCACAGCGAATCCATCCTCGCCGGGGAGCCCGTCCACGTTCATCATGACATCCATTGCATATGTCGATACACTTACGATATCCATATTCACCTCCTCCTCAAAGTCACAATATGTTTGTAGCGGTCGCCTCGAATGAAGATGCGGCTCCATTCAACGGTCCTACCATTTCTGTCATAAGAGTGCCGTTCTATGCTAAGCAGCGGGTCGTTGCGGTTTATACCTAAGACCTCTGCCTGTTTCGAGGTAGCGGCTACGGCTGCCATGGAGTCCTCCACCGTGGAGATCACCACGTTGCACTTATCCTCAAGAACACCATACAGGGACATGAAAGAATCAAAGACCGATATATCACCGTTTGGAATCATGGAGAGAGGTATATACGAAACGTTCGTGGTTATAGGCTCTCCATCTGCAGTCCTTACCCTGTATATCTCCACATACTCCTCCCATGGCTTTATCTCAAGTGAAGATGTAACCTGATCATCCCCTCTTCCAATCTTGACGTGTATGTCCCTAACATCAGGCTTTATGCCCTGTCTCTTCATAAGCTCAGTAAAGCTCATGAGTTCCGAGCCCTTGGAATTGAGCTTTGACGGCGCAACCTTAGTTCCAACTCCCCTTATGATTGTGAGAAACCCTTCCTCCACAAGCTCCGTTACGGCCTTGCGAACCGTTGTCCTGCTGACCTTGTAGAAATCCTCAAGCTCACTCTCGCAGGGTATGTAGTCACCGGGGCTATACACGCCATCCTTTATCTTCTTTTCTATGTCCTCTTTCACTTTCTTGTACAGTGAATCCATAAAGCTCTCCAACCTTCATGCCATCGCTTTGCAACATAATGACAGCATGACATCATTATGTCTGTTTCCTTCAGAATACATCCAAATTTGGATAATGCAAGTCTTTTTTTTTAGAAATGCGTGCGCAAACCCCATCAAAACGACAAAGAAACCCCAATCGACAAAAACGCAAATAAGCTGTAGCCTCATTCCCATGAAGATAGTAGTCATAGACGGTCAGGGCGGAAGCATTGGAAAAGCCATAGTGGAAAAACTTGCGGCCAAGGGCCTTGGGGACAGCACAACATGCATTGGAACGAACTCGACCGCAACGGCAAACATGCTCAAAGGCGGAGCAAAACAAGGCGCCACGGGAGAGAACCCAGTGAAAGTCTCCTGCCGCGATGCAGACTATATCGTTGGCCCAATTGGAATTGTCATGGCTGACTCCATGCTTGGAGAGATCACTCCGGAAATGGCGAATGCCGTTGGAGCAAGCCATGCCCACAAGATTCTCATACCTGTCAACAAGTGCGTAACGGTCGCAGGTGTCAAGGATATGAGCCTCAACGAATACATAGAGAAAGCCATAGCCTGCTTGACATGAAACTTCTTGACAACAACTTGGCCAAAGCCACTTGACCTCTGAAGGCAAAAGACTCAGAATCATGCATGGGTCATGAAGGCCCATAGCAGCTAGAAAGCCTGCACTTAAGTTCCTTAAGACAGCCACGAAGGCATCATTTCCAAACCAGAAGGTTTCCTTTTTGGAGGATGTTTTGGAAGATGCAATCCTCTCGATAGACGACATATCCGTATCATACGGAAAGAAGCAGGTCTTAAGCGGCCTTTCGCTATCAATGTACAAAGGCGACAGACTTGTCGTTGCCGGCCCCAATGGCTGTGGCAAGACGACGCTTCTCAAAAGCATACTTGGGATACTCAAACCAACAAGCGGTCGCATACGCTTAGCACAAAACACACGCACAGCATACTGCAAGCAAGGCTTCACAACGACGGCCACAACGATATCGGCCTATGAAGTCGTCGCCATGGGGCTGTACAAGCAAAAAGGCAAGGACCGGACTTGCGTGGAGCGTGCAATGATGGATGCGGGTGTTCTGCACCTTGCAAACAGGCCGTTCAAGGGTCTTTCCGGAGGAGAGAAGCAGCGTGTTTCGCTCGCAAGATGTCTGTGTCAGGATGCCAACCTCCTGCTGCTGGACGAGCCGTCGTCGTTTTTGGATGCCGTTTCCTGTGCAGATTTCATATCCATCATGAAATCCCTGCCGTCCCATATAGGTGCAATCGTGGTGACCCATGACGACAAGCTCCTCCAAGGACTTGGGTGGCCTGTGGTGGAGATGAAGGCTCCAGGGGAGGCAACATGGGCAGAATAGCAACACTGTTGGCATTAAGGCCAATCCTTTACGGGCTCATAGGAATGCTCATAAGCGGTGCGACCTTCCCTGTCGTAGGAGTGATAGTAGTCCAGAACGGCCTCATTCCAATGCGCTATATGCTCATGCATGGCGTAATCCTTGGAGGCATTGCTGCAGTGGCGACAGGTCTTCCCCTACTTGCAACGACGATTCCTCTGAACATAGCTTTGGTGCTTGTCATGCTAAGGCTCAACCGCAACGGACGAACGCTGTCAACGGCAAGCACTGCAATGATGGTCTGTACGATGGGTTTGGCATCGCTTTTGAGCCATATCTCCGATGTTCCGGCCAAGGACACGCTTGAAGTGCTGTGGGGCAGCCCGTTCGCGCTCACCACTGAAGACCTCATCCTGCTTGCAATCTTTGGGGCCTCTGCAATCATATACGTAGCAGTATTCTTTAGGCCGATATCGATGGTTCTGTTCGACAAGGATGTAGCCTCGTCAATGGGTGTGCCCGTCGAAATGCACAGCACGGCAATGGTCCTCATGACGGCACTGATCGTATCGGTTGCCATGAAGGTTCTTGGAGCATTGTTGATAGATTCGCTTCTAGTACTTCCAGTAGTTGGAACGTCCAAGAATGCAAGAAGCCTCAAAGGGCTTTTCATTGGAAGTGCAATCACAGGATTGGTCATGTCAATCCTAGGATATCTTGCCTCACTGCTTTGGAACCTTCCTGTCAGCGGGGTCCTTGCAGTCCTTGCAACCATAGTATATGCAGCGGATTCGCTCATATCACATACAACATTCCGCAAAAGGAGAACGAAAGAATGAAAAAGACAACAGTCGTGCTTTTGGTTTTCGCAGTCGTATCAGCGTTGTGTTTCGCACAACCTGTCACAGAGCAGTCCAACGAGCCAAAGTACGTGGCATCCACAAGCTGGGTGGCTGCCATAGCCGAGCTTGCTGGATTAGACGGTGTGGTCACCGTAGCACCGGCGAACCTCAAGCATCCTCCTGAGTATGAAATCACCGCAGACGACATGGCAAACGTAGTGAATGCAAAGCTTTTCATGCACGCAGGATATGAAAAGATGATGAAGACCATAGGTTCAGCAGCCCAATTGGATTCAGACAGAATCGTAAAGATCAAGACAACGAATACCTTGGAGAACCTCTACAACATGGTGGATATGCTGTCGAAGAAGGCAGGTACACAGGAAGAGGCTTCAAAGCGTTTTGGAAAGTTCCAAGAACTTGTCGAGGATGCACGCGAAAGGATTGCAAAGTCTCCAAACAGGGACATTGAAGTCTATGCCAACACGAACCAAGCCGAATTCGCAAGGGATCTTGGACTTAACGTAGTCTCCACATTTGGAGCCGGCGCTCTCACGGCTGCACAGATAGAGGAGGCGCATTCAAAGGCCTATCCTCTAGTGATAGACAACCTCCACAATCCCGTGGCCTCACCCATATCACAGGTAAGCCCCAATAGCAGAATCCTCATCTGGCGCAACTTTCCAGACCACACGGGAGGGAATGCGCTTTACAACGTAGTGAAGGAGAATCTGGAAATGCTGTGGGGAACGGGGCTCTTCTGAGCTCGCGTTCCACACATCATGCAGAGACCTTATGTTATGATGAGCGTCTTCAAGGCCTTCTATTGAATGGCGACACCATTGAGTCCAAGCACTACTATGCGACTAAGCTGTTCGCAGAGACTGCGGATTGGAATAGGTCTGCCATCACGCAGCCAAGCCTGATAACATGTGGTGATTCCCGCAAGCGTGTAGTCAACGACAAAGGACAATGTAGAATCGTCCATGTTCAGGCGGGGCTTGAACTCTGCCATCATACGACTCTTCACGGAGGCGATGAACTTGTTGAGAAGATCGGCGTTGCCCTTTACGAAAAGATACCTCAGATACGAAAACGCCTTGTTCTCATTAATCGTCTCCAAGACATAGAGCATCTGATTGGAATCTGTGAAGATGTTGTAGGCATCTATGTCGTAGACGAGGTCCGCAACCAAAAGCACAGCCTCGTTCTCCAACTCGTCCACAAGCTCATACACCCCGGCATAGTGGGAATAGAACGTCTTTCTGTCAATCTCGGCCAAAGACGCTATCTCCTTTATGGAAATGGAGTTCACGTTCTTTGTCCTTAGAAGTTCAAAGAACGCCCTGCGAATCGCCTTTTTGGTCTTCACTATACGTAGATCCACTTTCAATCCTCGCTTTCTCCACGGCATCGGGCTATATGTTGCATATCCCCCACAAGCGAACCAAAACGTCCGATACCAAGGGTTTTCGTGCAATTATAATCCACACATGTTGAATAAGTAAAGTTTTGGAAACAATTTGGAAACAAAACAAGGAGGATCATAAATGGATCTATTCGATAAATGCAAGGCATTCACAAAGCCAAATGAGTATAGAGCAAAGGGAATATACCCGTACTTCCACTGCCTTGAAAGCAGGCAGGACAAGGAAGTCGTCATGGAAGGAAAGCGAAGGATAATGCTTGGGTCGAACAACTATCTAGGGCTCACGACATGCAAGGAAGTGTTGAATACCGCAGAAAAAGCCCTCTCCAAATACGGCACAGGATGCTCTGGCTCCCGTTTCATGAATGGAACGCTTGACCTGCACGTAGAGCTCGAAAGGGAGCTTGCTGGTTTTCTGGGAACGGAGGATGCCATAACATTCCCTACTGGTTTTCAGACGAACCTTGGAATCATAAGCTCAATGGTTGGGCGCAACGACTATGTGATATGCGACAGGGAGAACCACGCGAGCATATACGACGGCTGCAGGCTCAGCTACGGCACCATGCTGCGCTATCACCACAGCGACATGGATGAACTTGAAAGAATGCTCAAGAAGGTACCTACGACAAGCGGATGCCTCATCGTCACAGATGGCGTTTTCTCTATGAAGGGTGATATCTGCAAACTTCCTGAAATCGTTTCCCTGGCACGCAGATACGGCGCACGCATCATGGTTGACGACTCACACGCCATAGGGGTCATAGGCAAAGGCGGCCGCGGTACAGCAAGCCACTTTGGACTTGAAGGAGAAGTCGATATCATCATGGGTACGTTCAGCAAATCGCTTGCAAGTCTGGGCGGCTTCATGGCAGGCAGCCGCACCGCAGTGGACTATGCACGCCACACATCAAGGCCCTTCATCTTCTCCGCAAGCATGACACCTGCCAACACAGCAAGCGCATTGGCCGCTCTGAGACACCTCAAATCGCAGCCCGATATCGTTGAAAGGCTCAAGTCCATAGCGGATTATACTCGTATGTCGTTCCGCAGCCACGGGATAGAGATAGTGGACTCCCCTACACCTATCATCCCAATCATGACAAGGACGGCGGACTACACCCTAGAGCTGGCCAGAAACCTGTACGACAACGGAGTCTACGTCAACCCGGTCCTCCCTCCTGGAGTCCCTGAAGGCGAATGCCTCCTACGCGTCTCCCTCATGGCAACGGTGACACGAAACCTTGTGGACGAGGCGGCTGGGATAATCGCAGAGGAAATGAGGAAGCTTGGCCATAGAACCAACGAAGTTGCATAACCCATGTATTCGAAAAAAGTGGCATTATTGCCAGAAAAATCGAATAGAAACTTGCTTTGTTTGCAACAACAATCAATCTTGAACGCCCTGCCAGATGTAAGCCAATCATTGCCGGCATCCATAAGGAACACACCAAAGAGCCAACGTTTGGTTCTTCACTGAAAAGCCGGGGCTACCAAACGTCGAAAGGCTCCGTTTCTCCCTGTCTTCAGACACGGTTGTGCCCATGGACCTTCATTGTGGATCATCAACGATCAACTTGGGCTTTGGCAACATAACAGACTCCATATGCCGTTTCAAGACCTCAATCCCAAAATGTACCGCAAGTGCATTTTTCCATGTCTGCGGTACAATTGATTGTACCGCAACTGTCGAAAAAGAGAGTTGCAGCACAGAGGAACTTTCAAAACTATGCTTTGTGTGGATTGGACATGGATTGCCGAGATGAAATCCGTATGAAGCAACTGAGGCAATGCTTTGTGTATTATGAAGTTGCTGAAAGCGGTATTCCAGCCGTGCAGGGCATGGCCAGGACGCATGAAGGAGTTTTGGAAGTTGCTCTAGGATTTATGATTATTAGTACAGAGGAGAAAGCTCAACCGTAAATGGCAAACCATCTCTGTAGAGCGTGATACAGAGCATATCTGTCGGTTTTGCGGCATCAAAGATAGCTGTCAGCTGATTTGCACTTGTAATTGTAGTTCCATTAACCTCGGCAATGACATCTCCTCGGGTGATGTTTGCATAGAAGGCTGGAGATGAATCGTAAACGAGGGACACATAGGCTCCTACATTCCTCTTTGTTGAAAGCCGGTCTGAGGAGTCAAGGTTTCTTACATCCAGTCCAATTCTTGCCTTTTCAATCATCAGGAATTCCGGCATTGGGACAAACAAATATACATCATAATCATAGCGCGGGACTGAGTATGTTCCGAGGTATGAACCGGAAGAATATACACCGATTCTTGTGTCTGTGTACTGATACGCATACAGACCAATCTTTGCTCTTTTGTCTACACACAAGGAGGCAACAGCTTTCAGCAGGGATGAATCAGAAGGGCCATTGTATGATGAGTTTCCAAGAATAAGGTAATAGTTTGACTGAAGAAAATAGATATCTGAGTCGAAATCATCGGTAAAATACACTTTAGGTTCTTCTCCGTCTTTCAAGAAGCATTCTTCTGGGATTACACCATCTTCAAACCATGGGTCATAAAAAACTGCTCATGGAGGTGCAACAAGTGAAAGCAAACAAAACCATTAAAAGAAAAACAATAACTGAAGCATGTCTCATTGCGTTAATCATAGTACGGAAAATGTCTAAAGGTAAAGGAAAAAGGCTCTTCACGTTTTTCTCAGATACGAAGCGATGGAGATAATAGAGGAGGAAATCAAAAGAATTGGACAAGGAGTCAGATAGCATTTGCATTAGGAATTTTTTCCGTTTCGTCAAAAATTCCTAACAGAACTTGCTTCTCATTCATCGCTTAGCCGTCTGAGGATCCTCTCTCTGTCATTGATGAACATTGAAGTTACCTGATAGCTGTCCGTGTCTTCATATTCGCAGGGATGAATTCTTCCATCGTCGAAACTAAGGATTTCGGCCTTGGGAAGTGCCAATAGTATGGGTGAATGGGTTGCAATTATGAACTGAGACCCTTGCTTGGAGTATCGCATGATTTCGCAAAGCAAAGCCATTTGTCGAGAAGGAGATAGCGCCGCCTCAGGCTCATCGAGAAAGAAGACGCTGTCACTGTTCAGGTTGTCCTGCAGTACAGCAAGAAAACTCTCACCATGTGACTTCCTGTGGTATTCATGCGAACAGCCAGGATCTGCATACTCCGTCTCTGCAGTGGCTACGTTGTAGAAGCTCTCAGCTCTAAGGAAATAGCCCCACTTGGCCCTTACCGGTCCACGGGAAATCTCAAGGCAAGAGGAGTGGAGAAGGTTTGGTTGTGTGTGTCCGATGCCCATAAAGGACTGGGATCTGCAATTATGAAAGCCTGGACCAGGGCATGTTGGCAGAGGTGCAAGGTGTACTTCATGAGGAATATACTTTCATACATACCGCAGAAACGGAAAGAGGCTGCGGCAGCCAAGCTCAAGCTCATATGGCAGGCTTCTGATGCAACAACGGCAACAAAGCTGAAGGACCATTTTGTACAAGAGTTCGAGAAGCGGTTCCCAAAAGCGGTACAATGCCTTGAGGAAGGATTTGAGGATTCTATCCAGTACTACAATTTTGAGTTGCTGGACCAAAGGAGGATTGCCAGTACCAACACCCTTGAAAGGTTGAATGAGGAGATTAGAAGACGGACAAAGGTTGTAGGGATATTTCCGGGAATTGATTCATACATCAGATTGGTGACAAGCTATCTGATTGAATATTCGGAGGACAGGCTCAGCGGAGTCAGCTACATCAAAGCTGAGAAGCTGAAACAGCAGAAAGAACTTTTGGATGCCAGGAGGGCTGCCTGAGGGTTCAGTGACTTATGAAATTGCGAACTTTTCTTGACGCAAGCTTACATACTTATCCAACAATTTGACAAGATCACTCTTGTACTCTTGATTCTCTTCGTTTTCTTTCATAAAAAGATCTCCTTCTTTACATAGAATTAAACTATTGGTTAATAATATGCAATTATAATTCACTTATACGATATTATCAAGACTAGAATTCAACATTGTTTCATTTTAGGCTTTAAACTCTTACACCGTTTAGCTATTATCTAATTATGCAGAATGAATTGCTATCAGAGCGAATAACCAAAATACTGAACAGAACAATCAAAAAAGAAAAGAAGATGTCCCAAGTGGAACTTGCCATGAAAATGAAGGTTGCACCGGCATCAATAAACAAGTGGATGAGCGGAGGATCCCCATCTATCGACAAACTGCCATTGCTATGCGAAATACTGGAGATAACCCCAAACGAACTCTTTGGAGTGGAATCTCCAGAACTCAGCAAAGAAGCAAAAGAACTCTATGTGGCATTTGAAAAACATCCGGAATACCAAAACTCGGTGAAGAAACTCCTTGGAGTGGTGTTGTCTGATATCGAAAGCTAAGAAAACATAGCAATAGGTACTTTTCTAAACTAGAGATAACATCTTCTGAAGTTCAAAGATGTCAATTGGTTGAAGATGCCCAATAGTCAAGAGAGAATTCTGCAAGAACCAAGTCAAACCGCTGAAACGCATTCATCATCTTCAAAAGGGTCATACCAATCCTTTGGTAAAACTCTAACGACTTCAGTTGTCTTTGGCATTGAAAACGATTTGATTGGATGCTTCGTAAAATACTCCTTCATGGAGGAGGTTTCTATAACATGTTTCTTCCCATGTTCATAGACCTCAGACCAAGGGGTGCCCTGTTGATGAGTAATGGAAACAAGCTTGCTGCCGGTATATTGGCCGACCTCTCTCATCACATCGAAAAGGATACCAAGCTCCTCCTCTGTAAACGAGCCACCATTGAAAGATGCATCTACACATTCTATGGAATGTCTGCAATAAGGACTGTTTTTACGGTAGATTGAGGGAACAACGGGACCGAATTCCCCTGCAGAGATCTTATCTTTGAACAAAACTTTACCGTTTCTCGCCAAAAAACACCTTGGGCAAAGTAGAGAAGTTTGTTGAGCTTGAGATTGGTTATTGAGTCATCTGCACTTTTGTTTGCAATGCCGATAAAGAAATTTGCAACATCGTAAACGTTGGCCATGCTTGATCCTCCATTTCCAAATTTAGATGCGAGTCTAATATGTGTCAATTGCAAAAAGCATAAAATGACACCCGAAGGTAAATTTATCTTGAAATAATTTGCCAATGGTTTATATTGTAGAGTATAAATCACTTGCAAACAAAGGAGGTTTGTATGGGAATTTGGTTAATCAACAAAAAAACTATCCGCCTTGAGCCAGCAGTGGATGATGCATTTATACTGCAATTCGATGAATTCTGTAAATCAAACTATCCATATCCTGAAGACACTGATCCGTACTGCCCATGTCCTTGGTTCTTCACTGAATCGAATGAGTTAACTTCATATGCAACCAAATTCGGGGAAGTCTCAACATGGTACAACTTTCTGGTGGAAAAGCTCTTTGAACCACAAGGATACACCATTATTGGAGATCCTGAGATTGTTCCAGATTTCCAATACGCTCAATTCATGGAAACCGATGACAATAGAACCGACGAATACACCAAATGGGAATCCAGGCTCAAGCGCCTACGAAAACAAGAGAATGACGGAGTCGATTTAAATTGAAATAACCCAAAAGTAGACCCAAAAGTGTGTACACGTTCCCATTCCACACGTTTTCGTGAAGAGACCTATTCTCACCTTCCGAGAGGTAGAAGGTATCGAACTCCACGAAATGCAGATACTTTGAGAAGTATTCAATCCATTCTTCAGGGCTTTTCCGATTGCACCTGAAAACACCATCCTTGCAGCCATACCTATATTCCAATCACCCTGAAGCCGTCATCAGAAAACTCGGGGTTGAGGCATATGGCAATGCGACCACCAGACTTCAAGGAAGCGGAAAGCCTCTCCATTATGTCGTCGCATACCTCCTTGGGAACCACATCAAGCGTGTTCACGGTTAGAATGAAATCAAAGCCGGCCCTGTAGCTATCAAGAAGTCCTTCGTCTCCGCACAGGAACTCAAGGTTCTTCATCCCGCTCAGCTTTGCAGTTCTACGGCAATAATCAATGGAATTTGAGGAGGTATCAATTCCAATGCCTTTCTTGAAACCGCCAATGAACGACATTTCGAAAAACCCCCAACCAAAGCCACAACCATAGTCAAGGATGAGCTCCGCATTGCGAAGTCCTTGGGAGACAACTCTGTCGAATACTTCATCCTCTACCCACCTACCCTCTATCCTCTCTGGTTCAACTTTGTTCGAATTCCAGAACTCCTTCAACTTCTCGTAATCGGACAGGTGCAAAGCTCCTCTACTTCTCTGCATGATACACACCAAGCCAATGCCCTACAACACATTGTTCTTTGGAAATACGTACACTGAAGCGATTTGCAAGACAAGTACCAGGTCTTGTCTGTCATTTCCAAATTCAGAATCAAGGCTTCAAGATCTTTATAAAAACAGCTTCCAATAGTAGAATATACACAAAAAAACAACAATCAAAAAGCGGGGAATACTGACAGATGCTGAAACCAGGACTATACGAACAAGTCATAAACAAAGCCATGAGCAACGAACTTGAGAGCTTTCCTGAAAACCGCAAGGAAATAAAGACTTTGGACGAGGCTGAAGCATCCAAGATTCTATCAGAATACCTATCTTCAGTGATTCAAAAAGGATTGAACAACGTCATAGACAAAGGCGGGGATATCTCGAACCAAGTATCCCTTGCGAACAAAATTGTAAAGATAATAGAAGAGACAACACAGGATTTGGATTTTGCAACGTTGAGCATCGAGCGAAAAGCAGAACAGCTTCTTGCTCTCCTGGGCGAAACGGATCCAGTCCTAGCAACACACAAAACAATCTCGGATATATGCAGACCAGAAACATCAATAGCCCAAAGCTCCCTATTCACAGGCTCATTACATGAACCTCCAATGTATACAGAACTGAAAAAGGAAATACTGACTGCGAACAAGATTGACATGCTCGTG
Organism: uncultured Spirochaetales bacterium; assembly: GCA_934277975.1. Classification (GTDB taxonomy): domain Bacteria; phylum Spirochaetota; class Spirochaetia; order Sphaerochaetales; family Sphaerochaetaceae; genus UBA9732. The sequence goes on from CAKQWE010000001.1 coordinate 48,203, forward strand.
TCCTTCATCAAATGGAGCGGGCTTAGACTAATCATAAACGAATTGCAGGAGTTCACGCACAAAGGCGGAGAACTCAGGATAATCACGACCTCCTATATGGGAGCAACGGATGTCAAGGCAATTGAAGAACTACGGAAACTACCCAATACGTTTATCAAGGTAAGCTATGATACGAAACGGACAAGGCTGCATGCCAAGACGTATGTATTCTATCGTGATACAGGATTCTCAACAGCCTACATAGGATCGTCAAACCTTTCAAATGCAGCCATCTCAAGCGGATTGGAATGGAACATAAAGATTGCGAAGCAGGACCAGCCAGAGACGATAGACAAGATCAACGCCACATTCGAGAGCTATTGGAACTCAAACGAATTCGAGTATTACTCAGAAACTCAAAAGGAACGTTTGGCAAGAGCCCTCAATGCTGAAAAGTACTTCAACCACAACAATGCGGAAACATACACGATAGATGTCAAACCCTATTCGTATCAGCAGGAAATCCTGGATGAACTTGAAGCTGAACGCACCATTAGAAATAGCAGTAAGAACTTGATTGTCGCCGCAACAGGAACAGGGAAGACCGTCATATCGGCGTTGGACTACAAACGATTTAGGAAACAAAACCCAGGCGCTCTATGTAGATTGCTGTTTGTTGCACATAGAGAGGAAATACTCGAACAAAGCCTAGCCACATTCCGCGCCGTACTCAAAAACGGAAACTTTGGAGAGATGTTCAACGGGAAAACGAAACCAGACGGAATCGACCACCTATTCATTTCCATACAGACCTTCAATTCCCAGAACTTCACTTCAAAAACGACTCCTGATTTCTACAACTACATCGTTGTGGATGAATTTCACCATGCCGCTGCACCTACATATCAGAAACTTCTTGTTTATTACAGACCCCAAATACTTCTAGGATTGACAGCCACTCCAGAACGAATGGACGGGAAAAACATACTCCAATACTTTGACAATCGAATAGCAGCGGAGATACGACTGCCAGAAGCAATAGAGCGAAAACTTCTGTGTCCGTTCCAATACTTTGGCATCACAGACGACACAGTGGATTTGAACGAGGTACGGTGGACGCATGGAGGATATGACAAGAACGAATTGTCATTACTCTATACAGCATCAAAACAGAGGGCGGACTGGATAGTGTCTTCTTTGCTGAAATATATAACGGATATAGACGAAGTAAAAGGATTGGGATTCTGTGTATCTACAGCACATGCAGCGTTTATGTCAGACTACTTCAACACGCAAGGCATTCCATCCATCTGCCTTACAGGACAATCTCCTGATGACGAACGAAGAAAAGCGAAAGATTGGCTCGTTTCCGGAAAAATTCGCTTCATATTCGTTGTGGACATCTACAACGAAGGAGTTGATATACCTGACGTAAACACTGTTCTGTTCCTAAGGCCTACCGAGTCCCTGACAGTATTCCTCCAGCAACTAGGACGAGGACTGCGTCTTGCTGATGGCAAAGAATGCCTAACTGTATTGGATTTCATAGGACAAGCAAACAAAAGATACAACTTTGAAGACAAGTTCGCGGCACTGCTATTCAATACAACGCATAGCGTCAGCAGAGAAATAAAAGAGGGATTCGTTTCCCTTCCAAAAGGATGCTACATCCAATTGGAAAAGATTGCAGCCAGACATATTCTTGACAATATAAGATCATCCTACGGAAACACCGCAGGTTTGATATCAAGAATCTCAACATTCGAAGAAGACAGCGGAGAGCCTTTGACGCTTCATAATTTCCTGGATCATTATCGCATCGACCCTCGTTCCATTTACAGGTTTTCGAACTTTTCAAGACTATGCGTAAATGCAGACATTAAGGAATGCTTCAATGAACCTATGGAACTACTTATGACCAAGGCTTTTGCCAAATTTGCCACAATCGATTCCAGGCGTTGGATTACATTTCTCCTTGATGTTCTACAAAACCTGAGAGCATTGAGTTTCCAAACATTGCCAGAAGTTCAAAAAAGAATGCTGAGAATGTTTGTCATAACACTATGGGGAAAGGATTCCGAGAATTGGGATGACTATATGACAGAAGATCACCTGCATGGTCTTTGTTCAAATCCAGTAATGGTCAATGAACTGTCCGATCTATTGCGATATCAATTTGATCACATCGATTTCATCGACTCTCCTGTAAATATCGGGTTTGACTGTCCCTTGGATGCACACTGCACCTACACACGAGATCAGATACTATCAGCCTTGGATTTCCAAAAACCATCTACGGTAAGAGAAGGGGTCAAATGGTTAGAAGACAAAAAGCTGGATGTCTTTTTCATAACGCTCAACAAAGCCGACAAGGACTACTCTCCAACCACGATGTACAACGATTATTCCATAAACGAACGTCTTTTTCACTGGCAAAGCCAAAGTACGACATCAGAGAATTCAAAGACCGGTCAGCGCTACATACATCATAAAGAAATGGGGAGCAAGGTTTTGCTATTCGTAAGGGAATTCAAGAACGACAGTTTGTCGAACAATGCAGAAGCATACACGTTCCTAGGTACTGCGAACTATGTTAGGCATTCAGGTAGCAAACCAATGAACATAGTGTGGCGATTAGACAAACCAATCCCAGCCAAGTTCTTGAAAAAGACGAACAAGTTGGTAATTGCATAGCCTTATCTCAATACAACAAAGTGGTTTTGACTATTCAGCTACAACAATCCATTCCGCCACGGCATACAAGGGTACATTTGTCATCCAATTCTGCTGCTTGTAGTTGAGCATGCACACAAACAGCGTGGACAAGGCCTTTCATGCCATCATGCACCGCCATCGTACATATGGACGCTCCAACCACTCCGAAGCGGTCCGACTCCATGGATGCGGGACACTCAGGAACGCTCTTTGCGGTGACAACTGCGTCTGTTCGAACCGCACCGTACGGCATAGTACCGTCGCGGTTCCCCTTTCCTGTTCTGACCGCAAATGACATTGAACGAGGCCCGATGATGTGCGATTTCAACTGTTTTTCATTCGATTTCGCACACTTATGTGCGATTTCGTCCTTTTTTCCATCAGAATAGCATACGAGGGGGTTGTCCAGCGGTTTGGATGGGAAAAGCTGTATCGGAAACGCTGAAAGAGGGGGCTTTGGATATAAAGCCTCTTTCTGTTCAACCATCCACAACCGCCACAAGCGCCACGACCGCCTCAAGAGACACATCAGTCGCAACCGCCCAAAGGCTGGATGCTCTCCTTCGATGATTCCCGTCTCCCAATCCCCCAACTTTCCGTGAAGAACCTGAAATTGAAACTCCGTTGGATGGCTTTGAACATCCTCCAACGTCCATCATGAATACAAACTTAGACTTTTACGTGGTTTTTTCGGTGGAAAAGTCTAATTGTTAGACTTTTCCACTTGTTTTTAGTTTAAAAAGTCTAAGAGACTTTCAAAACTGCATACGCGACAGAACCACCACACTTTCCGTATGGGCTGTCTGAGGATAGAAGTCGAACATCTTGATGGAAGTTGGGCGGTAGCCAAGCTCCGCCAAGCGAAGGACATCCCTATGCAGGGTTGGAGCATAGCAGGAGACATAGACGATGCGTGAAGGATTCCATGAAGCAATCATCGAGGGGACTTCCTTGGCAAGACCCACACGAGGAGGGTCTACGATCACTGTGTCCACACCCCTTTTCTGAGGATTCCATTTCTCTACGGAAGAAGTGAAGAACGATGTCTTTGAAAGGTGCCTCTTGGCAAGGTCAAGACAATGCTTGTTCATCTCCACCGCGGTTACATCATACTTGTCCTCAAGGTAGGCACTGAACGTACCAACACCGCTGTAGAGGTCCATCACACTACTACCTTGGACGCTCGCTACAACATAATCAATCAAAAGAGGAAGCAGTCTCAAATTGGACTGGAAGAACACGGAATTGGAAACAGGAAGCCTGTGGCCGTTTATCGTAATCCAGCCAATTCCGTTGCCGTACAGAACCCCCGCGTCGGTGGTGATGCACGGAAGCTCCATATCCTTGAGCTCCCATGCATTCAGGCGCGGCGGTTCCTTTATGAACCCGTTGAGAGCTTCGTCTGCAATTATGCAGCTCTCTATGCCAACCGTTGAATTGGACTTCTCCGCACAGAACCCAAGCCTTGCCTTTCCATTGCCTATACGATACTGGAAACGGGCGCGACTGCGATAATGGAACTCATCAGGGCATTTCACCGTCCCAAGGAACTCCAAATCCCCGCAGTCTGAAAACAGTTTTCGCCCAAGCTCTTCCTTCGCCCTGACCTGGGCCTCGTACTCAAGCTCAATCCAAGGACACCCACCGCATTCGCGGCTGTACGGGCAAGGAGATATACGCCTATCAGAACTCCTTTCAACGATGTTCAAAGGCACGGCGAAGCAGAAGTCCTTCTTCTCCTCCGTTATGCGGACCTGCGCCTCTTCTCCAGGAAACAAACCATCGAGGAAAACAACTCTGCCATCATCAAGGCGGCCTACAGTGCGGCCGCCCTGAACGAACTCACCTGCCTTTACAATCATGGAAGAGCCCTCACACCTTCTGGGCCATCTTCTCAAGCTGCTTGACGTAGGAGGCTATTATGTCCATACCTTCCTGCCAGAACGCAGGATCCTCAAGGTCTATGCCGGCTGAGAGGGCGACATCCTTGGCAGGAAGCTGGCCTGTGAGGGACAGCAACTCATTGTATTTTTCATAGAACGGCCTTTCATCTGCACCGGAAACCCCGCAGGAAGACCCAACACCCTCACTCCTATGATAAAGCCCAAGAGCGAACAGCTGTCCAAACGCATACGGATAGTTGTAGAACGAGAACCCCGTGCTGTAGTAGTGGCCCTTGACCGCCCACATGTATGGGTGAAGCAAGTTCTCGTCAAGACCATCGCCGTATGTCTTCTTCTGGCAGTCGATCATTATTTCACACAGTTCATCAGGCATGAGCTCACCGCCCTTACGGCGCTCGAAAAGCTCACGCTCAAAGTAGAAGCGGCAAAGGATATCAACGCACACCTGGCAGGCGCCCTGTACGAACTGCTCAATGATCGAAAGCTTCTCGTCGCCTGATGCCTGCTCCACAGCACCCTTGAACACTATGAACTCGCTGAATATCGAAGCCGTCTCCGCGAGCGTCATAGGATAGGAGGCAAGCATGGAGGGCTTTGTGCTTACGATGTGGTCGTGCCATGCATGTCCAAGCTCATGGGCGAACGTGGAGACGCCATCGTATGTGCCGTCGAAGTTGGCGAATACGCGGCTTTCCTTGATCTTTGGAATATATATGTCGTATGCGCCGCCGGTCTTTCCAGAGCGAGGAAGAGGATCTATCCAACCATGTGAGAACGCATGGGAGGCGAACTGTCCCATAGCAGGGTTGAACAAACCATACTGTTTGACCACAAAGTCGCGGGCCTCCTCCAAGGAATAGGACATATTGGCATTACCAACAGGGGCGAACAGATCGTAGAACGCAAGCTTGTCCACACCAATGAGCTTGGCCTTTGCCTTCAAATAGGAGCGGAACATTGGAAGGTTCTTCTCCAACGTGCCAATGAGGGCATCCAGGATCTTCTGATTAATGCGAGCCCCATGCATGGACCGCTCAATTGGGCTGTTCCAATGGCGGCGCTTCTCAAGGGAAAGGCATGTACCCTTCACCCCGTTGAGGGCGTATGCAAAGGAGATCTCATGTTCCTTCCAGACCTTGAGCTCCGCTTCGTATGCCTTGCGTCTCGTCTCGCGATCTGCACTTGTTGCAAGGGCGCGCAGCTGGATTACGGTCAGGTTCTCACCGTCAAGCGAAGCGCTTGCACTGGAGGAGACAGCCTCCTGAAGCCTGTCGTAGCTGTCTGAGCCGCTTCTCATGAGGTCTGCGGCAAGCTCCTCCATCTCCTTTGGCATCTGATGCTTCGCCTCATCGGCAACCTCACCAAGAACAAACGCGTACTCAGGATGCTCGGCACAATACGAAGCCACCTCAGAGCCATGCGAAGCGACATACTCAGTAAAAAGCGTATTGCAAACAGCACTGTCCATTGAAAGCTCCTCAACCTTGTTGAGGGCGTTCACAGCGGCCTTGTCGGTCGTATTGGTGGAAACCTGACAGTACGCATACGAAGAAAGCGTCGTTGAAAGGTCGCCTATCTCGTTCATTGCATCGATCAGACCGGCAAGAGAAACTCCATGTCCAGAACCCTCACAACCACACGAATCGCCACACTGGCAACCTTCCTCAAGGCTCTTTCTGAACGAATCCAAAAGCCCCTTGAGCCTTGCCAAATCATCATTGAACTCCAGCGAGTCCACCGCCGGATATATTGGGGTCAAATCCCATCTTTTCTCTTCCATAGAATCCTCCACTTGCCACGATGCAGCCAAAAAATCCACACAGTCAAAGACTCGAATCTTTGAGCTCTCACCATTGGCTCACATATCGAATCGAACATCAAATCAAATATCAAGCCCAAACTCGGCTATCTTGTTTATTAGCGTCCTTCTCGTAATTCCAAGTTCATCAGCAGCCTTGGTGCGGTTCCCCTCCCATCGGCGCAGAGCCCTTTCAATGGTCTGTTTCTCAACATCCTTCAACGAAACGGCCTCATCTCCAAACGTCAGGCCACCACATGGACCAACATCCCTCGAAGGAGGCTCCAATTCGTTGGCCCGCAGGTCCAGCTCATCCTCCCCAATGATGCTGCCATCAGTGAATATGGCGGCCCTTTCAAGTATGTTCTCAAGCTCCCTTATGTTTCCATGGAACCTGTACTCCTTGAGCTTCTCCATGGCTTCAGGGGTAAGACCCGTGAACTGCCGCCCCATGCGGGCATTGAGCTTCCTCAATATCCAGGAAACCAAAAGAGGAATGTCCTCCCTACGCTCCCTAAGGGGAGGGACATGGATGCGCACCACATTGAGTCTGTAGAAAAGGTCCTCCCTGAACGCCCCCTCGCGCACCATGTCTTCAAGGTTGCGGTTGGTTGCGCATACTATGCGTGCGTTTATTGGAATTGGCTGCGTGCCGCCAAGCCTTGTTATCGTGCGCTCCTGCAGCACACGCAGGATCTTTACCTGAAGCGAAGACGGCATCTCCCCTATCTCATCCAAAAACAGCGTGCCGCCGCTTGCAAGCTCGAACATTCCCGTCTTGCGTGACACAGCGCCGGTGAAGGCCCCTTTTTCATAGCCGAAGAGCTCGCTCTCAAGAAGGTTCTCTGGTACACCGCCAATGTTTATGGCAACGAAAGGCCCTTCAGACAAAGGGCTCTGCTCGTGTATCGTGCGGGCTATCACCTCTTTTCCCGTGCCGCTTTCGCCTGTCACCAGAACACTTGAATTGGTAAGGGCTATCCTTGAAACCATGCTCTTTATGCGCTGGATCTGAACGCTTTCGCCAATGAATGCATGGTCCTGAGGAAGGCGCTCCTCCGTCTCCTGGATGTTCCTGAAGTTCTGAGCCTCAACAAGCCGTTTGAGCTTTATGACGACCTCCTCAGGATTGAAAGGTTTCACAATATAATCCTGAGCACCATGCTTGAGAGCCTCTACGGCGTCTGTTATCTCCCCATGGGCGCTGACCATCACTATTGGCATCCTGAAACCTTCCTGCCGTATCCAGCGTATGAGCTCAAGTCCATCCATGCCCGGCATACGAAGGTCTATGAGGCATCCGTCGAACGGCTTCTGGCTAAGCAGCCTCTGGGCAGAGTATGCATTCTCAGCACCCTCACCCTCAATGCCATCGGTCTTGAGATATCGGACCATCAGGTCCCTTATGTTGGTCTCGTCGTCTACGATGAGAATGTTCATACATGCACCTCGTTTTGTTTCAGGCAGGGAAGCACGACTTCCGCCACCGTGCCACCTCCGTCCCTGTCGTATAGCCTGAGCGTGCCGCCTACAGCATCCACGAACTCACGCGAAATGGAAAGCCCAATGCCCGACCCATATATCTTGGTGGTGAAGAACGGGTCGAATATCTTGTCCTTCGTCTCCTTGGGAAGGCCGTCGCCACGGTCCATCACCTTGACCACCACGGTATCCCTTCGCCCCCTGCGGATCTCCACGCAAACCTGAGGGTCACGTTCCTTCGTGCTCTCCGTTGCGTTCTTTATAAGGTTTTCGAAGACCGATCTCGCCCTGTCCTCGTCAAAATACACGTAAACTCCATTTCCAAGCCCGATATTGTCGCCAACGGCAACCTCTATGGGCGCCGCGAACAATCCTGCTATATTGGATATGAACCCAACGAGCTCTATATCCACAGGATTCCCGACCGGGTTCTTGAGAAAATCGCTTACCTTGTTTGTGAGGTTCGTAAGGCGATGTATTTCATTGTCCATCACACGTAGGTCTTCATGGTACTCAGGAGGAAGGAGCTTCTTCAAAAGCGCACTCTGAATGGTCATTGCGCTGAGAGGATTCTTTATCTCATGGGTCAGCGTGCGTGCAGCAGCACCAAGCTTTGCAAGCCCTTCGTTTTTCTGAAGCTCAATTCTATATCGTCTGTTGGTGCTGTACATATTGAGTACGAGTAAAAAAAACAGTGTGATGAACAAAATCGAAGCTATCGTTATGATGTTCACCCACCTTACGCTGGAATAGTACGAGTCACCGTCGAAGCGTACATAGATTATCTCAGGGAAATCATACGGGATCCTGACCGTTCCATCCTGGGATATGCTTATACCTCCCGCCTCCAGAGCCACGTTGAGGCGCGAGAGCCTGAAGTACTCTATCTCCTTCGTCTCATCGTCCATGAGATAGATGCCCAAAGTGGAGTCCTGGTTGCGCTGGCGCGCCCTTACAAGCTTTGACAAAGGAATCGTGGACGGTGCATCACCAAGTTTGGTGTAGACCTGTCCGTTGGAGGAGTAGATTCCAATGCCGGACACCCCTTCGTCCTGCATGGCCGCAATGGCCTTTGACGTGTCGTCGGCCAGCGCAAGGTATATTGAATTGAACGATTTCTCTGATTCGAACTTCATCTCCAGCGTAAGCTTTTCGATGAAACTTCCATGAAGGACGAACACCAAAGACATGAGCATAATGTAGACTATGGCAAGGCCGGCAAGCACGAACGGACGCTCCTTTCCTTCAAGGATCCTCCACTTGCGCTTTATCGTCTGCTGCGTCTTCTCGAACGGTATGCCCTTCATACGTTGGATTATATCCATAAACCCCCATGCGTCTCAACCAAATCCGTGCGTTATCCGTGCGCCCCATAAGGCCCATGCGTCCCATAAGCCCCGTGCACCCCATAAGGCCCATGCGTCCCATAAGCCCCGTGCACCCCATAAGGCCCATGCGCTCCATATGCCACACGGATACCTTGAACAAAACAACCCGTTGCACTAAGCTTAAAGCACAATGATAAAAAAACATATTGAAGACCAGCTTCTTGCAGAACACCTGAGCAGGATAGCTGAAGATGGCAGGCAGGTAATGTTGCTAGCTGATGGCCAGATCCGTCTTACAGGCTTAGGCGGAACCACTATGGTGAACCAGATGCGCGCAAACCACGGCCTTGGTATATTGGAGACCCTTGTTCTGGGTCAGGCATACATAGCCGCAGGGCTTATGGCATCGTCTGTGAAGGGAAACGACAGGATTCAGCTCTCAGTCGAGTGCGGAGGCCCAATAGGCGGCGTATACGTGGAATCCTGGGCGTGCGGAGCCGTAAGGGGCTACCTCAAGAACAATCCAATACATATAGACAAACCACTTGAAAGCGCAGACCTGTCCCTACTCTACGGACCAGGATTCATAAGCGTATCCAAAATACTCGAAAGGTCCAAGACACCGTTCACGGGACAGACCATGATGCAATATGGAGACCTTGCAAAGGACCTTGCCCTCTACTACAACGAAAGCGAACAGACACCAACCATGTTCTCCCTTGGCATACACTTCGACAAGGACGGACGTGTGATGGGAGCCGGAGGGCTGTTCCTTCAGGCCATGCCGGGCTGCGACGACAAAATACTGGATGAACTCCAGGCAAAGAGCGCAGGCCTTCCATCCATAGCGAAGGCACTTGCAAACGGTCAGACCGTCCAGGACTACTGTGCAAACGTCTTTGCAGACTACGGCATACAGAACCTTGCAAGCGAGCCTGTGGCGTTCTCATGCCCTTGCAACAGAGAGAACTTTGCAACGTTCCTTTCAAGGCTTCCATTGGAAGAGAAGAAGGCCATACTACAAGCAGGGAAGTTTCCACTGGAGCTCCAGTGCTTCAACTGCGGTACGACATACGGCTTCGATGAAGAGGAAGTGAAGCGCATCTTCGATTCCAACGTGAAATAGCAGAACGAAGAAAACACACGGAAACATAGGAGAAATATATGATTTTCTTTGCATCGGCATCCGCCAACCAGAATGACCTTGTAGAAAAAGAAGCCATAGAAGCGGGTGCGACCGACACGAACGTAAGCTCAGGTGGAGTGGAATTCTCCGCAGACCTTGAGACGGCATACCGTTTCAGCATGTGGACGAGAAGTGCAACAAGGCTTCTGGTGCTGATCCACCGCTACGACAAGCTGGAATCCACGGATGAGCTATACGAGCATTCCAAGACCCTTCCATGGGAGAACTGGCTCAGTCCTGAAAAGACGTTCGCCATAACGGAGACCGTATCTGACTGCCGTTGGATACGAAACAGCCATTTTGCATCCCTACGGCTCAAGGATGCAATCGTTGAAAGATGCAGGGACAACTACAACGGAGAGCGCCCATCGGTTGACAGGGACAATCCAGACATCGTCTTCCATCTTCATGTAAACCGCAACCTCGTAAGCTGGTACGTGGACTTCGCAGGGCGAGACCTCTCGCACAGGGGCTACAGGACCTCTCAGACGCAGGCCGTCATGGGAGAGTTCATGGCTGCATCCCTTCTCTACCGCAGCGACTGGTACAAGAGACTCAAAACATCGTTCGAAGACGAAAGCGTGGAAGCTCCAACGTTGCTGGATCCATTCTGCGGAAGCGGCACGATATGCATAGAAGCCGCACTCATGGCATCCAACACCGCACCGGGCCTTCTCAAGGCCGATTCCTTTGCATTCACAAAGCTCCCAATACACAAACCAGAACTTTGGGAGAAGATCAAAACAGAGGCCCAAAAAGCACAGAAAGAGTGCAGATGCAGAATCATAGGTTGGGACATAGACCCTCGTGCAGTCGAAATCTCCAACTCCAACGCATTTGCAGCGGACGTGACGGACATGGTCAAGTTCGAAGTCAGAGACTTCACAAAGACAACCCGCGAAGACGTCCCATCCCAGACGGGCTATATCGTAACCGACCCACCTTACGGAGTAAGGCTTGACAGCGGATCGGCCGCCATACGAAAGCTCTACACAAAGATGGGAGAGGTGATATGCCAAGTGTTCTCCGGTTGGTCCATAGCGATCCTGTGCGGCAACAGCGAGCTTTTGAGCTTCATAGACCTCAAGCCAAACAGAACAAACACCCTCTACAACGGCGGTATAGAGTGTCAGGCGGCGCATTACTACATATTCAGCGAGGAAGAACGAAGGAATATGGAGGAAAAGGCCAAGGAAAGGAAGGCTCAGCGTCTTGCACAGCCGCTCTCACCTGGTGCCCAGATGGCAGCGAACCGTCTCAAGAAGAACCTTGCCACCATTGGAGAGGAGATGAAGAAGCAGGGAGTCACATCATATCGCCTCTATGATGCGGACATGCCTGAATACAGCGCAGCAATAGATGTATACGAAGGCAAATGGATAAACCTCCAGGAATATGCAGCTCCAAGCTCCATAGACCCTGATGATGCACAAAGAAGGCTCGAAGAGCTCATACTGGCAACGGAGAGGGTAACAGGCATAGACTACGAGAACATATACGTCAAGCGCAGGGAGATCCAGAAAGGCGCCAACCAATACATGAGACGGAGTTCAAGCTCCCACTACATGATAGCCAACGAGAACGGACACAAGTTCTTCGTGAACTTCGCAGACTACCTTGATACGGGGATATTCCTGGACCATAGACCTGTAAGGAAGATGATAGAAGGCATGAGCCGGGACAAGAGGTTCCTCAACCTCTTCTGCTACACCGCAACGGCTACGGTGTACGCCGCAGCAGGCGGTGCACTGTCCACTGTAAGCGTAGACACAAACGCGAACTATCTCGACTGGGCAATGCGCAACATGCAGGCAAACGGCTTCAACACAATGAACCACTTCTTCTACAGGGACGACTGCCTTGCATTCCTTAGGGAGAACAGGGACGTGTTCGACCTCATCTTCTGCGACCCTCCAACGTTCTCCAACAGCAAAGGACGTGGAAGCTTCGATGTCCAGCGCGACCATGGCTACCTCATCCGCTGCTGCATGAAGCACCTTGCAAACGGCGGCACGCTCATATTCTCAACCAACTACACCCGCTTCAAGATGTTCGGCGAGATATACGAGGACTTCATCGTTGAAGACATAACTGACAGCACAATAGGCGACGACTTCAAGCGCAACAGCAAGATCCACCAGTGCTACCTGATCCGCCACAGAACGGAACAGGCCCAGTACATAGAACCAACCAAAAAGACGGTCCTTATAAGAAAAGCGGTCAGGAAATCCTGACCGCTAAAAAGTCCAAACCCTACTGGATTAGATATATCATTCAGTAGCTATCTTCCAACCCTCAGCTTTCTCACGAATCTCCATAAAACGACGATACAAACCATCGTGGGCCACAAGCTCGTCATGAGTTCCGCTCTCCACAATCCTACCATCGTCCACGACAAGGATCTGGTCTGCATTCTGGATTGTCGCAAGCCTATGGGCTATGGTTATTATCGTCTTGCCTTTGGTGAGCTCAGAGATGGCACCTTGTATGAGGTGCTCGTTCTCCGGGTCTATGCTGGCGGTGACTTCGTCAAGGATTATGATTGGTGCATCCTTGAGGATTGCACGGGCAATGGATATGCGCTGCTTCTCACCGCCGGAGAGCGTTCCGCCACCCTCGCCCACCACGGTGTCATAGCCGTTTGGAAGCGCCATGATGAAATCGTGGCAACGGGCCTTCTTTGCAGCTTCGATCATTTGGGACTCAGTGGCATCGGGCTTGCCAAAGCATATGTTGGCACGTATCGTGTCGTTGAAAAGGTATACGTTCTGGAACACCATGGAGATGTTGGAAAGAAGGCTGTCGCAGGTGAACTCCCTGAGGTCGTGGCCCCCTATGCGAATGCTGCCGTGCTGTGGGTCGTAGAAGCGTGCTATGAGACTGCATATCGTGGTCTTGCCTGATCCGGACGGCCCAACTATTGCTGTCGTGGTCCTTTCAGGGATCCTGAAACTCACCCCACTTAGAACCTTCCTTGAATCGTAGCCAAAATCCACATCCTTGAACTCTATGTCGTAATGGTCCAGTTTCACGTCCTTGCCGTTGGAATCTATTAGATGTTCGCCTTTTAGGGAATCAAGCTGGTTCATTGCATCGTCTATGACACCCAACGTATGGGCGCTGTCGCTTATTGGCTCAAGGCTTGCAAAGATACTGAACGAATAGAAGATGAATACGAGTGTCTTGGTCAGATCCATTTGACCGGAAACACACATGGCCGCCGCTGCGAACGCAAGCCCTACGGAACCGCATTTGAGCGCCAACAGATGCAAGGCGTTCGCCGGCACATAGCCCCATTCTATCTTTATGTGTATCCTCTTGCTGTCGCGGACGGCCTTTGTGATGGCATCCATGGAGGCACCACCCTTTCCAAACGACTTCACGACGGACAGCCCTCGTGCATACTCTATCACGGCACCTGTCATGTCCTCGTTGGCCTTGGCCTCCACAGGGGAGTTGATGCGACTGTAGTGGGATATTACAAGCATGAACCCAAGTGACGCCGCAGCGGCGACAAGTGCAATCAAAGCCGTCAAAGGACTCACGACAAGCAAGCATACGAAGATGACCAAGAAGTTGAGGTAGCCACCCACGAAGTTGTCTATCATCCTTATACCCATGTTCTCAAGTGTGGAGAGCCCTGTCGTTATAGAGCTCAGGATGTTTCCGGTGCTGACCTGTTGGAAGTATCCAAGGGAGACACGCTTCATGGCATCGCCTACCGCCAAACGGTCGCGTGCCGTAAGCTGATACCCTATGGGTTCCTGGAGCCTTGCCCTGAAATAGTCGAAAAGGAACCTGAAGAATACAAGCACAACCTGTATGACAAAGCACTTCCATATCCATGAAGCATCGAATGCAGCCCCTGAACGCACGCTTTCGAACAACTGACCAATCACATAGGCTGCAAGCGCAATGGGCATGGCAGTGAATATGTGAGAGAAGAAGGTCATCACGAAACCAAGGTAGAGCTTGCCTTTGAACTCACCGCACCAGTTGATTATCCTCTTTACAGTCCTGAACATGGCTCACTCCTCCTTTTCCGCTTTGTTGTCAGTTGACGACACAGCCCAATCCTTGGCTCCAATGTGGGCCCGCCACATGTCGTTGTACAAAGGACAGGTTCCAAGGAGCTCATCCTGAGTACCCTGTGCAACGATGCGCCCTTCCTTGAGCACCACAATGTTGTCGGCTCCCTTTATAGTGGACAATCTATGGGCTATGACAAGAAGCATCTTACCCTTGGTGAGGGCGGCTATGCTCTGTTGTATCTTGTCTTCGTTTTCAGGGTCGGTGAAAGCCGTGGCCTCGTCAAGAATCACGATTGGAGCGTTCTTGAGCATCATCCTTGCAATTGCAATGCGCTGCTTCTCTCCTCCTGAAAGGCGCTTTCCAGCCTCACCGGCAGAAGTGTCGTAGCCCTGTGGAAGCTTTGCGATGAACTCCTCGCACTGGGCCGCCTTGGCAGCGGCCTTGACCTCTTCGTCAGTTGCGCTTGGATTTCCAAGCCTTATGTTCTCAAGAAGAGAGCAATTGAACAGGAAGTTGTCCTGAGTCACGAAGCTCACATACTCAGACAACTGACTCAAAGGCATATCCTTGATGTTCATGCCGCCAATCTCAATGCTTCCCTGCGTAACGTCCCAGAATCGAGCGATGAGCTTTGCAACAGTGGATTTTCCACCACCGGAAGGCCCCACCAAAGCGGTGAACCCACCCTTTGGCAACGCAAGGTCCACACCATGAAGGACTTCGTCCTTGGAATCACCGGTGTATGAAAAATGCACATCTCTGAGCACGACATCTGTGTTCTTGACCACAACTCTGTGGCTTGGCTCAGGAAGTTCAGGCATCTCAAGGAACTGCTCAAGATTCTCGACAGTGAACTTCACCTGCCTCATGTTCTCGGAGAACACCTCCAATTTTGCAAGAGAGCCAACCATCGAAATGGAAAGCATGACCGCAAGGGCGGCCTGGGCAGCCGTTATGGAACCTCCATTGGCAAGTGCAAGTGCAACCGGGAGGGTTCCTATCAAGGTGGAAGGGAACAGTGCAAAGCTCAGCTTCATTGTCGCAAAGGTGGAGGCAAGCCACTTGACCACAAAGGTCCTGAAATCCGTTATGGCCCCTGCATACTTCTCATAGGAGACCCCTGCCCTTCCAAACGCCTTTATGACCTCTATCCCCTCCACATATTCGACTATCACGCTGTTCATGTACGATGCGCTGTGGTCGTACTTGTCAAAGTTCTTCCCGCTTATCTTGAATGTAAGCCCCATGCACACGAAAGACAAAGGGAACGTGACAAGGGAAGCCAAGGCAAGACGCCAGTCTATGGCAGCAAGGGCGACTATGCTCACGATTGGAAGCACCACGTGCCCGCATCCTTCCGGAATCATATGGGCCAACGGCGGCTCAAGGTTCTCTATCTTGTCCACCATCATCCCCTTTATCTCGCCTATCGAGTGGGCTTCCACCTCTCCAAGCGGAGCATGGAGGAAGCGGTCTGCAAGGCGCAGTCTAAGGCCTTCCAACACGCTGTATGCCATGCTGTGCGATGTGGCCGTCGAAAGGCTGAAAGCCGCAATCTTGACGACATAGGCAAGAAGCGAGTAAAGACACCACTTGGCTATGGTGTCAATGGTCGCACTCCCCTGCACGAAAAGGCAAACCACCTCGTACATGCAATAGAAAGGCACAAGTCCGACCAAGACCGATACCACAGACAACGCCACGGACAAATACATCTTCCTCCTCTCCCCTTGGGAATAGGTGAAGAGCGATTTCATCCAGCTTTTCTTCTCTGTCTCCATGTTTTCCATCCCTCGAGCAACTTTCAAAACACCCTCTACAAAGACGGCCGTTTTTAGTTAGTCACCTCTAACCACAATGCAGTCTAGCACTTTTCCAAAACAAAGAAAAGGGAGGAACTTTCAAAACTATGCCTTGTTTTGAAAGCTATTCAAGCAAACAAAAAGGACCGCCATGGTCAAACGACCAAACGGCGGTCCCGTTCCAAATAAATGGATCTTCTAGTGCACTGGCAAACAGGGAGCTACTTGGCCTCCTCGCAAGGCTCATTCCTGGCTTCCTTAGCCTCCTTTGCCTTCTTGGCCTTCTCCTGAGCATCCCTCAGGTCGTTCATGACCCTTATGATGGAGAACAGGACAAGGGCAGTGAGCAGGAACTGGATGATCGCCTGAAGAAGCGATCCATAGCGGATTGCAACCTCCGCAGTCGTATCCGTTGCAGCCTTGAGGACGATCCTCAGATCCGTGAAGTCCATGTCTCCAATTATGAAGCCCAAAAGCGGATTGAGTATGTCGTTGACGAACGAGTTCACGACATTCGTGAACATCCCTCCAACGATGATTCCAACGGCCATATCAATGACGCTTCCGCGTGATATGAAGGTTTTGAACTCTTCTATGAATCCTTTCTTTTCCTTGTCTGCCATACTATGCCTTCCTTAGACTTTCCAGAATCAGAACTCGAACGAAAGGTATGCCTTTGCGTTTATCTCGTTCTTCTTTGCAGCTGCCTCTGGATACAGGTAGTAGCCGTCCGTCACTTCAAGACCCAAGCCAAATACGTTGCCAAGTCTGAAGCGTGCACCAAGCTGTGCCACGACACCTGCGGTGTAGCTCTTGAGAGCTGTAAACGGTGCAGCAACCTCTCCGCCAACACCAAGGTAGAAGTCAGCCCAAGAGGCAGCATAGTCTGCAACGAGCAAGACATCCAAAGTTCCATTGAAGTTTGCAGCACTTATGTTCTTGAGATCCTTGAAGGTGTCCAAGCCGGTATATGCCGTAAACTGAGCCTTTGCACCAAAACCGAACGAACCGGTTCTTCCAAACAGGAACGTGTATCCAAGGGATGCGCCAACAAGATGGTTGTCCTTATCGAACGGAATCTTGTTTCCATACACGACACCAAGGTCTATGCGGGACCTTGCAGGATAGACTGCAGGAGCTGCCTTTGCAAGAGCCTCTTCAGCTGGAGCCTCGGCAACAACCTCTTCCTGTACAGCAGGTTCCTCAGCGGAAACCTCTGGCTGGACATCATCGGACTTGCTCTCTGGAGCCGTCTCGACAGGCTCAGCTGACTCGGAAGCAGGTTCGGCAACTGGTTCTGCAACTGGCTCAACGTTTTCTACCGGAGCCTCTGCTGGCTCTGAAGTCTCTGAAGCCTCAACAACATCGGCCTGGACGGTCTCCTCCTCGACTGCAGCGGAGACCGTATGGCTGCTTGCACTCCAGTTCGCACCGTCGTATGACTGCTGGAGGTACAGCGTGTGCTCGACCGATACATCAATGTCGTATGAGGCATTGAGGACGTCTGCGCCAACTACGGTCCACAGGCCTTCCTCTTCACCGTCTAGCTGATAGCGGAAATACTTCACGTCTGGGTCGTTCTGAGACCATGACCATGTCACTGTGGCATCCAAGGCGAATGCGCCTGCAACCACAACAAGAAGCAAAGCAATAACAATAGATGCTCTCTTCATAAGAATATCCTCCTAAAAAGGGCGGCAGTGGACGAATCCACGCCATCGTTTTATTTCTCCCACAGGATCTCAGGATAGAAACCCTGTTTGGTCTTCTCCGCCAGATTGAGCCTTACGGTCTCCCTGTCCTCCCTATACGTCATTCCAAACCATTTGTCATGGGAGGAAAGCACCCTAAGGCTCCCCAATCCTTTTGCGACGATCTCACCAGCGCAGTTTGGAAGAAGAACCTCCGCCTTTGGCTCCGCAACGTTCTTTTCCATGAACTCCTCGAAGTACTGGAACATGAATTCGAACACCTTTGGAGTGAAACCAAAGAAGTTCATGGAAACCTGCTCCTCTCCCGTCAAATATACATCGCCTTCAGGCAAATGGGAAACTATCCTATCGCCCTCGTATTCTATCTTGGTGTTCTCACGCATTCCAAGTAGGTATCCATCCTTGACCTGACACACCCCACGGGAGACGCTTCCCGCAGGGCTCATGGTGTTCTTGAGAAGGTATCCAACCATTGCATGCTCAGTGCTGTCGTTGTCAAGCTTGGAAAGGTATCCTCCAAGGGATTCATAGGCCTCGCGTCCATAGTAGTCGTCGCAGTTTATCACCGTGAACGGAGTCTTCATGACGTCCTTTGCGCAAAGCACTGCATGGACCGTACCCCAAGGCTTGGTCCTGTCCCTTGAAGCGGCGATCTGCTCCGGAGTCAGAAGGCTGTCATGCGTCTGGAAGACGTATTCGGCATCCATGTTCCTTGCAATCCTGTCGAAGAGCCTCTCCCTGAAGTCCTTCTCAATGTCAGGGCGTATGATGAACACGACCTTTCCGTATCCACTTCTATGTGCATCGTAGACGCTGTAGTCTATGAGCGTCTCGCCATGCGCACCAACCGAGTCCAACTGTTTGACTCCGCCATAGCGGGAGCCCATCCCTGCAGCAAGCACCAGCAATGAAGGTTTCATATACCATTTTCTCCTTTTATCCTGCAATTTCCTTTATTATCACAGAAAGGAACTCCAACTTCAACACAAAGCTTCAACACAAGGGCCTGTCTATCTCCACTATGAAGTACAACGGGTTCCCAGCCTTGACGGTCCTGTCAAGATAATCGGCTATGAAGGTGTCCGTGTAGTCCTTGCCCTGTGGAACCTCACAGTCCAGAACCACATTCGTGTGGGAGGGCCCGTCCACCATTCGTATATCGTGGAAGTGGAGCGTTGGGTCCAGTTTGGCAAGTGCGTCTGCGACCTGTTTCTTGAGCGCATCCAGCTTTGGATCCCCAACGATTACAGGATCCATATGTATGGTGAGGTTTATGCCCATTTTGTTCTTGAAATCGCGCTCTATGTTGTCTATCTTGTCGTGGGCCTCAAGCATGCTCATGGATGCATCCACCTCCACATGCACCGTCACGAAATCGTTGTGCACCCCGTAGTTGTGAATTGCCAAGTCATGGATGCCAATGACTACATCATAGGACTTGAGCGCATCCGTTATCTCTTTGACCCTCTGCGGTGTGGGCACTATGCCAATGATTGGCTCAAGCTCCTCACCAAGCGTGCGTATGCTGCTTACAATCACGAACACAGACACCGCAAGGCCAAGATACCCGTCCACGTTCACGTTGAACACACCCATCACAACCATGGCCACGAAGATTGCACTGGATGACACGATGTCGTTCTTCGTATCCTGTGCATTGGCTTCAAGCGTCTTGGAACCAATGGCCCGTGCAAAATCGTTGTATACGAACATCTGCGAAACCTTACCTAAAATGGCGAGGAAAAGCATCACATACGTGAGGGGGCTTATCACCAAATCCTGAGGCTCTATTACCTTTGCAATGGACTCCTTGGCGAACACACACCCCATGGCCAGCATGAACAGGGCAATCACGAAACCCGCCACGTACTCATACCTTGCATGTCCGTAGGGATGCTCGTGGTCCGGTTTCTTTCCCGCCAGCCTAAAACCGATGATGGTGAGAACGCTCGTCGCACAGTCGGACAAGCTGTTCGCAGCATCAGCCATGATGCTAACACTGTGAGAGACCGTCCCTACGAAGAGCTTGGCCAATCCCAACACCAGGTTGGTCGCAACTCCGTATGCACCGGCCACATCCGCATAGCGGCCCCTTACCTTAGGGTTCTGAGTATCCTTGTAGTCCTTTACAAACAACTGCTTGAGCATCACTTGATTATACACCAAGTTAGTTCTAATATTCCACTCGTTGCGCAATCGCTGCAACGCTCTTTGAAATGCTCGTCACGGGTCCATAGCCCAATGGATAAGGCGCATCCCTCCGGAGGATGAAATGTGGGTTCGATTCCCACTGGACCTATCGTAGACCTGCACCAATGGCTGCAACCTGCAACCAATTTCGGAATCCTCCAAGCCAATTTCGGAAACCAATGCGAATGCGAAGAGCCTCAATGCTATCATCGACAGTTGGCTTTATGGAACGTGAAAGCATTGAGATACTACAAAGAGACGCAAAGACCGTCGCCTCCGGACAACATATACTGTATTTCCCAATCGTCGTGGACGCAGTGGAAGGCGATACCATCGTAGACATAGATGGCGACCGCTACATAGATTTCCTCTCAAGCGCCTCTTCTTTGAATCTAGGGGGAATGCAGCCGAAGATACATCAAGCAGCTAGGGAGCAGATGGACAAATGCACCCAATACTGCACCTGCTATACACTCAATCGCCCAATGGTGGAGTACGCAGAGAAGCTTGTCTCCATATATCCCGGAAAGATTCCCGCAAAGGTCTTCTTCACCCTTTCCGGTTCCGATTCCACCGATATAGCCTACAGCCTTGCAAGAGCATATACGAAGAGAAACCACTTCATAAGTTTCAGAAGCTCGTTCCACGGAAACACATTTGCCTCATCCAACCTCTCTGACATGGATGGTGAGGAGCTTCCACAGCTGTCAAACATTCATCGCTTCCACTATTTCCATGAAAACGACAACGTCCCGCCAGACGGCGACTACCTGTTTGAAATGAAGGAGGCCTTCAAGAAAGGCCTTTCCCCTGAAGACATAGCTGCGGTCTTCATAGAGCCCATCCAAGGCGACGGCGGACTGCGCCCTGCAAAGAAGGAGTTCATGTACCAACTGTACGAGCTTTGCAAAGAACATGGAATCCTTTTCATCTGCGACGAGGTGCAGCAGGCTTTCTTCAGAAGCGGCAGTTGGTTCAGCATAGAACGCTACGAACTTGTTCCAGACGGAATCATAATGGGCAAATCAATTGGTGCAGGCTTCCCATTGGGCGGATTCATGGCCAGAAAGGAGATCATAGATTGTCTCAGCGCAACCGTATGTGCATCGACCATGGCAGGGTACCACCTTGCATGCGCCGCAGGGATAGCCCAATTCGACTATATGAGCCAAAAGTCCTTCAGGACAACGCTTGGCGAAAAGAGCGGCCTCTTCGAAAAGCTGGCGAGAAATCTGGCAGACAGAGACAAACAGAGAACAAGGCTCACCCTTTCAGGTACAGGCTTTTCCTATGGGATTCAGGTGTTCGACAAAGAAACCGGTATGGCGGACAGGTTCTCGGCATTCAAGATCGTATTCAGATGCTACGAACTAGGCCTTTTGCTCATCACCGTTGCAGGGAACACCATTAGACTCCAACCTCCCCTTTCAATCAGCAAGGAGAATCTTGAGAAGGGCTTTGAAATATTGGAGCACGCCATGGACGATATAGACAAGGGATATACATCAAACGAGATGCTCATTTTCTACAAAAAACGATATCCTGAGACGAATAGAGCCTGAACGGAGGAAAACCAAATGGACTACTCATACCAGAGAAACGAAGTGATCATACAAAGAAAGACAAAGGAGTTCTTTGGCGTGGGCACAGTCGTAACCGCATCCTCCTACATTGTCCTCGTTGTGGACTTCATGCTCATTGGCTGGATTCTGGGGGCCGATGCCGTTGCAGCCGCCGCACTGTGCGACAGCTTCGTTGATTTGGCGGAGTTTCCAGGCTTCGTCCTTTCCTCCGGAGGTCCAATACTTGCAGGAATACTTCTTGGAAAGCGCAAATTCAGCAAGGCGAATCAGATATTCACTCTGTCCTTGGCTATCACCATTGCAGCCAGCCTCCTTTGCTGGTGTCTGCTGCCCTTCTGCGGCTTCTTTGGCAGAGCCTTGGCCAACAACGGTGCAATTTCAAACGATGTTGCAAGGTACGCCTTCTTTTGTCTGGCCGCCGCTCCGTTCGTTGGCATAGAACTTGTCCTGTCCGGCTTCGCCGTTCTGGACAACCATTCCAACCTGGCCATGGGATCCGTCGTCACGGCAAACGTCGTCAACATCGGTCTTGATATAGTCTTCATGAAGGTGTTGGACTTTGGGGTTGCAGGTGCGTCATTGGCGTCCTTGGTTGGAAACGCAATGGGAATCCTTGTGTGCCTGCCGTATCTGTTTTCAAAGAGCAGGACATTCCGTTTCGAGCTCAACCTCTCTGAGCTGAAGGACTCCTGCAAGCAACTTCTGGCTGCAAGCACATCCTTTGCCGTCGACAAGATAAGCCGAATCGTCTCAGGCCTTATCGTGAATGTCACGCTGGTGTATTTCGTGGGAAACATTGGAGTCGCCCTCTATGCAGTGTACGGCAGGTTGAAGTTCATTTTGAAGATCATTGCAGGAGGGGCTTTGCAGACGATCTCCACTCTTGGAAGCATGCTCTACGGGGAACGTGACTTCTTTGGGCTTAGGAAGATGATGTCCCAACTTCTGAAATACACCTACTCCATGCTTGTTGTTCTGGAGGCGGTTCTGTTCCTGTTCTCAGGCCGATTCCTCTTGTCCTATGGAATAGAACCTTTGAAGGACACGCTGCTGGCGTTCAGAATCATGCTGCTCAGCCTTCCCATATACTGGTTGAACGACATCCTCTCACGTTTCTATCCAAGCATCCAAAGACAACAGCTGTCGGTTACGCTATTGGCGTTCCAGAACGTAGTGTTCAGAATACTGCTTCTGCTCCTGGGAGCCTTTGCAATAGCCAAGCTGAACCTTTCCAGCCTTCCAGTCGTAGCCGTATGGTGTTTCATGGTCGAACTGCTGTCGCTCATCCTCGTCACCGCTCTGGAAAAGCATAAGTACAAGGACATAGCGCTCATCGACATGAAGGACTTCGTTGCACCGGACTGCCATACGTTCTCCATCACTGGAGATGCCAAAAACGTTGCAGACGTACATAGGGAACTAGAAAGCTTTTGTTTCAAGAACGGCATTTCCCGCAAGAAGGGAACCCTTTTGGCCATTGCCCTTGAAGAAGCGGTCCTGTACATCATAGACCAGAACAAGAACGTGGACATGATAGACATATGCCTGCTTTTGGAAAACGGATGTCTTCTGGTCCGCATCAGGGACAACGGCTCGCCGTTCAATCCCTTGGCGTTTGTGGACGAAAATGACATCCTTCGTCTTAACAACATCAATCTGCTGGAAAGGCTCACCAACCAAAAGACATACACGCGAATCATGAACATGAACAACACGGTGCTCTCCATCAACCTTGAGGATGCAGGGAATGATGGTAAAGGAGATGGGGATTCAAGGAATGAATGAGAACATAGCCCTACTCTGTCAAAAGTATCCAGCGGTCGCCAATCTGATTGAGAAGGAGGGCGGAACGACAATCCTTGACTATTTGCAAGGAATACGTCATCGTCAATTTCCTGAAATCATGCCATCAAAGGATCTGCTGGAAGAAACCCGATCCTATTTCATACCTTTCTTTGGCAACGAGATTGCAAGGGAAGCCTCCCTTGCAATTGAACGCAGCCGTTGCATCTCCACTTCTAACCATCATCATCCCGCATTTGAATTCATGACCGTCCAGGAAACGATTCTATATGACATGTGGATGAGAATGCAAAGAGAAAAAGCCTCCATCACTCCGTTCTTCGCCGCCTCCAACGTAAGCATCAGCAATACGGTCTACCCAAGAGGGATGCTGATATACGATTGCTCCCTACCCCAAGGCTACTTCAGGCTTCCGATATACCATTGGAGACTGACAAGGCAGTGCATCGCCGCTCTGGAAGGAATCACCCCTGAAATGGTGACTAGAGTGAAGGATAGAATTGGCAAGGAAATGCTTCAAGGAACCTTTGATTATCGAATGGGAGACACATTGACGTCTTTGTGCAACGATATACTTCTGTCAAATGAGGTCTTGAAGTACGACACCCTCAGGGATCAGACGACCGTCATAAACGCAATGCTTTCGAAAAGGTATTTCAAAGACAACACTGCCATGTACCTTTGGATGCCTCTTGAGACGCTTGCAACACGTCTCCTTTTCAGGGACCTTTGCCATGAAGATGGAATCCTATACAACATCCTGTTCTGCAAGGAACTCAGGACCCTTCTACTTCAAGGCCTCAACGGTGTCTCAGGCTGCTGGACGGAAGACGCTGGAGGCACCCACTTCTTCTGGGGTCTGGACAGCCATCATATACTCTTTCCGCTTAGACTTATCGAAAAGAACGGCGAGGTGCTCCTCAATGGAAGGAATTCGCAGGAAGAAGAGGTCGACATTCCATTCACCAAAGAAGCCATTTTGGAGGAGCTGGACAAGCTTACGCTATTGCCAGGTCTTTTTCTGTGTTTCCTTGAAATCCACTTCCTTCGCGATTTCACAGTCTTTGGAGGCTACTTCCAGCCAACATACCTTAGGCAAATGGCCAATGGTCTGGTCAAAAGCCTAAGGATGTTGAAGGTTTTTGAAGAGGAAGCTTCAATCATCGAATCCAAGGCAAACTACATGACCTTAGGCTTGACGTATCTTTTTCGTGAGAACTCTCGTGGGAAGTACCCTGTCTCCACTGCGGAGCTTTTGGAAGAACCAATCTCATTGAATGAGCTGAAAGGCTTGATGAACATCACGATAGAGGATTCGTTGAGCCGCATTGCCTTTTGACTTTCATTGTGTTTACTAAAAATTTGTAACCTTTGCTTCTTTGGTTTGTTGCCAAGGCAGGGAACGATACCCTTGACTACAAAAAAAGAAAGGAGAAACGCAATGA
This sequence comes from uncultured Spirochaetales bacterium, assembly GCA_934277975.1. Classification (GTDB taxonomy): domain Bacteria; phylum Spirochaetota; class Spirochaetia; order Sphaerochaetales; family Sphaerochaetaceae; genus UBA9732. Next base: position 73,162 of record CAKQWE010000001.1, read on the forward strand.
AAAAAGTATTCAGAATCATCGGCATTGTCCTCACATTGTCCCTCGTTATGGGTCTAGCCATTTCCTGTGATGCCAACACGGCTCCAAACGGAAAGACACCAGAGACCAAGAAGTCCATGACAAGTGCAGAATACAAAGCCAACAGCAAGGCATTGGAGGGAGTAGCGGTTGTGGAGGCATATGCCATAGCACATCCAGAAGAAAATGTTTCAGTCGCAAAGAGCATCGCCGGTGAATACAAAGTCGTATTCAACGGACAGAAGACAATCAAAACCTCTGAGATTAGGAGCCAGCTTGAGAACAAGGCTACAGCAAGTACAAGCGATGCTGGAAAAGCCTTCTACACTGCACTCGTAGCATCTCTTCCACAAGATGTGGAAGTGGCTGTGGAAGCTGGTTCATATGTAGAATACAAGGTGGATGAGAATGGTGTGTCGCACATCTCATCGCTTGACATCGAAATCATTCTTGACGGAAAGACCATTGAGATAGAGAAGGACGAAGACGACAAGTGGATCGAGATCGACGGAACCTTCTTCGACAACTCAGAGCTCGAAAGGATGCTCGACGCCGCAGACGATGCCGCAGATGCAATCGAGGAGTTCTTTGAAGAGCTTCCAAAACACGTCAACTCCAAAGAAATCAACTTCGAAACACTGATTTCTGGAGAGAGAACTGAGATCTCATTCGAGATTATGGACGATGGAAAGAAAGAAGCAGAGATTACCGGCTTTGTTTCCTTCAAGGTTGAAAACAACAAATTCGCAACATCCTTCAATTTCAAGTACACTGAATATGATGATGGTGTAGAAGATACTATAACCATAGAAGCATCAATTGCATTTAATCTAAATCTATCATCCACAACGAACATTTCAGCCTTTGACATAGAGAATCTTGTCAAACTGCTTGACGAGAACTCAGTCTCCGTCAAGGTCAACGGCATGGACGTTTGGGCAGAAGCCTTCATAGATGAATTGGACTGAGCAATCCTTGGCCCACGACAAACACCTTCCAAATCAGGAAGGTGTTTTTTTAGAACTTTTCGAAAACCGTGAATGGAAATGACAGGTAATTTGTATTCATTTAGTATGAAGTACAAATGCAGACCAATAGAATTCAAATCAATCAAGGAAATGCCTGTTAACGAACGCCCTCGCGAACGCATCCACGAGAAAGGTCCAAAGGGAGTAAGCGACATAGAGCTTCTCTGCATAATCCTTGGTTCGGGTGGAAAGAACCGTCCAGTGCAGGACATAGCCCTGGACATTCTGGAAACGATAGACACCAAAGGCAGTGAAGGCGTAACCCCTGCGGACCTTTCGAACGTTCCTGGCCTTGGACCAGCGAAGGCCGCATCGATATGCGCCTGCCTTGAATTTGGAAGGCGCATGACCTACAGCGGATGGAGAAACATGCGAAGTCCGCAGAGCATCTTCGATGCCATACGCCACTACGGAACACGTTCACAAGAATATTTTCTATGCATAATGCTCAACGGCGCCAACGAACTCATAGGTATAAACGTAGTGACCATAGGTCTTGTCAATAGGACCCTTGTCCACCCCCGTGAAGTTTTCGCAGACCCAATCAAGGAGAGGGCGACTTCGATAATCTTGGCTCACAACCACCCTTCAGGCAACCTTCTCCCCTCCAGCGACGACCTATCCATCACCTCAAGGCTGCGCAAAGCCGGTGCTTTGCTGGGAATTGAGGTGCTGGACCACATAATCTTCTCCGCTGACAGCTACAGATCCATACTTGAAAGCGGAGAGTTCGTAGTTCCGTAGGAGGAAAATATACCGCAAGTCGCATTTTTTGTCGTTGCAGTACATTTCAGTGTACCGCAAAGCCATAAAGAAGGAGTTTTGGTATAACAAATGGACAAAATCATCACAGATTTAAAAGCGAAGAGAAAGGAATTGTATAGGATTTTCAATAAAATCGAAAACTCAAAGGTGGATATTGAAGGATCCCTTTTAATACGAAAAAGCAAAAACGGATTCATAAGTTTCTTTCATTACATAGACCGAAACACCCCCATCGAATACCTCAACAGCTCAAAAACAGAAATCATTTCACAGCTTGCCCAGAAACGCTACGACACGAAGCTCTCGAAGACATTGAAGGAAAGAATCAAAGCCCTTGAGGCAAGCATCAAACCTCTTGAAAAACTAAAATACAGGAAAGACCTCTCCCACATCTACGACGACATGCCAAACGAACTCAAGCGAAACGTAAAGAAACACTTGGATGAAAGCGAAGAATACGCCGCAAAATGGCAGTCTAAGAAGCTGCTTACCAGCAATTTGGAAAAGAAGCATCCATGCAAAACCCTCAGAGGCGAATATGTCAGGTCTAAGAGCGAAGCTCTGATTGCAGATAGGCTCTTCGCCAGAGGAGTACCTTATCACTATGAACCCATGGTGATGCTTACAGGAAGACCAACCCTCTGCCCGGACTTCTACGTCCTAAACAAAAGAACAAAGGAGAACTTTTTTTGGGAGCACCTTGGAATGATGGACGACCCAGCATACTGCAACAGAAACATGAAGAAGATAAGGGACTACATGGACATGGGATACATCCAAGGCAAGGACCTGATAATCACCTATGAGACAAAGGAATACCCACTCGATACGAACTACATAGAGAAAATCATTGAGAAACTGCTGCTGTAGCACCCCGCCACAGCCACCTACAGCCAACTACTCTACGTCCTTGACCTTAGCTTCCACCTCGATGACAGTGGCATTCTTCGAGAGCTTGAGGAATCTGAAAGCCCATACGAAAACACCAGCACCAAGCAAGACAACAACCACACCAACCACAACTGCAAACGTCGTAAGAACCGCAGTTGGCTTTGCAAACAGAATGATTGCAACCAAAAGGCTGACCACTGCTTCAACGAAGAAGTGGCTTGTGGAGATTCCCGGAATGAACGAACGGGCCATTGCAGCGTTCTCGAACGCAACGAACGCAGAGAACACAAGGCATATTGCGAATGCATAGACAAGTACCGTCATGGCAGTCTGTGCAACAAACATTGGAACAAGGATGGCGGCAAGGCCCACAAGGGTCGTCAACACACCCTTGACGATTGCAAGGGTCTTGGTTGCAGACGCAAAATGCCAGCGCTTGACATTGAACAACGTGTAGAGGCCATCGCACAGAGAGCCTACTCCAGAAGCAATCATCATTATCTTTATGAAGGAATCCGAATGTGTGATTATGAGAATTCCAAGTGCAACGACAAGGACACCTGCCAGAAGCATTGCAACGAACTTTGTCCTATAACCTTTGAAACCTTTAAGAGCCATAAACATCCCCCTGCTCAGCAGAGCAATATCGATACCTTAATCTACTCAACAATCGAGTAAGTTTCAACTTCGAACACCAAAAGGCTGTTGGGTTCTATAGTACCTGCACCGTTTTCACCATATCCAAGATCAGGATGGATGTAGAATATGTAATGCGAACCAAGGGGCATGAGCTGGCAGCCCTCGGAGAAACCGGCTATGACATTCGTAAGGGGGAACGAGGAATGGGCTCCCCTTGCATAGGACGAGTCCATCACGGTTCCATCAAGAAGTTTGAGTTCGTAGTCAAGCTCAACGGTATCGGTCTGTTGTGGGCGAACCCCCGTACCCTGTTTGACGATGCGGTACTGGAGACCGGACTGGGTAGTGTGGACATCCTCAGACTTTGCATTCTCTGCGAGGAAGTCCTCGGCGGCCTGGAGATTGGTGACGGCAAGTGCAGCCCTGCGGGAGGTGTAGTCTGCAATGTAGTCGTTGACTATCTGATCCATCTGAGTGGCCGTGTAGCGAGGAGTACCTGCGGTGTAGTCCTCGTCTCCAAGGATTGCGAACTCGTCCAGCATCTCAGGGTACAGCTGGGACTTGTAGGCATAGTAGTACGACCCTGTACGGTAGCCAACAACATAGCTGAACTTCTCTATGAGGGTTTTGGGCACAAGGGTCTCAGAGGCTGGCGTTCCAACACCGGCCGTTCCAGAACCCACATCCCCAGCCGAATCCGCTGCATATACGCAGATTAAAACCATCAAAGCAACCAAAACAACAAGCAAAAACCTTTTCATTCCACTATTCATTCCCATACCTCACAGATATCCAATACTATTGCCAGACCAAACGCTTTTCAACTCACAGGCTCAAATCAACACTTTTGTTCACACATGCCTTTTGCTCACACACGCCATCTCGAACACTCTTTCACACGCACCATCTTTCACACACTTTCATACAAATCCCCCTGCACCGCTCCAAGCTCCCGCATATGGGATTCAAGAGCACGAAGGAAAGTGTTCTTGTCCGCAAACGCCCGTGGTGATGCAAGCCTATGCGACGGGGTTTCGCACACCAAGCGCTCAATGACAACGGACGAAGGAATGCGCCTCAGAATATATATCACAGTTGCAATGTGTCGTGTCATGCAAGGAGCGGTGATCTCTCCTCCCAGGTACGAATCATACAATGCAGTCCCGGAAGCTATGTTGAGGTTGTGTATCTTAATGGCATCAGGCTTCACCTCGTTCAAAACGGCTATCGTTTCATCAAGCTCTGCACAACCTTCACCAGGGAAACCCGTAAGGACATGAACGCAAAGCCCAAGCCCATGGTCCTTCACCAAAGCACACGCATCCTTGAAGCACTGTACATCGTGGCCGCGATGCATGGCTTCAAGGAGTCTGTTGCTGCCGCTTTGAAGTCCAAGCTCCACACACACCTCACCACACCGCGTCTTGTACGACTCAAGAAGGGAAAGCTTCTCCTCATCCAAACAGTCCGGACGGGTCGAAACTATGAAACCTTCCCAGTCGTAGTCCCCCAAGGCATAGTCGTATACAGACCTAAGACGTTCGACAGGTGCAAACGTATTCGAGAACGACTGTAGATACAATGCAAAATGGGAGACTTTGTAGCGGGACTCTATGAAACGTCGTCCACGTTCTATCTGGCTACGGATATCCTGCAGGGCCTGCAGGCGCACATCAGCCAAACGGCCGCTCCCCAACACATTGGCATTGCCATCCTGCATATTGGCGCTACATGGAGGCCCATCTATCTCCGCCTCGAATCCACTGTCATGCCTGAACCCGCTTTCGTTCGTTCTAAGGTACGCAGCCCTGGCCCCCTGGCTGTCGCAGTAGACGCACCCACCCTCTCCCTTGTCGCCACAACGGTTGGGACACGAGAAGCCAGCATCCACTCCCACACGGAACACCCTATGTCCATACTTTTCCATGAGACTTGACGAATATGACCTATACAACGGTTTGGAATCCAGCATACGAACCACCATAGAACACCACGAAACCGCAGCCTTGGATGCCATCAAGTGAACCTGGCATCCAGAATCCAACGGTTTCCGTTCACGAACGCCTTATGGTCCATCTCCTTCTTGGCCGGCAGCTGAAGTCCATTCACCCAAAGCACCCCGTCTGCACACGCAATGCCAACGCCGCGATCCTTTCTGAAGCCTACGACCGTACCCGGCTCAGGCAACGTGCTTCCATCCAATGCCGATGTCCTTGACTCCTCCAAAGCCGAATCCAACTCAGAGAAGCCGCCCCATACGCTTGTAATGAAGACCTCACGGCCGTTGGCAAGCGCAAAGGCTTTTGGCCAAGGATAGGAGGCACGAACAAGACTATGAAGCTCCAGCAAAGGCTTAGAGAAATCCAATTTGCCATCCGCCTTCTCTATCATTCTGCAATACGATGGCTCACCGCTTTGGGCAACAGGTGAAATTTCGCCGCATAGAGCCTGTTTCAGTACCTTGGGGACAAAGGAAGCCGCCTCTAGAGAAATCCTCTCCGTAAGGGAGGAAGTGGTCTCAGTGCCTTCCAACGGAAACTCCATCATACCCCATATATCGCCCTCATCCATCTTCTCGCCAATGGTCTGCACGCTTATGGAAGCCTCATGCAAGCCACCTAGGATTGTGGCCTGGATTGGAGAAGGCCCCCTGAAAAGAGGAAGGTGCGAGGGGTGCACGTTGAACCTCCCATTTGGAAAGAGGGCAAGGAACATAGGTCCAAAGATACGTCCAAAGGCGAACGACACAAGGACGTTTGCACCAAGGGCCTTGACGGCCTCACGTGCAGGAGTCCTCAATGAATCGAATTGCAGAACGGGGATTCCAAGCTCCAAAGCTGCCGTCTTCACTGGAGGCGGGCACAATCTGGACGAGCGCCCTACGCTCTTGTCGCAGGAAGTCAGGACTCCAACTACATTGAACGAAGAAGCCAGCGACTTCAAAAGAGGCACTGCAATGTCAGGGGTCCCCGCAAAAAGGATCCTTGCATTCTCCAGGGAAGATGAACGCTCTGCCAAATCAATCCTTCCTTTTCCTGCTGGACAGCTTAGACTTTTTGTCAGCACCAGCCTTTCTGCCGCATCTCTTGTTGTAGAGCCTAAGGACCTTGTCCCTTTCGTCCTCGTTCAAACGATCTATGAAGAGCTTACCATCAAGATGGTCGTTCTCATGCTGTATGACGCGGGCAAGGAGTCCGGAGGCATCCACAGAGAAGGCATGGCCCTTCTCGTCCTGTGCAAAGACCTTGACCTTGGAAGGCCTTATGACATTGTGGTATACACCTGGAATGCTGAGGCATCCCTCTTCATATGGACAGGTATCAATAGACGTCTCAACGATCTCTGGGTTTATGAAGGCCCTTCTCGTCCCGTCGTTGAGAGAAACGATGAAAAGCCGCTTGTCAACGCCAACCTGAGGGCCGGCAAGACCAACGCCATCGGCCTCGTCAAGGGTGTCGAACATTGCATCTATTAGGATTTCAAGCGAGTGGTCGAACTGTGTGACCTTTTCGCATTTCGTTCTGAGGATTTCGTCCCCTATTCTATATATGTCGAGCATGTGGAAATGATACTCAAAGCAGGTCTACAGGGTCAACATCAATCTCAAGAACAGCATTTGATGGAACACTGGTATAGGACAGGACTTTCTCAAGAAGGGACAGCATGTCTGAAGGTTTGAAGGACCTAAGCAGCACCTGGAACCTATAATTGGCGCGTATCTTCTCTATTGGACACTCGTTTGCACCATAGACCTGTACGTCCAGTCCAAAGAATGCGGACTTGTCTCCAAGCTCGCGGGCCAAAGAGTCTGCAAAACCTCTGGCTACCTCGGCCTTTGGGGAACGCACGACAAGGTTCACCATTCGTGAGAACGGTGGAAATCCAAGGTCTTCCCGCAGCTTGAGCTCCTTGTCGAAGAAGGCTTCTACCTGCCCCTTGGAAGCCATGACAATTGCAGGGTTGTCCTTCATGCGCGTCTGAACCACAACTCTACCGTTGGAATCCGCGCGCCCAGAGCGGCCTGCAACCTGCACAAGAAGATCGAACGTACGCTCCTCTGCCCTGAAGTCAGGGACGAGAAGGCCGCTGTCTGCAAGGACTATCCCAACGAGCTGCACGTTTGGAAAGTTAAGGCCCTTTGCAACCATTTGGGTTCCAATGAGGATGTCAAGCGAACCTGCACGGAACTCGTCCAGCGTCTTCTGGATTATCTTCCTGTCCTTTGATACGACATCTGTGTCAAGCCGAGCTGTCCTGTATTGAGGAAACAGCCTTTGGACCTCCTGCTCCACCTGCTCCGTACCAAAACCGGAGTACATGACATCAAGCGAGCCACACACAGGGCATACCCTTGTGGGCTTTTGGGTATAGCCGCAGTAGTGGCACTTCAAAGTGCCGGTCTTCTTGTGATAGGTCATGGCCACGTCGCAGTGCGGACATTTGAGCTCATAGCCGCAGCTGCGGCAGTGGAAGTAGTAGCTGAAGCCTCGCCTGTTGAGGAAAAGGATCACCTGCTTTCCAGCGCCCAAGGTACGGGCCATCTCAAGCTGAAGGGTCTTGCCAAAGATACCGTCCTCGTGCGTCATGTCCGCAATCTCCACCTTTGGCATACAGCCACCGCCAACGCGTGAAGTGAGGTCTATGCGAGTCATGCGCGAATGGTCCTTCATGAGGTGCCATGCCTCAAGACTTGGAGTTGCGCTTCCCATAAGGAGCTTTCCATGACAGTCTGAGATGCGCTTTTGGGCAACCTGACGGGCATGGTAACGTGGATCGTTTCCACTTTTGTAGGAGTTCTCATGCTCCTCGTCTATGATTATCATCCTAAGGTTCTCGCATGGGGCGAACACTGCACTGCGTGCACCAATGACAAGGGAGACCTCAGACCTCTTTATCCTGCGCCATTGGGCTATCCTTTGGGAATCTGTCAGTCCGGAATGCAGGATTGCAACGTTGTTCTTGAACCGCTCCATCACCTGCACCGCAAGCTGGTGCGTGAGCGTTATCTCAGGGACAAGGTATATCACCTGACCACCTTGGGCTATCACGCGCTCCGCGCACTGCAGAAACACCTCCGTCTTGCCGCTCCCCGTCACTCCAAACAAATAGAAGAGCCCTGACTGGGCACCCATAACCGTCTCCACGGCACCGGATTGCTCTGCGGTGAGGACCACATCCTTCTTCAGGACAGGTTCCTCGAAATCCAACGCTCCAAACGATGAGTCCCTGCGTCCACCGGGTATCATGACATCAAGGATCTCACCACGGCTTGAAAAGTAGAAGCGCTCCATCCAAAGGGCCAGTTCGTATTCGCGTCTTCCAAACAAAGGTTCCTTGTCAATGGCCTTGATTACATCCTTTATCTCAAATCCAGCATCAGGTTTGCAGTCCAGGACATCGACGACATAGCCCTGGACCTTTCGACGTCCAAACGGAACCATCACCCTTATGCCTGGAACGACGGACACAGCATCGTCATCGAAGCTATATGTGAACTCCTGTTTGAGAGGCACTGGAACTGCAACCTGAGCATACTTCACCATGATTTCACCACAACGAACTCAACCAGGAAGTCCAAGACCAAGATAGCGTGCAAGCTTCTTCAAATCCTCCCAAACAGGGCGCTTGAGGGTCAAATCCCTGAGCACCGCCGCAGGATGGTACGTGCACATCATTGGAATTCCGTCATAGAAGAAGAACCGTCCATGCAAAGACCCCATGGAGGACTCCATCATCCCCGTCATGAGCGTAGACGCAGGCTTGCCAAGGCACAGTATGGCCTGGGGCTGTATCAATGCAATCTGCTGCTTCAGAAAAGGCAGGCAGGCGCTCTTCTCATCAGGAAGAGGGTCTCTGTTCATGGGAGGTCTGCACTTGACTATGTTGGTTATGTAGGCATTCGAACCGCGGTCCAGGCCTATGGCGGCAAGCCATTTGTCAAGGAACTGTCCGGCCTTGCCAACGAACGGGCGGCCTGTGTTGTCTTCAGTCTCCCCCGGTCCTTCTCCAATGACCATGGCAATGGGCCTTTCAACACAGCCCTCTCCAAAGACGACGTTCTTTCTCGTCTTGCACAGAATGCAGCGCCCGCACTTCAGACATTCGGCCTGCAAAGCCCCAAACGACATGTGAAGGCGAGAATCCTCATCCACCGCCAGAACAGCCTCTTCGACATCGTCGACCACAGAGGAAACAGGATCAGGATAGACCTTCTTCACCACTGCCGAGAAATCAAAGCCAGCGGTAGGATGGGAAGGCTCATCGAAGCTGCGTTTGACGACATTCTCGAAATCGTCCATGAGACCGCCCACACGTCCCAGGGCCACTCCCAAAGCGAGTTTCTTCGTCTCCACACTTGCGTTTTCAAGCCCATTCACACGTTCGTACCTATTCTCAACGTCCATACTCATCCTCAAACCACTGGTACTCGTCAGGGTCATAGCTCACCCGCCACAGATACAGGCCATCGGACGGTGCAGTCTTGCCCGCACGTCTTCTGTCGCACGAATCCAGAACCTCCTTGAACTCCGCCGCAGAGCATCCACTACCTGACATCTCCAGCATGGTCCCCACAAGGGAGCGCACCATGTGGTACAGAAACGCATTGCCGCACACCTTGTAGCACAGGACATCGTCTCCGTACATGGACCTCTCCATCGTGAAGGCCGATTCGTATATATCCCGATATTTGCTAGGACAAATGTCCTTCGCAGAGGCGAACGTAGTGAAATCGTGCGTACCAACAAGCTGAACGGCATACGAATTCAGGACATCAAGGTCAGGCATATCCTTTAGCCTTGTAACAAGGCCGTCTGTGAAGGCATCACGCCCTTGGCCTTTGACCGCGAAATAGCGGTATTCCCTGGCCATGGCACTGTAGCGGGCATGGAACGAAGCGGGGACGTCCCAGCTTCTTAGAATCCTTATGCTTACAGGAAGGATGGCGTTGAGCCCATAGAGGAAGGCTTTTGCAGGAATGCCGCAATCTTTGAACTCAGCATGGGCGACCTGTCCCCTAGCATGGACACCGCTGTCAGTCCTACCGCTTCCACATACCTCGACGCTGTCATCCTTCAAAAAGGAAACAATAGCCTGTTTCAACGTTTCCTGCACACTTTTTGCATTGTTCTGCGTTTGCCATCCATTGTAGCAACGCCCATCATATGAAAGTTCCAACGCAATGCGACGCCTGCCCTCTGGGGCGGAGAACTCCACGGGACGCTTCCAGTCGCTTCTAGACATTTGCCTTCCCAACGGTTTCAAGAACAACCATTGCAATTGCAAGAGGCTCTTCATGGGTTATCGAAAGATGCACGGCAGCCCTTGGAGCGTTGTCCAAAGTGGTGCCGCACAGCACAAGGGAAGGCTTGCCGGTCGATTCCTTCTTCACATATATCTCACGAGGGACGACCGTTTCGCAGAACCCCGTTCCACAGGCCTTGGCATATGCTTCCTTGGCAGCAAAGCGCGAAGCAAGGAACTGAGCCTTCACATCCTCATGGGCGTTCTCCAAAAGGGCGTACTCCTCAAGTTCGTGCTCGTTGTAGACCTTCTCAAGGAAGTGCCTGTCAAGCTTCTTCACCCTCTCCAATGAGACTGCATCTATTCCAATACCGCTTATCATATAGCCTCCTGAGGACTTGAGCCGGAGGGCTCAAGGGACTTCAACGAGAAGTATATCTTCACCTGCGTAGGATTCGTGGATATGGATACGGACGACGTATCAAGAGACTGGTTGGGACCATCCATGGTTATGACTACAGGAGCAATGTTCACTCCTTCATGGTCTACATTGGAGAAGTCAACGCTCACGCGGACATCGTCCACTTCAATCATGTATATCCTTTCCTGAGTTCCCTTTATCACAAGGTCAACGCTGGTTGGAATATTGCTGTCAGCGTTGTAGCCGCTTGGAAGGGTCACTTCCAAAGGCAGTCTTACAGTCCTTGTGTCCTGAATGACAAGACCTAGGAAGAAATACATGAAAACGGCAAGGAGGAAGCATAGGATCTTGACCTGCCAGTTGTAGAAGACCCTTTGGAAAAACTTATTGCGCCTCATTCTTTCCCTCCTCCATGGCCACAGGCTGGATATCCAAGTAGTTGAACAGCGAAAGCAGCATGCTCTTTATCTCATCGTGGGACAGGTCGTAGTAGAGATTCCCGTTGCAGGCAAGGGATATGGCGCCGGTCTCCTCGGAAACAACGATTATGGCGGCATCGGATTCCTCCGCCATGCCAAGGGCGGCCCTGTGCCTCGTGCCAAAAGAGGCACGGATATCGGTCTGGCCTGAAAGAGGCAGATAGCACCCGGCTGCGACTATCTTGGAACCTTGGATTATCATGGCACCGTCGTGCAGGGGTGTGTCATGGTCGAACACAGTCACGATGAGCGCACTCGATATGTCTGCGTTCATTCGGGTTCCGCTGTCAATTATGTTCTTGAGTCCAAGCCTTCGCGGGAACACGATAAGTGCACCCCTTTTGGACTGGACGAGACGCTGGCATGCGTTGAGTATGGTCTCTATCTGGTCAGACGACGTCTGCACACCGCCAAGTCTGAAGAAACGAGACCTTTTGCTGACACCAGGGGTGAAGGTCCTTCTCAATTCAGGCTGATACAGCACGCACAGGAACACCACACCGGGGACGGCCAGGATCTTCATTAGGCTTGCAATTATATCAAGCTTGAGCAGGCTGCAGGCTATATACATGAACACATAGGTCAGGATCGACCCAATTATGCGAGAGGCCCTGTTCTGGGCAAGCGCAATGTAAGTACTGTAGAAGAAGACAGTCAGAACCACTATCTGCACAGCGGCCCTGATTATCTCAGGCACGGTTGTAGGCAACATCCTCTCAATTCTCCTCTGTCCAGTTCAACGTTCTGGAAACGGCTTTGTTCCAGAACTTGACCTTGGCCTCCCGAGTCTCCTTGGACATCGTAGGCTCCCATCTCTTCTCTTCCCTCCAATGGCTGGAAAGCTCATCCATGCTGTCGAACATTCCAACGGAAAGCCCTGCCGCATATGCAGCTCCAAGGGCCGTCGTCTCTATGACCTGAGGCCTAATGACCGGAATTCCAAGGATATCGGCCTGGAACTTCATGAGAGGCTCGCTGTTCGTAAGGCCTCCGTCGACCTTGAGCTTGAGCATCTTTATGTGACTGTCAGCCTCTATGGCATCGAATATGTCGTTGGCTTGGAACGCCGTGGCCTCAAGCGCTGCACGGCATATATGGTTTCTGTCGCTGTAGCCGGTAAGGCCTGCAATGACACCTCTTGCATCGCTTCTCCAATAAGGGGCGAAAAGCCCTGCGAATGCAGGTACTATGTACACCCCTCCGCAGTCCTCCACCCTTGAAGCGAACTCGTCAAGTTCCTGTGCGCTTTGGACCATCTTGAGGTTGTCACGTATCCACTGCACCAACGAACCGGCTACGGCAATGGAGCCTTCGAGGGCGTATACAGGAGGTTCTCCGTCCCTTTTGTACGCAACGGTGGAAACCAAGCCATTATTTGAAAAGCAAAGCTTGCTGCCGGTATTTACAAGGAGGAAGCATCCAGTGCCATATGTGCACTTTCCAAGCCCTTCCGTAAAGCACGCCTGACCAAAGAGAGCCGCCTGCTGGTCTCCAAGGATTCCACAGACAGGAACCTCTCCTTGGAATGGACCTGCAGCGGATGTAAGGCCGTAGGTCCTTCCAGTGGAAGGCACTATTTCAGGAAGGGCCTTCTTTGGAATCCTGAAGACTGACAAAAGCTCGTCGTCCCACTGCAGGGTGTTTATGTTCATGAGCATATAGCGTGATGCATTGGTCACATCGGTGACGAAGCACCTGCGGGCCGTAAGGTTCCATGTAAGCCAGGTGTCTATGGTTCCAAAGACGGCATCTCCCCTTTCAGCTGCAGCCCTGAGCCCTTCCACGTTGTCCAAAAGCCACGCAATCTTGGAAGCGGCGAAGTACGGGGAAAACAAAAGCCCGCACTTTCTCTTGAGCCAAGACTCGTCGCAGCTCCGCTTGAGCCTGTTTATGAGGTCCGCCCCCCTGAGGTCCTGCCACACAATCGCATTGTACCAGACCTTGCCGGTCTTGGGGTTCCATGCAACGACGGTCTCCCTTTGATTGGTTATTCCAACGCCTGCAATGTCGCAGGCCTGCGCATCGGCTGCACGAAGGGTCTTTACAATCGTCTCTGTAGTATTGTCCCAGATTTCGTATGGATCATGCTCCACCCAACCAGGATTTGGAAAGATCTGTCTGTGTTCTATCTGATGCGACGCACGTATGTCGCCGTGCTCATCGAACAGAATGAACCTAGTACTAGTCGTCCCTTGGTCTATTGCACCCAGATATTTCATGAACCCTCCAGAATGCATCCATTATATACCATCAGAGCCTAGACTGGAAGCGAAACGAAGTCCACATCGTCAGAGACATTCAAAAGGTCATCCACCATGTCTTCTCCGCAGACCGTGACTCGGACGATTGATGCCTTCGTATGCATTTCACACAGTATCCTGTCAGCCAAGTCCTCAAGATCCTTGGCAGTCAAACCAAGAAGGATCCTGCGCCTTCTCCTATGAAGAGCCGGAGTCAATCCGTAGACAATGCGCCTGAACGACTGTGCACATTTCATCTGAGGCGTTGGTGGCTTTATCTCCCTACCCACCATGGACACGATTCCATACTCCACATCCTTGGGGTCCAAACCACAACAAAGGGCCTTCTCGAACTCCTCGAAGGTACCATCAACGCAAGGATCCCTATACGAAGAGAAAACGAGGAGGTCCTCCATGTCGTCAACATGGCTCTCCACGCCATACGCCCCGCCACGGCCCCTGACGCCATCCCAAAGGCAGCCCGATTCCATTGTCCATGCAAGCAGCATGGCACCCACAAGGTCCTTGTCAGTCCTCCTTACGAACTTCATGGCAAGAGCATTGAAGGCTGGCCCTGACGACACTTGGAACACCCTATGCCTTGCAGTGTACAATGCCATGTCCAAAGCATTCCTTCTATAATAGTCAGACATCCTTACAATTTTTCCAACAGGATATCTATCTATATGCTTCAAAATAAGTTGCCTGCATTCTTCAACTGGCTCTTCGCACCCAATGTGGAATTTGAGGCCACGCTGGACGAACACTTTGCAGCACAGGTTCGCAAGCCTGTCAGACAAAGCCATCTCATATGCGGCGTTTCCTTCCGCCTCCTCCAAACGCTCCTTTATGGAGCGCATGTACTTCCAACATGATGTGCCCACAGTGAGTTCGCTTTCCAAAGCGCTTGGAGAGAACGTGCTGGAGGCATTCAGAACGGCATAGGAATTGCCGCTGTACGTGTACCCGCTTTCAAAGTCCGTCAGAAGGTCCGTCAAGGCGGCCTTTATTCTGGAGATGTCAGAGAAATCGGCATCAAGGAGGATGTCGCCAATGATATCCAAGGCCTTTGCAAGATCCCCTCTCAGTGTCTTGGCCTTAACGATGACAAGGCTTACAGGGCGGCCCTTCACATCACGTCCAGCCGTTGTGTTTATGGCAAAGCCACCGGTATTGAGCTTGATGTCAGTGCCAAGCTGCGAATAGGACCGCCCCTTAGTGCCGCACATGTTCAGGAATCTCACAAGCAAAGGAAGAAGTCTCTTCTCCTCAAGACCAAGACCTCTCACATCGAACCCCATGGAGATATAGACTATCGAGCGTGTGAACAAAGGAAGGACATACAGCTTGGCACCTTCTGCGACCTTGAAGGTCCGCGCCTTAGACTCAGGGATGTCCAACGGAAGGTCTTCTCGTGATATCCTCCCAATCGTAGAGAGGGCTTCAGGAGAATCAGGGGTGCCAACGAAAGCCTCGTATCCAGCCTTATCTTCAGGACCAGGCAAAAGCCCCAGCCCTTTGAGCTTTGCAATCTTTTCATCCAAAGCCGTTTTGAAGCGCTCTTCGCAGAAAGGATCCTCCTCCACGGTAAGAAGACAGCGTCTTGGGTTCTCCACCAGATTGCAGAGCATCCAGTCTTCCAGATAGTGGCCATTGGCCATGCGAGACTTGAAGTCCTCAAGCCTTTTGGAATCCCTCACCCCCTCTTCAGGTGAACCACCCCTAAGCCATGAGCGGGCGGTCTTGAGGCTTGTGGAGACACCAAACGGAAGACCGTCGCCTGGAATCTCCTGAAGCTTGAACTCCTGCCTTTTTATTGCACCGGCCACGGCATCCTTTGGAAGGCCGTCCCTAGCAATCCGTTCTATTGTAGAAAGCAGGAAGGACTCTATCTCATCCTCCCTCCCCTTCAATGCCTTGCTGAACCCAATGGTGAAGGTAAGCATTGGGCTGTCAGGATCCGTTCCGCACATAGGGTTCAGATCCTCACCCAATCCCGATTCCACTATTGCCTTGTACAATGGAGCTCCAGGATTTCCAAGAAGTACATCCACGAGGACGGACACCGTAAGAACCTCCAAAGGGTCGCTTGACGGAGTCGTAAGCCACGTGAGAACTACACTTGAAGCATCCTTTACAGCACATCCTACACGTTTTCTGAATGGTTTTATATGTTTTTGCTCATAGTATTCCGATTTAGGAATGAATTTACAACCCCTTGGTGCTTTCGCAAGATAAAGTTCTTCAAGCCTGTCCAAATACTCCCTGGCATCGAAATCCCCAAACAGGAAAAGCCTGCAATTGGAAGGCGAATACCATTTCAAATACCGTTCACGGTATTCGTCGTATCCAAGGTCTGCAATGCAAATGGGATCGCCTCCGGAGTCGTATTGGCAAGGAGTCCCTTCGTAAAGGAACTTGGTGCTGTACGTCTGAACCATCGAGTCCTCAGTGCTCCTTGCACCGCACATCTCATTGAATACAACACCGTCGTATTTGCCATCAAAGCAACGGATGCCCTCCTGCTGGAAGGACTCAAGTCTAAGAAGAGGAGCAAAGACGGCATCGGCATATATGTCAAAAAGATTGTCAAAATCCTTCTTCAAAGGCGATGCAAGCGGAAACATGGTCTTGTCGCAGAAAGTGACGGCATTCAGAAAGGTATTGGGGCTTGACTGCAGAACCAAGGAGAATGGGTCCTTTACAGGAAACCGCTTCGAACCACACAGGACGGTGTGCTCCAATATATGGGCTACCCCCTTGTCGTCCTGCGAAGGAGTGGCGAACATGAAATTGGCAACCATTTCATGGTTCGTTCCTGGCTGGGAGCCTCCATAGGCTCCACTGGAGGTCCTAATGTGGAACACCTCCATTCCAGTTCCTTCATGGACATAGAAGAGGCCCTCTCCATTGTACTCCCCAAGGGGTGTGCGCCTCACAAGATCAAACATAGTCCGCCTTCATCAGTGAGTACACCACATCAGCAAGCTTCTCGAAAGACGCCGTCATTGCCTCATCTTCCGTATCACCAAATGCAGAGGCATAGACCACGGAGCTTGAATAAATGGGCGACAAGGTCTTCATGTCGAACAGCGTTGCAGTCCCTTCAACGCTTGCGGCAAAACCTCCAAGGCTAGACTCGACTACGTCCATTTGGCCAAACCTGCAAACCAAAAGGCAGTCCGCCTTGCCTTTGAGCTGACTGTAGTCGTAAAGGACATCCTCCTCCAGATTTGAATCTGCATAGAAGGGGGAGACCTCGGCACCATCGGCCTCGAGAAGGGAACACAGATAGTCCGTCGTTGACTTGTTGCCAACGGCATAGCCCTTTGAATCGAATTCAACAGCTGCAATGGCAATGCTACCAAGAGCATAGGCCCTGTCGTAGTCGAACCTCACACTTTTCTCCTCGACTGCGGCCCTAAGGGAGGCGGCGACAGCTGGATCCGTGGTGCGCTCAAGGGTCTCAAGCTCGGACTCGAAGTCAAGCACGAACTCCACGGATCCCTTGCGAACCATTGAAAAATTGAGGCAATCGAACACGAAGCCGCCGTCAGTGCCCGTGATGTACACGAACGAATCGTCATACGCATCACCCTTCATGTCAACGGCACGGTACAAGGCAACGACCTCTGCATTGCGGACCTTGGAAGGGATCAAGACCGATTTCCTTGTCACGGTCACAGTGCATCTCGCACGCGACGAATCACTTGATGCAATCGAAACCGTTATGGAACCAAGGATATCCATGACATCCTCAAACAAAACATCGTATGAGTATTCTTCCTTCATATAGTCCTGTCCATAGGAAGCCGCCATGGCCTGCAGATAGCAGGAGATGCCTCTTGTGAACATCTCGCCCTTCATATAGGAATCACCTTGGAGCACCAACTCTTCAACATTTTTGGAGACTTCGTTGCGCCTTAGAGTCTCCTGTGAGCTTGCCGCCTCAAGAAGGCTTGAATCGGCCACGGCATAGACATAGAACGTCGTCTCCCTGTCAAGAACCTTCGAGAATGAATCCTCAATTGAAAGATCGTACGCCTGTATCGTACCCAGAACGCTGAGCTCTCTGTAGACCTCCTGATCCAAGGGGACCCCAAGGTATTCGGAAAGCTGATCCACTATGCTGGAATAGGCCAAAAGCTCGGCCTGCCTTGAAGAATAGGAACGTCCTTCGCCAACGAATGAAACCTTGTCCTTTCCAAGTCCAACCTTTGGAGAATAGACCCAATACGGAACACCTGATATGTTCGCCTTTATCAATGATGAAAGCGACGTACACCCCGTAAGGGAGAACATGATGGCAAAGGCAAGAAGAATCACAAGAACAGTTTCCTTGAACCCTTTTCTGCGGAGCATCATCATAAAGACACCCCCAATCCTATATACGGAGTCTTGTATAGGAGACTGCCTGTGCCTCGTAGCCATGAAAGCCCAAGCTCCCAACGGAACGGACCAATGTAGTGTCTGTAGGCTACACCATACGAACAGGCTAAGGAAAAGGATGGAAGTATGAACGCACCAAGGGTGCACCATCCAAGGATGCCTCCGTCTTCAATGAATGTGAACGAGCTGTCCCAAAGGTTGGAAAGGATTACATCGGCCTCAAGACCTGCTGAAACGAACAGCCTTCTGGTAGAGTACGTCAGGCCCGTCAGCACCACAGGCCTAATTGGATGAAGGATTGTAGACACAGAATATCCAACAAGGGCGTTCGCAATGGAAACCCTTGCAAAAACGGAGTGGTCTCTTCCTTTGTCAATGAGAGGGCTCCCTTCCTCTACGGACGAATAAGTGCTTATCCTGTCGAATACAACGGTTTTTTCGAGGCTCTTTGCCACAATCAGGATATTGTTGTGGGTATCAACGAACTTTGCACCAACCTTTGGAGGTACATTGAAATCCACTGAAGACACCTGATTTCCATAGACGTATCCAATGGTTGCGCACCAAACGCCTGGAACAACGACGAGAAGCAGAACAAACAGAACAAAAGCCTTCCTGCCCATTGGACCCTGGAAACCTCACCTACTGGATTTGGAGAACTCCAAGGCCCACTGCCTTGCAATCTCTATTATGAGGGCAACGCTGTCGTTCATAGCGTCAAGTGCCGCCCATTCGAACCTGCTGTGGTAGTTGTGGCCACCGGTATAGAGGTTTGGACACGCAATGCCTTTTATCTGGGCAATGCGGGAACCATCCGTACCACCTCTGATTATCTCCGTATGAAGAGGCTGCCCAAGGGTCTCTCCAGCCTTGAATATGGCTTCTACAGCCCAGGGGTCCTTCTTTGCAGCTTCGCCCATGTTTAGGTAGCTTATCCTACTGTCCACAGTGACCTTTCCACCTACATAGAGAAGTTCTATAGCCCTTCCAAGGCTTTCAAGGACCTCGATCCTTCTGACAAGTCCATCGTAGTCGAAGTCCCTTAGATAAACAGTGACGTCCATATCAGTTGCGTTTCCACTTGCGTTCTGGGCGCAGTAGTAGCCGTAGCGACCATCCGTAGCCTCTGGGCTCTCAGCCTGAGGGATTGCATTTATGAACGCACTTGCCATTGTAAGGGCATTGACCATTCTGCCCCTTGCAGCACCAAGATGGTATGAAACGCCGGAGAAATGGACCTTGACGGTTGCAGCGTTGAAGCATTCAAGCTCCACCTCATACCTAGTGCCGCCATCTACAGTGTAGAGGGCTTTTGCATGAAGCCTTGAGGCATCGAAGAAATCCATTCCACAACCGGTCTCTTCGTCCGGAGAGAACAGGATCTCGATCTCACCATGCTTGGTTTCAGGATGCTGCACCAAATATGAGACCGCTGTCATTATCTCCGCAACCCCACCCTTGTCGTCACAGCCCAGGAGGGTGTCCCCACTTGATGTTATTATCGTTGAACCAACATAGCGCGCAAGCTCAGGGTTGTCTGCAGCTACAATGCTGTATTCATCGTTGAGCCTTATGTCCTTTCCGTCGTAGTTCTCGACTACACGAGGCTTTACATGATTGCCTTCAACGTCATCGGCTGTATCGACATGGGAGCAGAAGGCAATGCTTGGAAGTCCTTGTTCCGTGGCATCCAGTCTTGCAAGGAGGTATCCGTATTCATCAAGGACCACATCCTTGAGACCAAGGTCCTTGAGTTCGCCTTCGAGCATTCTCAAGAGATCCCACTGACCAGGTGTGGACGGGTGTTTTTTGTCTGCAATGGATTCATCGCTCATGGTATCCACCTGAACGTACCTTAGAAAACGATCAAGAACTTCCTGTTTGTACATGCTTCACTCCTGTGGTTTCGTTGGAGCTGTGAAAGCCCCTCTCTGTATATTATACAGAACTTTCGTTTTGTTGTACTATAGTGGTATGCACAACCTTGCAATCTATCTTAGGAAGTTCAAAAAGGAGTGCGTGCTTGCACCTCTTTTCAAGCTTCTGGAAGCTCTGTTCGATCTCCTGGTCCCACTGGTCGTCGCCAAAATGATAGACTCAAACGCCATTGGCATGGAGAAAAAGTATATGTTCATCTACTTTGGTACCCTTATTGCCATGGCAATGATTGGCCTTGCCTTCAGCATTGTGGCGCAGTTCTTCTCAGCCAAGGCGAGCTGTGGCTTTGCAGGCTCCCTAAGACAGGCGCTCTTCGACCATATACAAGTCTTCTCGTTCGCAGAGCTGGACAGACTTGGAAGCGACACCCTCATAACACGGCTGTCAGACGATGTGAACCAAGTCCAGACAGGTCTCAACATGGGCCTGAGGCTCCTTCTTCGAAGCCCGTTCATAGTCTTTGGGGCCATGATTATGGCTTTCACTATAGACACAACCTGCGCATTGGTCTTCGCCGTCGCAATACCAGTGCTTCTTGCCGTCACATTCCTCATAAGGAAGGTTAGCATCCCTCTCTTTGGACGTGTTCAGTCCGGACTGGATAGGGTGACGGCTCTTACAAGGGAGAACCTTACGGGAGTACGCGTCATAAGGGCATTCTGCCACGAAGAGGAGGCTGTCGAAGAATTCGAAAGGAGCAACAGAGCCCTTACAAAGCTCAACATCTTCGTTGGAAGGGTCTCCTCTCTGCTCAATCCGTTGACATATGTTCTAATAAACATAGCCGCTGCAGTCCTCATAGGCAAGGCAGCCGTCCGCGTGGAACTGGGCGCCCTTCAGCAGGGGGAGGTTGTAGCCCTCTACAACTACATGCTTCAGATAATCGTCGAACTCATAAAGCTTGCCGCCCTCATAATCACGCTGAACAAGTCTATGGCCTGTGCCAAAAGGGTATCTGGAATACTGGATGTGAAACCCAGCATGAAGTATGAGGCAGACGCGAGCGAAGATCCGCAACCAACGCAACCAGTCGAAGGCACAAGAAAGAACACTCCAGCAAACACCCCTACAGTAGAATTCTCAAACGTCACCTTCACATATCCTGGAGCCGGTGCACCAAGCCTTTTGGGCATAGACTTCAAGGCATACGAAGGCCAGACGATTGGTGTGATAGGTGGAACTGGAAGCGGGAAAAGCACGCTCGTAAGTCTCATTCCAAGGTTCTACGATGTAGACGAAGGCACCGTCTCCATCCATGGCAGAAACGTCAGAAAACTGTCAAAGACAGAACTTTGCAATGCAGTGGGCATCGTACCCCAAAAAGCCGTACTCTTCAAAGGAAGCATCCGCGACAACATGCAACTTGGAAACGAAAAGGCGACCGACGATGACGTTTGGAAAGCGCTTGAAACGGCTCAAGCCAAGGAGATTGTGGAAAAGAAGCCGGGAATGCTTGATTTCGAAGTCGAACAGGGAGGCAAGAACCTCTCCGGAGGCCAGAAGCAAAGGCTCACTATAGCAAGGGCTCTTGTCAAGAAACCACAGATCCTGATTCTGGACGATAGCTCAAGTGCACTCGACTTTGCAACGGACGCCGCCCTTAGGAAGGCAATCCATGCGCTGCATAGAACAACGTTCATCGTGTCCCAAAGAATCGCCTGCGTGAGGCAGGCTGACTCCATACTAGTCCTTGACGATGGTGCACTTGCAGGAAAGGGAACCCACGAGCAGCTCATGGCTTCGTGTTCTGTATACCAAGACATCTACTATTCGCAGTTTCCAGAGGAACGGAACGCAAAGGAGGCCAAGGCATGAGCAAAGCAAAGACAAAAACCAACGCAAGCACGTCAGGCAAGGCATCCTCAACGGCATCGGCCTTGAAAAAGCTTTCCCCGTTCATAGGCAGGCATTGGATAGGTCTGGTGGCGAGCGTAGTCCTTGCAGGTGCCATGGTGGTGCTTCAGCTGTACGTTCCAATCCTGTTCGGCGATGCAATAGACCTCATGGTGGGGGAAGGCCAGGTCTGGTTCGAGGGCATAGCATCGTATATCAGCCGCATAGTCTTGATAGTCTGCATCTCTGCTGTGTGCACATATCTCATGAACCTCATAAACAACCGCATAGCGTTTGGCATCGTCAAGGAGATACGTTCAAAAGCCATAGAACACGTCCAAAGAGTCCCATTGTCGTATCTGGACGGCCACAGCACAGGCGACATAGTAAGCAGGATCACGACAGACACCGATGTCCTTTCCGATGGCCTACTTCTAGGCTTCACCCAACTTTTTTCAGGCATCATCACCGTAATCGTGACATTGTTCTTCATGTTCTCAAAGAACGTCACCGTGTCGCTGCTTGTAGTAGTGCTCACCCCGTTGAGCTTCGTCGTCGCACGATTCATCTCAAGCCGCTCGTTCAACCTCTTCAAGAAGCAGAGCGAGGTCCGTGGCAGGCAGACCGGCTTCATAGATGAAATCATAGGCAACCAAAAGGTGGTGAAAGCCTTTGGATACGAAGACAGAGCCTCTTCCCGCTTCAAGGAGATAAACGACGAACTTGTGGACTGCAGCCAACAGGCGGTCTTCTACAGCAGTCTCACCAATCCATCGACACGCTTCGTCAACAGTCTTGTCTACGCCTGCGTGGCCCTCGTTGGAATATTGCTTGTCCCTGGAAGCAGTCTGACGGTTGGAGGCCTCTCGGTACTGCTTGCTTATGCAAACCAATACATGAAGCCGTTCAACGACATAAGCTCAGTCGTCACCGAAATGCAGAACGCCCTCGCCTGCGCCTCAAGGCTCTTCTCGTTCCTGGAGGAAAACGAGGAAACGCCAGAAGCATCCCTGGAACTTGACAATGCCAAAGGTACGGTTGACATCAATGACGTTTCGTTCCGCTACGAGAAGGACCACCCCCTCATAGAGGGACTCAACGTCCATGCAAAGCCCGGCATGAAGATAGCCATCGTAGGCCCAACAGGCTGTGGCAAGACAACGATAATCAATCTTTTGATGCGCTTCTACGATGCCGATGCCGGCACGATCTCAATAGACGGCACCCAAATCGTGGACGTTACCCGCCACTCGCTTAGACGCAGCTACGGAATGGTCCTCCAAGACACCTGGCTCAAAGGAGACACAGTAAGGGAGAACATACGCTTTGGTAAGCCCGATGCCTCAGACGAGGAGGTCATTGAGGCGGCCAAGGCTTCGCACTGCTGGGAGTTCATCCAAAGGCTTCCCCATGGCCTTGATACGGTTCTGTCAGACGACGGCATAAGCCAAGGCCAGAAGCAGCTGCTGTGCATAGCCCGCGTCATGCTTTGCCATCCTCCAATGCTGATCCTCGACGAAGCCACCTCAAGCATAGACACCCGCACGGAGATCCTCATCCAACAGGCCTTCGACACCCTAATGAAAGGCCGCACCAGCTTCGTCGTGGCCCATAGGCTCTCCACCATAAGGAACGCTTCCCTCATCCTGGTCATGAAGGACGGTCACATCATGGAGCAAGGCACCCACGACGAACTCCTCTCCCGCGGCGGCTTCTACGAAAAGCTCTACAACAGCCAGTTCCAGCAGGTGTAGGACTACTTTGGCGACTGTCTACACGAGGCCAAAGTGTTCCATAGCCTTGCAGACTCCATCTTCCTCCACCGTAGACGTTGTCCACAAGGCTACTTCTTTGACCTCGAGGGGAGCATCACCCATTGCAATGCCGACATCAACGCAGTTGAGCATTTCAATATCATTCTGGCTATCACCAATTGCATAGCTCTTTAGGTTGCTATATGGAAACCTTTCCAATACAGCCCGTATAGCCTCCGCCTTGTTTACGCCTTTGAGACGAGTCTGTCCACTTGTCTCATTGTATTCAATGAGGTCGGAATGTCTATCTATCATTTCCTTTATTGGCCCAAGAGCTGAAACACTGGGATACTCTATATCCAATGACGAAACTTCCACAAGATCGCCGTTTCTATAGAGATCTTCAATAGACCGTACGATTCCAGTTTCAAGAGGTGTTGGCACCATCTGTTCAGTACGCAGTACTTCATCCAAGCCTAGAATCAATGCCGGTACTTTGCGTTCCAGCATAGCTCCAACGGTCTCCACCAACATATCCGGTGAAATGAACTTGTTTTGCAGCACTTCGTTTTCAAGGATGGTTATTGCACCCATACAAGCAATGATTCCATCGAATCCAAGAGAAAGGATATCATAGGATATATCCTTTGGAGACCGTCCTGTGCACAGGAAAACTACGTGGTTTCTCTTGTGAAGACTCTTAAAGCAACTTTTGATGTTGTCATTAACAGTATCCTCGTACCGGCAGAGCGTACCATCTATATCAAAAAAGATGATTGCACGTTCATTGTCTTTCAATGATTCCACAATAAACCCCCATACACCTTTTATACGCTACGACTCTTGTTTGCAACCTTTAAGAATGGAATTTATCTTCTTCTCCATCTTTACGGTTTCCATAGAATCAAGTTTGCCAAAACAGTATCTGAGTACAGCCTCACCATATCCAGAAAGCTGCTTCATGAGACCGTTCTTCATAGCATAAGCCCTACCCTTCTGGTTGCCGGTATTTGGAAGGGCGAATCCACAGGAACGTTCATCCTCCGTCCAACTGAACCATCTCAAGCCGTTGTTAAGGATACTGGTGTCGAATCCGACATAGCAGGAGGTCTGGTCAGGACGAATCTGCATTGCATGGGCCCAGCCGTTTTCATCGGATCTATAATGCATGATGGAACACAGTTCTGGGTTATAGCATTGGGTTTCAAAGTCAATGACGTCAGCCAGGCTTGGATCCTCCTGCAACCTACTTGTATAATTGTAGAGCCGCTTGGCATCTTCTTCGTCTAGGATGTCTCCAAAATCCTCGCGACAGACCTCGATGTTCTGATTGTCTTTGGGTGTGCTATATACCAAACGTGATCCGTTAATCGGCATCCAGTTTATATGGGCCATGTACATATAATTGAATGTGTTTGCGCGTAGATTCCTTATATGTCCTGAAACCTCGACCAGCCTTGAGCCTTCATATAAACGAAGTTCCGGACTGAACACATACCCAGTATCGATTGAAAGCTTGTAGCTATAATCTCCCCCTATAGCAATATATCGCCCTTTTTTGTCTTCGCCGACTTCAACATATACGTTCCTATATTTGGCATGTGGAAGTTCTCCATGCATTGGGTGGTCATCCTCCTCGGAGGGGTTGCCCATGGCGGTCAGGCCACAGTGAATGAGAAATCCCCCATAACTGAAATTGAAAACATCGTCAGTACACTCAGGGCTCTCATACATGGATTTCATGGTCATGTTCTCGCCATCGATGAACAGCCGCCAAACCTGCTGCCCCTGATACGGGAGGACTATACATACAACCGGTCCGTTGCTAAGCTCTACAGCTTCAATACCTGATTCATATTTGAAAACTTTGACTGTAAATGGTAAATCATTCAGCAATGGTCTCTTGGTTTCGTCGAACATAACGGGCCTTAGCAAAAATCTTGCAGACATAAGCTCTCCTTTTATTCGAATTTGGCGTAGTGATATCACTACGCCAAATTCTACAACTCGTCTATCACAACCTTGATTTACAGAATAATTCCAAAAGCAGCGAAAAGCACTGCGGAAATAACCCAACACACAACCGTTATCTTGTATTGTGAGAAGGTCTGGTCCATCAAATCTATACCTCCACACGCTGCACAGGCAAGCATACCACCGTCAGAGGAGAATGCAGTCTGGTATCCCCAAAGGCCAGCGGAAATGAGTGCCGCAATAGCCAAAGGAACGTTCGCACCAACGTTGACCGCAACGCCAACGACAATAGGCATTGCTATCAGATACAATGTGTAGTTGAAGGTTACCAGCATCTCGGTCAAAGAGAATGCAATGAAGATGATAAGAGGCAGGAAGGTTGGAGATACAAGTTGACTGACAACATCAACAACGTATTCAACGAACCCAAGATCAGCCAGTCCATTGCAAATGACCAAGCCACAGGTACACATTGTACACATGACAGACATGGAGGAAAGGCCTTCTGTAATGACATCAGCTGCGTCTATTGGGGCAAACACACCAGTGATGATGTAATACACAAAAGATGTAATCAAACCCCAGGTCAGTCCATATGTCATGTCCCATTCAAATGCATAGCCAAATGCAAGTATTGCAACCACGGGCACAATGAAGTGTGTCAGGTTTACCTTTGCCCTTGGTTCCGGCGCCGGCTCCGGAGCAGGTGGTTCCTGAAGGACTCCGTCTATATAGCGCGGTTTTGCATCAGGAACAACAGAACCGCCCTGTTCAACACGACGATATGCTTCCTTCATTTTTCCAAAGGGCTTTATTGCTCCGCCGATAATCAACCAGCACATGAGAAGACAGACAATTGGGAAGAAACAGAAAGGAAGACATTTGGTAAAGAAGTACATCAACCCAGTTTGGTTTCCCACAATATCCAAATCCCACATATCAATGACAGCACCTATGTAAATGGCCCAAGCGCCTATAGGCAAAAGAGTGGAAAGGTTTGCAGAACTGGCACGCAAGACATAAGCAGTCATCTCACGAGGAACCTTGAACTCATCGGTCAAAGGGGTGATGCAGTTTCCTACAACAAGAGTGCTTGTGTAATCGTCAACGGCAAGAGGGATGCACAGCAAAGACGCCATGAACAAAGCTATCTTGCTGCTTTTGGCTTTCTTCGCTATCCAACGAGCAAAGTATGTTCCAGCTCCGCTGATTTTGAAGAGAACCGTAACCATACCGCCAAGCATGAACAGGAACAGAACCCAAAAACCATCGGGATCGGTAACGTTTGCGGTAATAGACTCGACAAAACCACCTACAAAACCACTGCGATATTTGATGAATACAGTCAATATGGCAGTCAATACGAAACCTTCGACAATCCTGCTTGTCAAAACGATAAACACGAAGATCGCCGCTGGTGGAATCAAGGTCCAAACCTCATAGTTCGCCCCTTCTTCCAAAACGGGACAGAACAAGCCTATCATCAAGAAACATATCGCAAGAAAAGCGTATGCTATTATGTTCTTGACGTTTCCACGAGTCAATTTTTTCTGCATTCGATTCCTCCTTTTTGCACAATGCAGTCAACCCTGTTTCAACCCAACGTTCTCAAGCGATTGTCTAATCACTCTTATTGCACGTTGATTGAACAAAATAGGTTCTGTGCGATATTCATCAAAAAGCTCTACAGAGCAATACCCGTCGTATCCATACGAATCCAACATTGAGAGGACCTCTTCCACTGGAAGTTCTCCATCTCCAAGAATCAGATGGTCTTCGACATCTTTCTTGCAATCGACAAGGTGGACATGGACCAAATCCTTGCCAAGCTTCTCAAAGTAATTGGAAGACGGCTCTCCTACAGTAAGAGGAGCAGCCAAATCCAACATCGCTTTGACCTTTGGACTATCTATCTCCTTGAGAGCTCTGACTGTGTCATCGGATCGTATAAGGATATTGCCTTCCCAAGGAGTGACGGTCTCAAGAATCATTGTCACGCCATCAACAGACTCCGAATAGGCAGCGAGTTCCTTCATGTATTTGATGAATTGAGCCCAATCTTCATCAGTGCTGTATTCATAACTGCACTGCAGGGCGGCCATGACCATATAAGGGCAACCGATGGCTTTGCAAAAATCGATGCATTGACGGAAATACTCCATACTTTCATCGATCCATCTCTGATCTCTCCATAGCAAACAAGCCATTTCCGGCTCAAATGACACTATAGGAAGATTGTACTTCGCAGAAAGATCTTTGATTTTTTGGATATCCTCAGGCCTCATATCCGGGGCATAAGCGTGAGGACGACCTCCCCATATTTCAATACCGTCATAGCCGAACTTCGAGGCTACTTCAAAGCTCTTTTCTATAGGCCACCTATGAAGACTGTTCGTGAAAAAAGAAATCTTCATTTTTCCTCCTTTGATTTAAAGAAATCCAAAACCTCTTTCATTTCGTTAAGGTAGAGATACTTGCCAATGACTCCATCCGTCCCTGGCTTTTGGACAAGCCATGCGCAATACTTGTTGGAATACTCAAGCGACTCCTGTACAGACATACCCCAGATAAGACACTGCACGAAAACAGCCAAGAAGGCATCTCCTGCACCGCTTTCATCGACCACGTTGACTTTGATTCCGGATACACGTCCTAGACCCCTTTCTCCGTAATGAAGAGCACCTTCTCCACCAAGTGTTATGAGAACGTTCTTTACTTTGTACTTTTCACATAGTCGCTTTGCGGCATCCATCCAGTCGTTTGTTTCTTCCTTCGTTGCACCAAGAAGCATCAAAGCCTCTATTTCATTGACAGCCATGGTATCGACAAAAGGCATCTCGATGACTTCTGAAGAATCATCGAAAGGACTTGGATTGATGAAAACCCTCATGCCTAGTTCGCAACCAACCCTTGCGCTTTCATATGCTACGGAATGAGGTATCTCAAAACCCGTAATCATGTATTCAGCACCTTTCAGTTCCTTCAAATGTAAAACAGCCTCTTCAACAGTTATGTCGGATTCTGGTGAATCGAAGTTGAATATCAAATTCTCGCCGTTTTCAGCCACCAGAATAAGACCCAGGCTGGTTTTGATACCATCCTGCAACCAGAAATGCTCCAAATGAACCCCTGAATCCTGAAGCCACTGTTCGTTCAGCTCACCACCATCGTCCTTGCCGGCCTTACCAATGTAAGACACATCTCCTCCAAGACGTCCAATCACTATCGCGCAGTTGACGCCCTTGCCGGAATCCTTGCAATAATGAAGGTTGGTCGGTATAGCAGTTTCCCCTTTTTTAGGAATGCGAACCACATTGCAACATTGCCCTATGCCATTACCATTGATGCATACTACTTTTGGTATATGTCCCATATTGGCCTCGAATCAATATCTCTTTGTAATGCCGAATTCCTTGACCATTTCATCAAACTTCCAAAGCTCTTCCTCTGGGATGTAAAGCATATGGTCAGGATGTCGTGTACCTTGGACGTTCACACAAGCGGTGTATTTCATTGCATAGATATATGCAGCTGAATCAGGAAACTGCTGCATGAATGTACGAAGTTTCAACACTATACGCTGCGCCTGCCAAGCCTTCTCGTACTCGCCGGCTTTGAAGTAATCGTAGATGTCTTTCATCTGATCGAGGAAAGGAACGCTCATGAAACTTACAGAAGCGGAAGCACCCATAGCCATGTGGGTAAACAAAGTCGCATCCGAGCCGGAAATGATACTGAAGTCATCTTTCAGATCGTCCAATGCATCTATACACTTGTTCAGATGAATTATGTCACGAGTCGCATCCTTATACCCCCTCAGATTAGGATACTCATGTGCCAGTCTTCCAAGCATCTCAGGAGTGAACAGCTCGTTCATCTCACGACAGTTGAAAGCCAACATAGGAACATCTGGAGCAGCCTCCAACTGAGCACTCAAGTACTGATGGGCAGCCTCTTGGGTAAGCTGGTAGAATGGGGGCAAAGAGATGGACATTGCCTTAACGTCCAGCTTTCTGTATTCCTTTACCAACCACAACGCATCTCTGAGACAATTCGCCAACACAACTGCAACAATCAAGCAATCAGTCCCCTTGACTGCTTCCTGTGCACATTTGATGACTTCAAGGCGCTCTTCAAGAGACAAAGAATAGGTTTCATCTCCAAACCCGTTGACAAACAAGCCGCTAGCACCTCTCATGGCTAGGTTCTTGAAGAGGTCATGAGTAACATCAAAATCAATCGAGCCATCCTTGTGATAGGAAATCATCGGCTCCGAAATGATACCGTTAAAGTATTTTGCCATATCAAACTCCTTTTTTTGTTTTAATTCAGAATAGAAGATCGTCCCTTCCGAGTTCCTTGAATATTGAAGGAATCTGGTTTCTCCAAGGATAATGCTCAAGGGATCCTTGTTTGGTAACTGTATACGCAGCATAGACATTTGCCCATGTCATTGCTTCTTTGAGGGTTTTGCCTTCATTCATGCAATAGGTTATTGCTCCAAGAAAGCCATCTCCCGCACCAGTTTCATCCACCATTTCAACTTTGACACCTGGACACATGAAAGCCTCATCGGCAGTGACGGCAGCAGATCCTTTACCACCAAGAGTCATGACTACGTTGGAACACCCGTACTTCTCAATAAGGAGACGTCCTAGTCTCTCCCAGCCAAGATCCTCTTTGTCGTCGATACCCAACAACTCATAGGACTCACCTTCATTCACCACAAGATAATCGACATAAGGCATCTTCTCGAGCTTCATACCCACGCGCAGAGGACTAGGGTTGAGAAGGGTTGTCATACCAAGTTCCTTGCCGGTTCTGCAGGCTTGGAGACCTGATTCCACTGCCTGTGCAAATCCAGCTATCACATACCTGGCACCCGCCATTTTACGAATGCAACGGTCCACTTCATCAGGTTGGACGCCACATATGTCATTGTCAAAATCGAGTAGCATGTTCTCGCCGTTTTCAGCGATGATGCATAGACCCAAGCACGATTCAATGGAGGGATCCAACCAATAGTAGGTAGTGTCCACATTGGACTCCCCCATCCACTTGTAGCCAAGCTCACCACATTGATCAACGCCACATTTGCCAACAAAGGCAACGCTTCCGCCAAGTCTTCCAATGGCACAAGCGGCATTGGTACCCTTACCAGCATCCATCTCGAACCGACGGTTATACGCGATACAAGTTTCACCTGGGTTTGGAATGCGCTTCACATCGCAATACTCGCCAAGACCATGGCCGTTGCAAACAATTATCTGAGGAATTTTCGCCATTTCACCTAACCTCTGTAAAAATGCCATCAACGATAGGAGGCTGCGCTGTTGCACTATCTGTTAGAACCACAACTTCTGGAATGTATTTGGGGAACAATGTTGCTGGATATTCCACTGTGGGTTCACTGAACATCAGCACCCGAATCGAAGTCTGCTTCCAGCTACCAGTTGTAACCATGAACACTGCCTTCTTCGCCGTCAACATGGATTTGAAGCCAATGGTAACCGCCATAGGAGGGACGATTTGAACGAATCCTCCGATATCCCGTTCGCTGAGGGAGATTAGAGTATCCTCATTCAAATGAACAATACGCGTCTTTGATTCAGCATATTCATCAACGCTTATACTGTAATATGGAGAGTTCGGGGCTTCGCAAAAAGCAACGAGACCTTTATAGCCCAAACCTGCATAAACAGTGTCAACGCCACCGAGCTCTTCAACCTTTTTGTCCAGATAGTCGATGTCGTTGATATCCGGCCATATACGGTGGTCCTCTGGGATATTCAAGTCTTCATCAATAAGTCCGTAGAAATCATGAAGCATATTGGCCTTAAGACTGAAGTAGTTGTTGGTTTCTGGATATGGCCGCCCCTGCCAATCAAGGAATTCATCCATGTGGAAAACATATACGTTTTTCAAATCAATGCGCTCCGCATTGACCCTTTCTGCAAAGTACTTATACTGCCCCATAGGTCCTGCAGGAAGCACCCATTTTGTTGGTTTCCCCGCAGCATTATTGGAAACAACTTCCTCAATCATCATGTCTGCAGCTCTTTTCGAAACTTCTTTTTTTTCAAGAATCCTAAGCTTTACTTTTGAATTTTGATGCTTTTCCAGTTGTTCTGCAGGTATGCTGCACCATTCAATCATCTTTTGGGGATTCATATATGATGCCATTTTTCCTCCTTTTCGCTTTGGGAATAGTACACATTGCTAAACATACATAGTATACATATATCCCATAACACTTGTTGTTTTTAACATACCTCTTGTATCATACTTTTGTCAATTGTTTTTTGATGTGCCAATCAGACAGTTTTCAGTTACCTTCATTTAATGCTAGCTCGCTGAAGTTCTATCTCTGTGATTGCCAATGGAATTGTTATTTAAATCCATGACCGACTGTTTGCAAAGTTTACATAATCCTATACAATCCAAACTATGTATAGCTGAGTTCTATACATATACATGCAAAGGGGTAACACTGTTTGAAAAAATCTTTGCCACTATATACACAGCTTGCAGATACTCTAAAAAACAAAATCTATTCCGGTGAATATGCCATGGGAGACAGCCTCCCATCAGAGAGAACCATAGCAGAACACTATGGAATTAGCCATTTCACAGTACGCAAGGCCCTTGATGTTCTAGAGCGTGATGGCATTGTAATAAGAATGCAGGGTAAAGGAACATACGTGAAATCGCCCCAACTGACCGTTGACCTGCAGTCGATGGGAAGTTTTTCAAGTATTGCAAGAGGACGTAATTCCAGCGTAAACAGTCGTATTCTATACAGTGGAACAAGAAAAGCAAAATTCAAGTATGCCCACATTTTTGGAATAGACGAAGATTGTGATGTTTACGAATCCATCAAACTTAAAATCAGCAATGAAGTAGCGTTGGCAGTAGAATACACCGCAGTACCCTTAAAATATATACCTGACGTTGCAGAATATGACTACAGCGTCTACTCTCTTTACGACGTCTATTCGAAGAACAATATCGATGTAGCCATGGAAGATCAAAAACTTGAAATCGTAACCATCTACAACCCAATTGCATCACTGCTAGACAAGGAAGAAGGTGACACCATCTTCCTCCTTACATCCTGGGCTTACGATCGTTCCGGAAACCTAATAGAGTACACACGTCTATACGACAACGATGACAGGCTTATATTCCGCGCACATGGTTCTGATACATTGGAAAGGAGTAAGATGTGAGCAAGTATTCAAATCTCATAAACGAAGAGATTCGAGAAAAACTAGAAGAGTATATATACAAAAACCACCTTTCCTCTGGAGATTCCATTCCTTCGGAACTGCAGCTATGCAAGATACTTGATTGCAATCGTTTTGAACTCAGAAAGGCAATCGCCAAAATGACAGGTGAAGACATCCTTTTTACAATACATGGTGTCGGAACCTTTTTGGCTCCGCCCAAATTCGAAGAGAACTCTTCCAGCTATGTAGGTTTCACCTCCTTTTGGCAAAGCAAAGGGCACAGGAGCAGCAGCAAAATACTTAAATTTGTCAAAACAGAAGCAAACCTAAAAACGGCGAACATGCTAGGTATCCCCCTTGGCTCCAATGTATATGAACTTAAAAGACTTCGTCTTATAGACGATGTCCTTGTCTCAATAGAAACTTCTTTTTTAGAGGAATCGTGCTGTCCAGGACTGCTGACATGCAATCTTGATGGGACGACTTCTCTCTATCAGGTTTTAAAAGAAAAATATGGAATGACAGTTGTCAATCAACAGCAAACCATCCGCACCGCGAAACTAAGACAAGACGAAGCTGATTTGCTATGTCTCAAAGAGGGCGACCCGGCCTTTTACATAACAGCCGTTGGGCTTACTGAAAGCGGTACATGCATAGAACGGAGCATCTCCATTTCACGTGCAGACAGATTCTCCATAAGATATCAGGCAAAGCAGTAGGCTCTTAGCTCTTACATCACAGCCTATTTCAAATACTCTTCAATCAATCTATCCACATGCTGGAGGTTCAACGGGTGGTTTTTGCTCTCAAATGAGCATAGAAAGTTTTTGCCTAGGATATAGCCTTCACGTGAATAGGTCTCGATTTTAGAAAGAGCTATAAGACAATACTGAGGCTTTTCCATCATTCCAAAATGCTCCCAAAGGAATTCCTTGCGGGTTCTTTTGTTGAGAATTATGAAGTCTGGAACCAAGTAATCGTTTTCATCTATTCGAAAGATGGGTTCATAATGGTAAGGAATCCCTAGGGCGCGAAACCTATCGGCTATAATCACTTCGCTCTTCGATCTTACATGCTCGCCTTTGCTTGTGTAGTTCTCAGTATCGTTATCTCTTTTACTTGTGGCATAGTTCCTGGCTTGCCATTTTGCAGCATACTGCTCGTCATCATCTAGGTGAGGCTTTATATACTGCTTGAGTTCTTCAGGAAAGTCGCTGTATATCCTTGAAAGGTCTTCAAAGTTCACTTCCTCGAGTCTCTTGATGCAGACATCTACAGCTTTCTTTTGCTTTTTGACGGCATTCAACAGCTGTGTGTCATAGCGTTTCTGCGCTAGAGAGGCTACAATATCTCTTTTCGATTTCCCCAAGTATTCTTGAGGAGTATGCCCATCAAAGTATCTGAGAAATTGACAACTTCCATTTATAGACCTTACAACCAAAGAACCATCAATCTCATTCAAGTTGATTGACTCAAGAGTTATAAGTAGTTTGGAAAAAACAAGGGATTTTCTTTTCAAATCTTTGATTATCACCTGCATGTTCTATATTCAAATTACGTTTTTTTCACTTTCGATATACTTTTTTCTATTCAAATCGCGTTTTGAAGCTTTTAGATATAAAAGCAATCCCAAACTCAAAAGGCCACGGGCGGGTTTTTCACCCCGCCCGCAGCAACAAATCAAGCATCGAAGTTGTAGGTCTTGAGCATGGTACGAACCATTCCAACAATGTTGTAGATGGCAAAGACGCATAGTATTATGCCTGTGACCACAGGGCCCATCCCAAGAGCCTCGGCCATGGCCGTGACGGTGGTCGTCAAAGCGAAATCGGCCTGAGGGATCTTTATGAGATCCTTGAACCATGTCTCGAAATCAACGCCCTCACCCGTTCCATACTCGTAGTACTCATACAACGACATGATGGAGATAGCCACAAGTCCGGCACCCACTGAAATTGCAGCAGCCGCGCTTATCTTCCCCCAGAAAACCAAGTTGGGGACAGCGGCATACACAATCCCTGCAACCAAAAGGACCACTGCGCGCGTTACAAGGGTCTTCAAATCCTTGTAGAAGGCTTCCTGTTGGTTCAAGGGAAGTCCTTTGGCGAACTCAAGCCCCTTCTCGTTCATCGAAGTCTCAAGCTCCTGGGCCTGGACCTTCAACCTGCTGTACTCCTCGGACGACAAAACGCTCTGGGCGGTGTCCATTATTGGATCCACATCCAGGCTTGCCTGGGACAAGTCCACTGCATAGCAGAAATCCAAATAATCCTTTCCACCCTTCTCCTCCATTGTGAGCTCAACGATATCGGCTCCGGAAAGAGGCCTGCCCTTGGAAGAAGCGCCGTCAATGCCGGCCCTTACGTCCTCGTCCAAATAGTCTTTGATGTAGTCCATCTGGGCATCGATGACCTTTGCAACGGCAGGTTTCATCTGTGAATCAGTTATGGACGCCTTGAAAGATGGAATGTAGGCGGCATTGCACGACACCATGGCGACAAGCAGCAGCAAAGCAACGCCTTGGTTAAGCAGCTTCCTTGTCTTTGAATTAGAAAAACACATTTCTATACCTCCATGAACAACCAGCCAAAGGACAGTCTGAACCTGAATGTCCCATAGCATGGAAACACGCCTTTGATTTTGGAATACTCGTCCGAGAACGTCCCCGATGGGTCGCGGATGCAAACCGCTGGCTCGACCAACAGACCATGGCCAAGGTCGAACGTCCAACCGAACACGACCTCGTTCAAGTTGATCAGGTTCTCAAGCAGGCTGTTGTCGCCGGTAAGACCAACCAGAAAAAGGGACAATCCCATGAAGGGCCCTTTCTCCCAAGGATAGTAGGCGAGCAAAGCACCAAACTCGAACATGTACCCACCGGTCCCTCCACGACTAGACCCACCAACGAACTCGCCAGAGCCATAGTTGCAGGCAAAACCAACAGGCAACCGCAGTTGGAACCCATCAAAGGCAAAGACCCTGAAATCACCTGAAAGCTGAAAGCTCTCCTTTGAAAGGATTAAGTCCTGTACAACGGCGCAATCAAAGGCAAAACCAAGATTGTTGGAACATGGTTCAAAGCAGAACAAAGCTCCAACAATCACAAACAACAACAAAAAACACGCAACGACCTTCTTCATAGACTATCACTTGTTACAAGCGATCACTTGTCAATGATTCCAAAGAGAGCCATGGTGCCCGCTTCAGTGACCGTAGCGAAATAGCTGCCGGTCAAAGCTATGGATACAGGTTTGGAGTCGAGGGTCACATACCCTATCTGCGTCACTTCATAGCCGTTGGCCTCAAAGGTCACGATCCTGTTGCCGGATGTAACGGCATAGATGTAGTTGCCACCATCGGCCTCAAGGTCCAAGACAGGGATGTCAATGGTCTTGTGCTTGGTGTATGCCCCTCCAACTACGACCTTGTAGGTCGAGAGCCCTCCCGTTCCAGCCTTCACGACAAGCTGAGGATTCGCATAGCGGATATGCTGAGTGGGAAACGAATCGGTCGCAGACAGGGATCCGTTAACGAACCCACCAGTGCCGGTTATTGTTGTGGAGACGAAGTTCGTGGAGCTCTCTGCGCAGTAGACGACGTACGACCCGTTTGGAGAAGCGTCCATGTCGCACACGCTGTGGTAGGCTGCACCCATCTTGTCGCAGAAAGCCGAAATGCAAGCCGAACCACCGCTTGTCTCAAACGCATAGGCGAACTCGTTTCCAGCATCGGCCACTAAGATCATGTTCATCGACGCAGAGAACGCGGCTGCTGACAAGTCGGCAAATTCAATGCCATACTCCTCATGGGCCAATTCCACCATCCTAAGTGCGTTGGACAACGTGTTGGACGTTGGATCGAAATAGAGGATCGAAAGGCTTTCCTTTCCCTGATAGTCGTCCGTGAACACGACGTAGTCCATAGTAGGGTCGGAGAACACATGTTTCGTGTCGCTTATCCACTCGAAATTTGACAATCCGTACTTCTTCACGGCATTCAAAGCCCCTGAGGATACAGTACACAGGTAGATCTCGCCGGCAGAAGGCGACACGACCACGAACCTATCGCCGCTCAAAGCGGCAACCATTGAGGACGAATCCACCGCCATGGAAGATGCAGCGTCATTTGACAAAAGGGAAAGCTCGCCGTTTGCACCGTTTGGAACAGTTGTGAACGAATAGGATGCTGAGCCTGTGCTTCCAAGCTTCTTGTTGTACACAACGGCATCTATGCGGTGAAGACCCACAGTTGGAGAGAAGGCAAGAGAGCTTCCGGTATTGTCCAAGGAACTCGACTGCACGAACCTACCATCATAGTACCACTCAATCGTAAGGCCATCGGAATTGACCGTCTCAGGAGAGCCAAACGCAAAGACGCATGTGTACTGGGTCTCGGAAACGAACTCGTTTGGAGCCTCCGCAACGGAAAGGGATCCCTTGATGGGCACGCCGGTTGCATCCTTTATGTACATGAGCGTGTTTGGACCCAGTTCGTTGAAATGAAACACATGGCTGCCCTCCGTACTCGTACCATTGGAGATCCGTACAGCCTCGACGAGGCCGGACACCTGGGTGTTGCCATCAAAGAGGAGGACCCTCAAAAGGTACGAACCCGATGCCAGGCTTTCAGACATCACCGCAGTCTTCGTCGCAGGATTGACGGTTACAGCCAAAGGGACCTCCTTGGATTTCATGTCAGGTCCTGTCAGATATGCCTCGACCTCAGGGTTGGCGACATCGCACAACGACCAGTCAATGCTGAACCTGAAACTCCCCGTACCAATTAGGGTGTCCAGCACAATCGTCTGAGGAGTAGGCGTGGCGGTGAGCCTAAAGGTCAAGGAACCAGACACTATCTCAGTGTTGGCGTTGTTCAACCCCTTGGCAGTCACGATCCAATCCCCTATCGTCAGACCCTCTATCGTCACCGAATCACTATCCGAGCTCTTTGTGAAGGTCTTTCCATTTGGGCCGGTACCTGTGATGGTGTATTTGCTAACATCCAACAGAGAGCTGTCGCTTGGAGAAAGCGTCCTGCTGCTGGATTCCGAACCTGTAGCAAGTATGAGCCTCATGGTAGTCGTTCCGGGATTGTCCGAACATGAAGCCAACAAAGCCACCAAAACAAATGCAACAATGATCATGGATTTTCTCTTCATTTTGCACCTCCACAATACTTAATCCAAAAAACCTGCAGTTTCCATTCTCACTTTTTGAAAAAAACTTCAAAAAAAATTTCC
The DNA here is from genome assembly GCA_934277975.1 of uncultured Spirochaetales bacterium. GTDB lineage: Bacteria > Spirochaetota > Spirochaetia > Sphaerochaetales > Sphaerochaetaceae > UBA9732. Next base: position 111,241 of record CAKQWE010000001.1, read on the forward strand.
ACCCTTTCTTTTCCGCATACAAAAGGCTATTATTCAAAGCATGAAAACGATTGTGAAAATACTGATAATCCTGGATTTCGCCGCTGTGGTGTTCATTCCAAGCGTCTATATGTCCCGCCCCGTGCTCATCCCAATGTTCGCAGTCATGGTTGGACTTGTAGTCCTATACTGGTTCGCAATGTTCTGGGTAAGCCGCAAGGATGCAGACAAGGTCCTTGGAAAGACACCGTGCTTCGACATCTTTGCAGGGAAGATACCAACAGACCCATCCGCAGACTTGACAAGAGGCCGGCTCTGCATCGTGGACGACGAGGTCAAACTCCTCCAGCGCACGGACGGCAAACAGCGCAAGGAAGCCCCTTGCAAGGAAGTCTGGGCCATCCCCACAAGCGAAATCACATCCCTTGGCTTTGGAAAGGTCCTCCCCGCACGCAAAGGCCTCATAATCTACATGGGCGACGACGAAGTCAAATTCACATGCTCCAAGATAGCCAAACGCAAAGACGACCTGTACTGCGCACTGGGTTGGCACATGGAAAGCACAACCACACCAAAGACCCATGTCTCTGAGGACAGGACCTAAAGAGGAGATCCACCATGGAAGACAGCAACAACAATGAGATAAGGATAATCACGACAGGCGGCACATTCGACAAGCTCTATGACGAGATACGTGGAGAGCTGACGTTCAAGGACTCCCACCTTCCACGGATCCTGGAGCAATCCAAATGTACGATAAAGACGAATGTGGAGAACTGCCTTGCCATAGACAGCCTATACATGAACGACGAACACAGGCTCAAGATAGCACAGTCCTGCAAAAGGAGCCCGGAACACATGATAGTCGTGATCCACGGAACCGATACAATGGTGGAGACTGCCAAGGTCGTAGCAGAAAAACTAGGAGAAGACACAAACAAGACCATAGTGCTTACAGGCGCAATGGTCCCCTACGCCCTTGAAAGCTCGGACTCGGTATTCAACCTAGGATGCGCCATCACAGCCGTCCAGCTCAAGGGTCCCGGAGTATACATATGCATGAGCGGAAGGATCTTCGACTACGACAACGTAAGGAAGAACAAGGCAAAGGGGATCTTCGAGACGCTAGACTAGATCCAGTATCTGCTGCGCCCTTTCTATAGTTCCAGTCTGTCCTTTCGTAAAACCAAAACCCCAGTCAACCTTTATGCAGTCGCAGCCTGCGGCCTTGGCGCCGTCGCTGTCTATTTGGGTGTCCCCTACAAGGACGCACTGGCAAGGCTCAAGGCCAAGCCTTTCAAAGCCCTTTCGCAGAAGGCTTTCCTTTGTAGCCTCCCCTGCAAGGTCAAGCCCCAGCATCTCGTCGAAGAGGTCTGCAATCCCAAAATGTTCGCACATCTCTACCACAAGGTCCTCGTTCTTCATGGAAGCCACAGCCAGTTTGTATCCTCTGGACTTCAAGGTCTTGAGAACATCGACGATTCCAGGATAGAAGACCGCATTGTACCGCCCCTCTTTCTCATAGTAGAGCCTGTACTGCTTCACAAGCTCATCCACCAAGGCATCATCCTTGATGCCAAATGTGATTCTGAAGCAGTCGCCTATTGGAGGGCCAATGAAAGAACGCCACACAGTGTGCTCTTCGTCTATTGGAAGACCAAGCTTCTCCATGGCGTAGCGTCCGCCTTCGAAGATGCCAACGGAAGTATCCATGAGGGTTCCATCGAAATCGAAGAAAACAGCCTTGTACTTCACCTTCCCCTCCTGTCCAGAATCCGCTGCCCAAGCTTCTCCACAATCTTCCATTCCCAGTCCGAGAAACCGAACCTTGTGACCTTTCTGTATTCGCACTTCACAAGAGAACCCATTTCGTTCACATACAGCTCAAGCGAGTTCCATGCATCATGGCCGCCTGCGAACATGAGAGCCCCAACGTTCTCCCTTCTCTGAATCTCCAGCATGGGGTCCCTTGTCGTGCGGAATATACAGACCGATATCGTTGTATCCGGAATCGCGAACATCTTGTCCTTGCCATCTGAACGACATGCAGAGAGGGCCTTCTCCATGACACCCTCAAGCTCGTCACGCTGCCCTTCAGAGCACTGCTCAACATACTGCACGACGGGGTTGGACTTTGCAAACGACCTTAGAACCTGGTCAAGAATGGAATTGGTTCCATGGACGACAGGCTCTTGGACAGGCTCTTCTGCAGCACAGCTCTCATCCTCAACTACAACCTCTTTTTCCAATAACGTTTCGTTTTCAATGCCAGGTTCTTCCTTTGGAACATCGTTTTGTACTTCAACGGTTTCAGGCTCGTCTTCCTCGCAGACATCGAACAGGGACTTTTCGCTGTAGGGGTCGTCCTGCTCTTCAACGGCAGCATCATCTACCGCAGAATCATCGTCAGCGTCGTCGCCATCGTCATCTTCGTCATAGAGGGAATCCTGTTCGTCCAAAAGAGGATCGGACTCGAACTCTTCAGGGGAGACATCGTCAAGGTAGGAATATGCATCATCGCCAACAAGTGCGGTATACTCCTCCTGCGGCTTTTCCTCAAAAACCTCTTCGTTGGAGGAATCCTCTCCCTCAACATCCTCGCTGGAAGAATCCAGGTCCTTTGGCATCAATGGGAAGAACTCCTCAAGTGGCTCGTCATATTCCTCCGATTCATCCTCATACGTATCAATGACCTCTTCTTCAGACACGATGTCCTTGGAATCATCGTCTTCAGCAACGTCTTCTATGAAATCCTCTTCAGGGGAGACCTCTTCGGTTTTGGAAGCCTCAGTTCCAGGTTCTTCCTTTGCATCTTCCTCAACAGCGGTCTTTGCAGGATACAAGTCTGCAATCCTGGAATGTATGCGTTCAAGGCTGAAACGCGTCACAAAGCTGTAGAACCTTCCCGAATGCTTGATGAAAGGGGTCTCGAGGTACTGGGCCATATCTCCAATCACGCCATAAGGAGAGTCCTCTCCAAACCCATCCTGGGACGAGCTTGGAAGCGAGAGCATCTCGCACAAGGAATCATCAAGATTACATATGTTCTTTACATCATAGTCTATGAAGTTGACATTGCCTGAATTTTCAACGTCTATTATGGAAAAGAAGCCATCGTTTATGGATTCATTGCCGCATACATCAAGAAGGATCTCGTCAGGAAAGACCTTGGAGTAGATTTCCTCCCTTGCCTTGAACATCTCAGAGACATTGGTCTTGCCGTTGGCCCTATCCAAGAGGACGGTGTAGTCTATGTAGCGCATTGTGGCCTTGAGGTTCTCAAGCATGAGCCTATGCAGGTTGCGGCACCCCTTGGCTTGAATGGAGGTTTCGGAATCGGAGGGAGTGAAGAATGCGTTGCGCTGCACGGCCATTGCATGGAGGAACACTATGAGACAGTCGGTGGCCTTTCGTGAAAGCGGGTCGTTTCCAAACGAGTCCCTATGCAAGCAGGTGTACTTGAGGATGCTTGCAGTGTTGAACCTGAAGGCCTCCTTCACAAGCTCCCCTTTGTAGAGTCCAAGATACGACACCTGCTGGTTTATGTTCCTTTGCAGCTTCTCCGCGGATATGCCGGTCATGTCGTTGAGTTTCCATGGAAGGTAACAGTTCATCGCCAACTCCTACTAACCTATTTCCTATCACTATGTAGTATCGTATATCAAAGCAACTTTCAAGTTGAAAAACATCATCGATTGGACCATACTTGATGTGTATGTACTTTTGCGTGAACGTCATAACATCGAAGGAGAACGAAGCCAAGGATGCCTTGGAGAGGATCCTTGCACAGCTACCGCAGGAATCCTGCGTCTGGTTTCCAACAAAGGAGAACACGGAAAGACGCCAGGGTGTTGAGGAAGTTGTGTCGAAGCCTCTTTTTGGAGGATACCTCTTCATATTCTGGGACGGCCAGAACGAAATCGATTTTCCTTTCCATGAAGTGCGCAAAGTCAAGAACGTGATAAGGTTCCTGCGCTATGACGACGGCTCATGCGCCCTCAAGGGCAAGGACCTTGAATTCGCCAAGTGGATACATATGCACAGAGGCAATATAAAACGTTCCAAGGTCGTTTTCAAGGAAGGCCAGAAGGTGCATATATGCGAAGGCCCTCTCACGGGGTTCGACGGCAATGTCATAAAGGTGGACCGTCACCACAAGCGCATAGTCCTGCGCTTCGAGATTGGAGGCATCGTTTCAGACGTCAACTTCTCCGTCGAATTCCTCTCCTCTTCATCCCAAAGCACTTCTCCGGATCTGGGCAAACTCTGAATACGTGCGTTATCCGTGCACCCCATGCGTCCAAAGAGCCCCGTAGGAGAGACACTCCGTCTATTGGCTATCTCTGCTTATATGCCTCAAGCCCCTTCTCCAGACACACACAGGCCTTTCCAAGGTCCTGGGTGTTGAGCACATAGGCGATCCTGACCTGATTGCGTCCAAGTCCATCGGTCTCATAGAAGCCTTCGGCTGGGGCGAGCATGACGGTCTCGCCGTTGTATGAGAAGTCTCGCAGCATGAAGATTGCAAAGTCCTCTGCATCATCAACGGGAAGTTCAGCTATGAGGTAGAAGGCTCCCTTTGGCTTTATGCACTTGACTCCAGGGATTCTGCGAAGGGCATCCACTATGAAATCTCGCCTCTTCTCGTACTCGTCATGGACCTGCGCCATGTACTCATGCGGAGCGCTCAATGCAGCAAGAGCCGCATACTGCTCCACGGAAGGAGGACACAGTCTGGCCTGACTCAGCTTGAGGGTCTCCGTTATGACGTTCCTGTTGCGGCTCACGAGCGCTCCAACTCTGGCGCCGCACATGGAGAAACGCTTTGAGAAGCTGTCCACGCATATCACGCGGTCTGAATAGTCCTTGTACTTGAGGATGCTTGTGAACACCTCGCCGTCATAACAGAACTCACGGTAGACCTCGTCCACTATGAGGAAGAGGTCATGCTTGACGCATATCCTAAGAACAGTCTCGAACTCCTGTGGGGTATAGACGTGCCCCGTAGGGTTGTTTGGACTGCAAAGGAGGACCGCCATGGTCTTCTTCGTGATCTTGGACTCAATGACATCCAAAGGAGGAAGTGCAAAGCCGTCGTCGAAAACACTTGTCACCGGCACGATCTTCACATTGGCCATTCCTGCAAAAGAATGTACGTTAGTGTAGTACGGCTCAGGGACGATCACCTCATCACCAGGATCACAAAGGGTCATGAAGGCAAAGAGAAGAGCCTCTGATCCTCCGGTGGTTATGAGTATATCCTGGGCATCTATGTCCACGCCTATTCCTTTGTAGTATTCAACCAAACCCTTCCTCAACGGCATGTCTCCGTCGCTCTCTCCATATGAGATGATTCCATACGGATAGCTGTGCACCGCATCAATGGCCTGCTGCGGGGTCTTTATGTCCGGCTGCCCTATGTTTAGATGGTAGACCTTTACGCCTCTTTCCTTTGCGGCTATGGCGTATGGGGACAGTCTTCTGATTGGAGATGCTTGAAATCCTCTTATCCTAGCAGATATTTCCATATTGAGTCCTCTCTATGCGGGGTCAAGGGTCCTTGAATGGCCCTATGTCAGTTCTTCGAAACGTCCCCTTGCTTCTTCACGGCGGCGTTCTGGCTGTTGTCAACGAGCTTCTGCACTATCTTCCTGTTGTCAAGAAGAGGGCTTATGGCTCTGCCATGGTGCAGACGGCTTATTACACGGGCGAAAAGCTCAGAGGTATCGGTCTGAATGAACCACTGCTTTGAAAGCAAGTCGTCCCCGTGGTAGACGGCGTTGGTGCCTATGACGTAATCGAAGACACCTTCACCATGGGCTTTGTCGAATGTTTCGACCGCTCCGCCATTGAAGAACGGAAGGCTGGTGATGCAGATTATCTTCTTGGCCCCCATGTTCCTTAGGGTCTTCATGGCAATGAGCATGGTGCCACCGGATGCGAGCATATCGTCCGCAATGATGACGGTCTTGTTCGTGACGTCACCAAGAAGGCTTATGCTCTTTATGTTCGTGTTCTTGGCACCAGTTGTCACAATGGAGTAGTCCCTTTCCTTGTAGAGCATTGCAAGAGGTCTATGCAGAACCTGCGCATAGAATTTGTTCCTTGCGACCGCTCCAGTGTCAGGGGATACAACGGTTATGTCGGGATCCGATATGTCTATTATCTTCTTCAGCTCCACAAGAATCTGGTATGAAGCATGGAGGTTCTCAAGATGAAGCGTCCTGAAGCAGTTCTCTATCTCCTTGCTGTGGATGTCCAGCGTGATTATCCTCTCCACTCCAAGGTTCTCGCACATACGGCCAAAGACCGCAGCGGACAAAGCCTCCCTGGAGCTCTTCTTATGCTGTCTTGCATACGGATATGTAGGAAGCACCAGAGTGACGCTCTCCGCCCCTGCAAGGTTCGCAGCGTTTATTATGGTGAAAAGCATCATGATGTGGTCGTTTATGGAAAAGCTTATTGGCTCGTCATAGCCGGCCATCTTCTGAGGGGCGTCGTTCGTCACGTCGTATATGACAAACAGCCTAAGGCCTCTGACAGGCTCAAGGATCTCCGCCTTGACCTCTCCATTGAGGAACCTTGTGTATTTGACTGGAATCTCAAGGTTTGGACACTGATAGTTCGTTGGGCATTTCCCGCTTGGAATCTTCTTGCTTCCAAGGTCTTCTATGAAACTGACCTCTCTGAGCACCTGGTCCTCAGGGATCTCATACCTACTTGCAAGGTTCTTCGCAAGCTTGTCATAGCGTTCGACGTAAAGGCGTCTAAGATGCTTGACGACCTTACCCGACAGGTACTCAGAACCCAAGCCGGTGATTACACCAAGCTTATGCGGTTTGATGATGCTCATAAAGCTCTCCTTGGAGGAAGCCTTAGGCTTAAGACCCAAAGCTCCTCTTTGAAACAGGAAATGATGGCATTCATCCCCTGTCTCTAGTTCCAGGCACGACCTACTCCCTTTCCTTAGGGCCAGCCGTCCTGCTGGCCCCATTATATTTTGGCGTTGGCAAAGATTCAATATGGGGAATAAGGCTCGGATGTATTTGCGCTACCAAAAGTCGCCCCTCCAGAGCATGTTATGTACCAGTCGCTGCATGTATTGGTATCAAGCACGGCTCCACTGGAATTGGGAATCTTCCTCGACATGGACCTTGTAGCCGTGGAAGTGGAGGAGTCGATGGCATCGCCCGTCCATGCACCGCTGGAGACCACCCACATGGCACGGTCCCGGGCCTTTGCAGTCCCAAAGCCATCTGCACTCTCGCCAAAATCGGAATAGACCACGGCATCCAATATGGAGGCACCGGGGGATGGGGAGTCAGTCAACACCAACACCCCGTTGTTGTCGGACGGCGTCTTGCTGCACTTGGCCGCAAAGTCAACACCTGGGCTGTCGATTCTATCCTCTGGGTAGTCGTCCTTCACCCACCACACGACAATGTAGTCGCCCTTCTTCACCTCCACATCAGGGAACATGAACTTTGCATCGTGGTCGTCAGGCGTTCCACAATACAGAGTCACTCCCGCGAGGTTTCCCCCCGTCATGGCAAACAGCTCGGTTCTATCCTGATTACGTGTATCACGCTTTGTCGTGAACTCGTTCATGACAAGGCTTGGCACACTTGGATTGTAGCCCCAAACCCCAACGGAGAATCCAGTCGTATTGCCACAGTAGTCCTGCACCCTTCCCTTCAAGTCAGCCTTCACGCCCGCCTTCAGACTGGAATCTAGCGTAACATAGACCGATTTCCCATCGGAGCGCGCCACAAACGGCTCAAAGGAGTTTCCATAGACTCTGACTGGTTCGTCGAAGTCTATCCTCACTATGGAGCTTGCAACGGATTTCACAGACAACAGCACAGGAGGGTCGCTGTCCTTGTCAAGGAACACATTCACAAGCGCCGCCCTTTGCTCAGGCTGCGAACATGCAAGCACGAACAACAGCACAGCACACAACAATGCAACCGTCACAACCATGGGTAGGAACAAACTCTTCTTTTTCATAGCGTACCTCTTACAATACAAATACGAAAAACCAAGCGTTTCCATTCACGGTTTTTGGAGGTTTTTGAAAAAAACAGAGTTTAAGAGGAACTTTCAAAACTATGCTTTGTGTGGATTGGATTGATCACTACACCCATTAAACCTACTACCCCCACTACTCTTACTACCCTCACTAATACGCTTTAATCCTCCTGTTGTAATTGTGGGATTTTTGTAGCAATGGTGAGTATGGTGAGTGTGGTCAGTAAGGGTAATTGACAACTTCAACACTTGCCACAGCCGCTACAGACCCTACAAATGCTACAAGCCCTACGAACGCTACAACGGCCACAGGCGTTACAAATCCGCTACAGATTCCAGCCCGTTTTAGGCAGATTGGCTAGTGCCCAAAGTGGCAAGAACGGCCAAAACGCCAACGATACAGAAGACGGTCCAAGATTCAAGAAGACTGCTTCGAAGTTATTTGAAAGCCAGCCTAGGAAACAGTGAAAGACAGTGCCAAGTGCACGGCTTGAACGCATCGACAACGTCTGGCTTTCAAATTGCTAGAAGGGGTGGGCTGCCAGCTGGTCGCTGGCAGCCCTCGGAAAAGAAAAAAAGGTTTTATTGGAGTTATGCTCTTCTCAGGTAACTGAGCCTAGAGTACTCGTATGATTGTCGTATCCAGCTCTTTAGCTCAGAGTCGATATCGGAGCACGACTGGATTTGGACATGGTAGACATAGGAGCCGTCAGGAACGGGACGAAGGGTCTTGCCTATCCTTGGATTGGTCAGATGCTTCTTGTTGGTGAATGCCAACGTGAAGAGCGAGGACTGGGAAGGCAAAGGAAGCGAGACGTATGCAAAGCCCACTGAAGTCCTAAAGGAGATCACTGAATCCTGAACGGCTATTTTGGCTTCAGGACAGAACTCTTCTATATAGGATTTAAGGTCTTCGAACGCTTCATAGGACACCGGATTGTTTTCAAAGAACGCCTGTGCCTTGTCTTCTCCCGACATCAACTCTCCTCCTTTAATTGATAGCCATGCAAACCAGCCTTGGCTACGTCTACGATCCTGATTATAGAGGCCGCAGCCTCGCTTGTCAATTCCTTATACAGCAAAAAATTACAACTTTTTTCACTTATATGTTTCCTATATAAGTTTGGTAGAGAACACCCATGGAAACAGACAAAAAACGCTTTGGATTCTTAAGCTTTCCAACGAGTTTCCATACGGAGGGAAAAGGACATGGACACCACATGGAAACCAACGGGACGAAAGCCCTTTGCTTTCCTTTTTGAAATTTCGTTTGTATTATTCCTTCGAGGACTTCCCCAAAAGGAAGTCCAAGGAGGAAACCATGAGTGAAGTGATTCTCAACGCTTCCAACTTCGAGGAAGAAGTACTTAATTCAAAGGAACCCGTACTTGTGGACTTTTTCGCCACCTGGTGCGGTCCTTGCAAGATGATAGCTCCGTTCATTGCCCAGTTGGCAGACAAATACGAAGGAAGGATGAAGGTATGCAAGGCCAATGTAGATGAAGTGCCGGACATTGCGTCTTCATATGGAGTAAGCAGCATCCCTACACTAATCATATTCAAGGATGGCGAAATCGCCGCCCAAAGGATAGGAGGTGCAAACCTGGCTGTGCTGGACGCCTTCATAATGGACAACCTGCAGTAGACGCAGCAAAGGAAACAGGCCAAGATCCCTTGGCCTGTTTCTTTCTAAAAAAGCTACTTGGTGCACATCACCAGATCATAGAACAGGTCTATGCACTGCTGCGAAAGCTCTGCCGTTGGGCTCTCCGCCATGATTCGAAGGACTGGCTCGGTTCCTGACATGCGGCATATCACGAAGCTTCCGTCAGCGAAGTAGACCTTACAGCCGTCAAGATAGCTTACATGATCCACGACAAGACCTGTGGAAGAGAAGTCCGGCACAGCCTTATGTACCATGACAAGGTCCAGAATGCGAGCCTTCTCGGACACTGAGAGGCTGACTATCTTCTCTCCAAAGACGGCATCGCCGTATTTTGCATGGAGATCTTCCATTATCTGAGCAGGAGCCATGCCGGTCACGCTCAGCATCTCGACGAACAATGACGCTGCGTATATCGAATCCTTGCCGTATATGTGCCCTCGTACCGTCATGCCACCAGAGGATTCGCCACCTATAAGGGCATCGGTCTCGTCTATCTTGGCCGACACGTATTTGAAGCCTACAGGGACCTCGTAGCAGCGTTCTCCAAAGGATGCAGCCATCTTGTCCAGAAGATGCGTTGTGGCTATGTTGCGGACGACGGGCCCTTTCCAGCCCTTCTTTTCATGGAGGTACCAATAGAGCATCATGAGAATGCTGTTTGCATCGTAGTATTTGCCGGACGGGTCAATGATGCCAACGCGGTCGCCGTCGCCATCGAACGCGATTCCAAGGTCGTAGCCGCCCGTCATGACCTTGTAGGTGAGCTCACGCAGTCCAAACGCAGTGGGGGCCGGCATGCTGGAGCCAAAGTAGGCGTCCTTGTTCTGGTTTATCATGTCCACGGTGCAGCGGGCGGTGTATAGAATCACAAGAAGTGGATACGTACCGGAGCCGTGCATTGGATCGAAAGCAATCCTAAGACCACGTTCCCTTATGGCCTTCATGTCCAGCCTTGCGATTATGTCGTCTATGAAATCGTTGAACGGGTTCTTCATGTAGGAGATCAGACCACTCTTCACAGCCGCATCAAAGTCCATCTCCGGGACAGTGCCGCAGTACGAGTTGATGAGGCTTTCAAGACGCTGAGTGACCTCGACCGATGCATCCCGCCCTTCGTGTATGATGAGCTTTATGCCGTTGAATGCAGGTGGATTGTGGCTTGCAGTCACCTCAAGACCGCAGTGGAGCCCGCACTTCTTCACAGTGTGCATGATAAGGGGCGTTGGAGCGCTTCTCTTCATGAGCCAAACCTTTATGCCACACGCAGAGAGCACCTGGGCAAGCCAACCGGCCGCACTGTCAGAAAGGAATCGCCTGTCATAGCCAATCACCACCGGCTTGTCAGCCTGGCCGTCCTCAATGAGCATCCTAGCCACGCCATACCCCACCCTACATATATTCTCGCGGATAAAGTCATCGCCTATTATGGCCCTCCATCCACCGGTTCCAAAATGGATTGGATTGGAAACGTTCACGCAATCACCATTAAGACCGATATCCTTGATTCCGTCATTGTCCATTGCAGACTCTCCTGGTTGTTGATCTCTGTTTCTAATGTATCTAGGAGGGCAAAAAAAAGCTAGCCGTTTTTGGCTACCCCAGAGAAGCGTGACGTGATAGACTTTGTTGCATGATAGACCTCAAAGAAACAAAGACAAGATACGAAAGGCTTCTGACGCAGTCGGTACTGCCGTTCTGGCTGGAGCATGGAATGGATGAAGAGAACGGAGGCATCCACACAGGGCTTTCAAGGGACGGCTCTCTAATCGAGAGCGACAAATCCGTGTGGTTCCAAGGCAGGGCGCTGTGGACCTTCTCGACGGCATACATACGCTACGGAAACCCGGAATATCTCAAAGCCGCAGATTCCTTGGTCAAGTTCCTGGAGGAGCACTGCTTCGACAACGACGGCCGCATGTTCTTCAGGGTCTCCGCAGACGGAAGACCTGTCATAAAGAGGCTCAGATACTTCTTCAGTGAGACGTTCGCCGTCATAGGGTTCGCTGCATACGCAAGAGCTACGGGGAAGGACGAGTACAGGCAAAAGGCCCTAATCCTTCTTGAAATGATAGAGGACATAAGGAGGACCCCGGGGACCCTTGTTCCAAAGTTCAACCCGCAGGTGGAGCCAAGCAGGTCCTTTGGAGAGCCAATGATACTGCTCAACGTCATGGCAGAGCTAAGAGAGAGCTGCCCGTATATGGAAGACGAGATAAACCGCTACATAGACGGGCTCTTGGAGGAGATCCAGACCTACTTCGTAAGGCCTGACATGAAGCTCGTCCTTGAGCAGTGCGCTCCAGACGGAACGTTCATGAAAGACCACTTCGAGGGACGACTCCTGAACCCAGGACATGCCATAGAAGGCTCTTGGTTCATAATGAACGAGGGCATCAAGCGCAACAGGAAGGACCTGAAGGAACTTGGACTCAAGATACTGGACTGGGAATGGAACCTTGGCTGGGACGAGGAGTACGGCGGGGGCATAATCCAATACAGGGATGCCTTGGGGCTGCCGCTGTCAGAATACCACCAGGACATGAAGTTCTGGTGGCCGCAGTGCGAGGCCGCCATAGCCACCCTAATGGCTTGGAAAATCACAGGGAACCAGTCGTACCTAGAAAAGTTCGAGCAAGTAGACCGCTACATAACCGGTCGTTTCGTCGATGAGGAATATGGGGAATGGTTCGGTTATTTCCATCGTGATGGAACTCTGGCAACTCCAATCAAAGGAAACCTGTACAAGGGTCCCTTCCACATCCCCCGCATGTACATGAAGTGCCTGGATCTCATGCCCTAGTACGTTTTATCCGTTTTTTCAATGCAAAAAGGACGGATTCATGTCCCAGATTTCTGTTTTCCAAAGAAAAAAGGACACCTGTCATCAAGAGGTTTGGCTCTACACGTTTTTCTCGTGGAAGGACCTCTGACGGAAGGGCAGGAGATACCTAGTGGAAGCTATGAGGCGGCCGTCTCGGCATCCTCTCCATGGCCGAAGTGACATGAAAACATCGGAAAAGCGCCTTTCCAGGCAAAACCATGCACACAAACAGCGTGGACAAGGCCTTTCATGCCATCATGCACCGCCATCGTACATCTGGACGCTCCAACCACTCCGAAGCGGTCCGACTCCATGGATGCGGGACGCTCAGGAACGCTCTTTGCGGTGACAACTGCGTCTGTTCGAACCGCACCGTACGGCATAGTACCGTCGCGGTTCCCCTTTCCTGTTCTGACCGCAGATGACATTGAACGAGGCCCGATGTTGTGCGATTTCAACTGTTTTTCATTCGATTTCGCACACTTATGTGCGATTTCGTCCTTTTTTCCATCAGAATAGCATACGAGGGGGTTGTCCAGCGGTTCGGATGGGAAAAGCTGTATCGAAAACGCTGAAAGAGGGGGCTTTGGATATAAAGCCTCTTTCTGTTCAACCATCCACAACCGCCTCAAGCGCCACGACCGCCTCAAGAGCCACATCAGTCGCAACCGCCCAAAGGCTGGATGCTCTCCTTCGATTCCCTTCTCCCAATCCCCCAACTTTCCGTGAAGAACCCGTTTTTTGCCTTTTATACTATTCGTAGTAGAAAGACCTCGAGAAATGATATGAAATCCACTACTCAACCCGCATTCCACCAAGGAAATCCTTGTAGATGCCTGGTGTGGAGTCTGGAATCTCAATGGCACCAACGCATTTGCGGTAGAAGTCCTTGGGACCAACCCCTCCTATAATGGCATATGCATAGCCAATGCTTCGCATGTCAAGCAAGGCCTCGATGAGCAGAGCCTTTCCAATACCCATGCCCTGATATTCCTCAAGGACCTTGGTTGGCCCAAAGAAATCGCGACAGGTGGCCTCATAGCAGGCATAGCCAATGATATCGGCCTGTTTGGTGGCTATGAAAAGAGAGACCGGTTGGCGTGAAAAACATGTCGAAGCCTCCCCTTTTGCACTTAGGGAGCTGTGTTTCTCTATCCAAGGCAGAATCCGGTACATATCAGGTGTCATGGCACGTCGTATCACAATGCCCTGTTCGTCAAGCTTGGCTTTGAGCGCAGGACACGGCTGAACATCCAACAAAGGAACCAACATATCGCTCATAGACACCTCCTAGTAGTCGAGCTTTATAGGCAGCACACCATCAGCCTCGACACGACCTGCAAGAACTGCGGCAACGGGAGCCATGATCATTGGGGAATACTCATATGCTGCAAGAGCACCTGTAGATGGCGACAGTTCAGAGAACTCAAAGGGATTCCTCAGGGCAACCACATTCACACAAGGCATTGTTTTCTCCAAAGCCTTTATTAGGGCGATTTGGCCAGGTTTGGAATGTCCATTGTATGTGCCAATGGTCACGGATGTGTTGCTGCGGCACTTTTCGCAAACCTCTTTGATTTCCTCAGCTGTAGGATCAATGGAGGTCACAATGGCCGTTGTTCCAATAGTTCCACCTTCGAACAGCTCCTTCATTGCAAGAGGGAAACAGGCAGTCTTGTTCTCAGGATTGGAGGCAAGGGTCACAACGAAAGGATAGCAGCCAACGAAGGCAGGGGATGCTCCCAATGGATGGAGTTTGCGAACCTCAGTCAAAGTCTTGGCTCGGGTTCTTTCGACATAAGCTTCATCGAATCCACGCTCAACTGCATCATACGTGAAAACATCTCTAGAAAGGAAACGATCCTTCGCCAGAACTATCCTCATGAAAGACTCGTCAAGCTCCGAGTCATCAAGATTGGAGAAGGCAAGGCCGCACGCCTCGCAGGCAAGCGATGGAGTATGTGATATGCAGGCAATGTCAACTCCTGCCTTGAAAGCCATAAGAGCTCCGTTTACAGTACCCCAATTCTGCTTTATAGCCCCCATTTCAAGACAGTCTGTGAAAACCAAGCCATCGAATCCAAGCCTGGTCCGCAGAATGTCAGTGATTATAATCCTATTCATAGTCGAAGGGAGCCCACTGTCGTCAATCTTTGGGAACACTATATGTGAAGTCATTATGGAAGGCACCCCAGCCTCTATTGCGGATCTGAATGGCACCAGCTCGACCTTCTCTAGTTCCTCCAGACTCTTTTCAATGACAGGCAGTCCAATATGCGAATCGACACAGGTATCACCATGGCCTGGAAAGTGCTTTGCACAACACACCACTCCTTGTGAAAGGTATCCCTTTATCGCAAACGATGAATTTTTGGCAACGACGGAAGGATCGTCGGAATAGCTTCTCACGCCTATGACACGGTTGTGTGGATTGTTGTTCACATCGCAGTCAGGAGCAAAATCCAGCGTGCACCCAAGGGAAAGCATCTCCTTTGCGGTTATCGATGCACACCTGAAAATCGCTTCATCGCAGCCTTTCCCCAAAGAGCTCAGAGCCATTGCCCCTGGGACGTTTATGGCATCAGAAGGAAGCCTTGTAACGACTCCTCCTTCCTGATCTATTGCAATGAAAGGTTTTATGCCAGTCTCCGATACCACAAGCTCTTCAAGGTCCTTCGTCAGAGCCTTAAGCTGGGCACGGGACTTTATGTTGTGCTGAAAGAGTATTATGTTGCCAATCTTCCATTTCTTCACCATGGCTCTGAACTCATCGGTTACATGGTCTTCCGGAAAACCTGTTATGAACCTTTGTCCAATGCGTATGCGTCTTTCGTTTTCGGTCATGGAAAACTCCTTGCCTTTGGTCGCAATCACTATTTCATCGTTCAATACAGAACGATATCCTCTATCCTTTTTCCAAACTCCATGCAATCCACTCTGCTCTGCTCCAAAAGAGAGGAGAACTTCATCCCAACATGTACGGGTCTTCCAAGAAGCCTGGCAATCTTGTTTCCATCTTCAAGCAATTTGAAGTCGTTTGGATACAACTCTCCAAAGACGTCCAATATGCGAGCTATGGTCTCAAATGGATTGAAAGCTGCCTTGTCCACGAATATCATTCTGCATCCCTGACACTGCACACCACTATGTTTGCTGAACGAAGGTGTAAACGATGCAGGAACGAACTTCACACCTCCAAGACAAAGGCCTTCCAGTTCGCCCAACAGCGTCTTCGCCTCCATATAGGGGGCGCCAAACACCTGAAATGGTGTACTCGTCCCCCTCCCCTCTGATACGTTCGTACCCTCAAGCAAAGCCATAGCCGAATATGCAAGGGCACTGTCTAGTGTGGGAATTGAAACCGACGGCGGCACGAATGCATACTCGAAACGTTCAGGGTCTCCTACAACGCCAGAAGGATCCACTTCCACAATCTCCAAAGGAAAATCGTAGCCTTTCTCCCTATATGCAAGCCTTGCGAACTCTCCAGGAGTAAGTCCGTATCTAAACGGAATTTCATATATTCCAACAAAACTCCTGACATCATCAGACAGCATAAGACCATCCAAACGCCTTCCAAGCATTGGGGCTCTATCAAGAACCACTATGGAAGTCTTTGTTCGTTGGCATGTCTTCATTGCCTCGTACAATGTAGAGATGTAGGTATAGCAACGGACGCCAACATCCTGAATGTCATACACAAGGACATCAACATCCCCAAGCATGGAGTCTGCAATGGACTGATCCCCTGCTTTGTAGAGGCTGTATACAGGAAGGCCTGTAAACGAATCAATGTAGAAATCAACATCCTCGCCAGCTCCGCAGTTTCCAAAAAGACCATGTTCAGGAGAAAAGAGCTTCACAAGTCTGAACTTCTCGTTTACAAGACAGTGGGACAATCTGTAGTCAATGGAAACTCCTGTCTGATTGGTTATCATGGCAAGGCGTGCATCTTTCAATCTTCCATGGTACTCGCCCCCACCTATGAAGAAGTCTATTCCGCTTCTCTTTGGACCTTTCATCACCAACGCTCCTAAAAACCGTCTTCCATACACCCTTAGGCAAAGACCTAGATGGAGACCTTGCCCATTGAGGTATAATGCCTTGCACCAGTAACGGAAAGCACTTCGTTGTGACTTCCGTGAAGCCTCTCGTTTGCAAGAATGACGAAGGCAACTGCCTCCTTCATATCCGAATCCTCTCCAACCATCACATTCGTTCTTGGAAGGTTCGTTTTCAAGTGATTCAAGATCGCCTTGTTGTGCGAACCGCCACCATTTACAACCAGTTCATCAGGGACAAAGCCTTCGTTCTTCAACGCAAGTTCTATGCACACAGCAGTGAACGCCGTAGCCGTAGCTATGAGGTCAGGCATGGAAACGTTCAGATCAGCAGCCTTTCTGGATATCTTCTCCACGTAATCCGGACCATACAGTTCGCGGCCTGTGGTCTTTGGAGCAGGACGAGGAATATAATCGTCCGTTGAGACCATCCATGAAAGCAATGCTTCGTCTATATGCGCTCCAAGAGCAATCTCTCCACCATCGTCAAAGCTTAGACGTCCGTTGGTGAAACGCTTCACAAGGGCATCGATCACCATGTTTCCAGGTCCCGTGTCATAGGCTATCACATCCTCACAGCCACACCCCTTTTTCATCATGCTTATGTTTCCAATGCCTCCAATGTTCTGAAGGGCAATGTCCTTTTCATCGTTTGAATAAAGGATATACTCCGTAAACGGAACCAATGGAGCCCCCTGTCCTCCTGCAGAGACATCCCTCACCCTAAAATCTCCAACTACAGGACATCCAAGACGTTCCGATATACAGGAGAACTCTCCAAGCTGCAGAGTAGACCTAACGTTTCTACCAAAGTACCCCATACCTCTAGGCTCATGCCAAAGAGTATGGCCATGGCTTGCAACAAAGTCTAT
Organism: uncultured Spirochaetales bacterium; assembly: GCA_934277975.1. Classification (GTDB taxonomy): domain Bacteria; phylum Spirochaetota; class Spirochaetia; order Sphaerochaetales; family Sphaerochaetaceae; genus UBA9732. The sequence goes on from CAKQWE010000001.1 coordinate 128,668, forward strand.
TCTTGAACAGATCCTTTCGTTGCGTCTCCACAGGGTCTCTGCCGCATCGGCGAAGAGTTCACCAAGAAGGAAATTCAAGGCTGAAAGCTCGCACGTCGTGGTTGAATCACCACCAGCTACAGCTATAAGCCTAGCCTTGAAGTCCTTTTCATAGTCTACAGACAAGGAATCGACCAAAGAAACTTTGGTTCCAAGGCCATGTCCTTCAATGGATACAAGAGCTGCATCTATGCCGTCAGCACTGGTTCCACTCATTATTCCTATTGCATACTTCATTCCACCCCCCAATCATCCTTTGACGGAACCAACCGTAAGACCCTTCACGAAGTATTTCTGAAGGAATGGATACAGCACGATTATTGGAAGCGTAGAAGTGATGATGACGGCACTCTTTATTGAGATCGATAGCGTTGCGGTGTCGGTTGAAGCGCTGCTGCTGTCCCCAAGTACCATTGTTCCGTTTACGATGTTTCTAAGGAACAACATGACAGGATACTGTTTTGTGTTGAGGTATATGAGCCCATTGAACCAGTCGTTCCAGAAGAACACCGCATAGTACAGTCCAACGGTGGCTATTGCCGCAGTGGAAAGAGGAAGGATTATTCTGGGAAGTATGGAGAAGTACCCAATGCCGTCTATGAGGGCGGCCTCTTCTATCTCCTGAGGCAGAGCTTTGAAGAAATTGACCATTATTATCAGATTGAACTGGTTTATCGCAAACGGAATCAGCATTGCAAAACGTGTACCAGTGAGATGCAGAGACGATATAAGAAGATAGTTTGGGATGAGTCCTCCTGCGAAATACATGGAGAATATGACCATCTTCATGAGGATTCTCTGCCCTTTCAGGTATGTCTTGGAAAGAGGATAGGCAAACAGAATAGTCATGCAAAGGGCTATGAACGTGCCTGCGATGGTATAGAATATCGTGTTTCCGTACGCTCTGAAGAAGTTCGGATATGTAAAGATCTGTTTGTAGGCTTCGAAATTTATCCCTTTTGGTATGAGTCTGACCTGGTTGTTGATTATCGCTTTTGGGGAGGACAGAGAAAGCGAAACCATATAGATGAACGGGATTATGCAAATGAGAAGGGAAAACACCATCACTGCATAGATAATGACGTTCAGAATCTTTGAGGAAGTTGATGTATCCTTAACCTTTGGCATTCATGGACCTCCCTTGTCAATATATTCCATCGCCTGTCAAAAGCTTTGACAGTTTGTTGGAGCCGGATACAAGAACAAGACCTATGATTCCTGAGAAAAGACCAATCGCGGTGGCATAGGAATAGTTCTGGTTTGCAAGACCAGTTCTGTAAACGAGCGTATCGATGATATCGCTCACGGAGCTGTTGCTTGGAGTATACATGAGAAGGACCTTCTCGAATCCAAGGCTCAGAAGCCTCCCGACCTCAAGAATAAGCATGACCATGATCGTTGGCAGAATCGAAGGCAATGTCACATGGAAGATCTGTTGGAAACGGCCGGCCCCGTCTATCTCTGCCGCTTCATACAGATCGCTGTTTATGTTAGTTATGGATGCAAGGTAGATTATCGCAGTCCAACCAGTGAACTGCCACGCACCTGAAGCTATGTAAAGGAACCTGAAATACTGTGGTTCGTTCATGTAGTACACGGGTTGAAGGTGTAGAACGTTGACCCTGAACTGATTGAAAAGTCCTGACGAAGGAGAAAGGATCTCCGTCATCATTGCAATGACGACTACAGTCGATATGAACCTTGGCATATACGAGATGGTCTGTACGACCTTCTTGAACTTCTTTCTGTTGACTTCGTTTAAAAGGATTGCAAAGGCTATGGGAAGCGGAAAAGTGAATATGATGTTCAAAAGACTCAGCGAAAGCGTATTCCTGAAAGCCCTCCAAAAAGCAGGATCTTCAAAGAAACGCTCAAAATACTTGAAACCAACCCACTCGGTTCCAAAGATTCCCTTTCCTGGACGGTACTTCCTGAAGGCAAGCACATTTCCAACCATAGGTATATACTTGAACACAATAAAGTAGACCACCGGCACAACCATCATAAGATAAAGCTGCCAATAGCGTCTGAAATGGCGCTGAAGAGGCGACCTTCCATTGACATCCAGTCCAACATCCCGTTTTCCCATGGGTTCCTCGCTGTCACTATGCTGTTTTTCCGTAGCCACAACCATCCGCTACGGGTTTCAATATGCGGGAGGGCTCCAAAGGGAACCCTCCCGCCAAATGAGTTCAAAATTGGACTATTCCAAATGACATCCTATCAGAGGTTTTCGTTGTAGAGGGCGCAGTACTTGTCGATTCCAAGAGTCTTCATCTCGGCAACATACGCATCCCAATCCTTGTCGATGCTCTTCTTTCCGGTAAGGAAAGCATCGCACCATACTTCGAATGCATCAGCAAGAGGAGTCATGAGTGTCGTAGCCTCTTCAGCTGAATCATCGTCGAACTTTGGTGTTGGTGGAATGTACTGGATGACATCGCCAATGGCCTCGACCGCTGCATTGATCTGAGCGTAGTTCTCGTCGTACTTGGTCATTTCGCGGCTGTTGACCCAAACCTTCTGTGTTACATCACTTCCACAGCCATATGCAAGCTGCATGTACTTGTAGACACCTTCGGAAGCGTTCTTGATCTCATCGGTGTACTGGATCTTTCCATCAACCATGTTGTATGTGACGCCTTCCTTTCCAACACACCAAAGGAGAGCAGCTTCCTCTGAGAAGAACATCTTGTCAACAGCACGGACAATCTGTTCGAAATCCTTTCTCTCTGCTGTCTTTGCCGGGAACAGGATGCCACTTCCAGTGCGATCCTTCTGCTGATGGTGTGCACCTGCAGGGCCTGCAAGGGCTGGATACATCTGAAGATCGAAACCTTCAATTTCGCTTGCAGCCTCGACTCCGCCAATCTGGTCATAGTATGCCCATGTTGCCATTGAAGCACCGGTAGCCATCTTTCTTGACCAAATGCCGCCATCGATTGGATCAGCCATCTCAGGATCAAGAAGACCCTCTGCATAGAGCTTTGCAAAGTAAGTGATATATGCCTTGAACTCATCGCTGATAGCACCTGCAAAGAACTGCTTCTTGTCATAGTCCCAGGAAAGGACCCTCGATCCGCCAGCGCTGTTCTTTCCAAGAGAAACACCGAACGAAGGCATCGTCATTCTGTAGAGGACTCTTGGGCCAGCGAGGATTGTAAGAGGATATGAAGAAGGGTTGACTTCCTTGTACTTCTTGAGGATCTCATAGAGGTCATCGAATGTTTTAGGAGCTTCAAAGCCATACTGCTCAAGGAAATCCTGTCTAAGGATGAGACCACCGTCATAGAATGGAGCGTCATAGAGGGAAGGAAGGTAGTAGAGCTTTCCATCTTTGAGCTTGAGCTTTTCTATGTCGTCCTCCATTCCAAACTTCTCGACCATTGCATTCCAGTTCGGAGTCCATTCGCTGTAGTCACTGATTGGAACTATTGCTCCGTTCATAGCCAATGACGCATTCTCTCCGGTTGTGGAAGAATAAAGAACAACGTCAGGAGCGTTCACCTGCGTATTGAGGGCGAGGGAAACCTTTGTGTTGTAATCGGCAATTGGGATGATTTCCCAATCGACCTCTGCATTTGCGAGTTTCTGAGCCTCGACCACTGTAAGCCAGTCAGCCTTGAAAGGCAGTGTAGCATTGTCAGAATAGTATGCGCTGAACTTTACAGGTCCATCGTTCGCTGCTTCCTGCGCAGCCTGTGCGAACACAGAGCAGAAAACCGTCAGAGCCACTAGAGCAACAAGTAGTGTCTTTTTCATTTTTTCCTTCCTTTTGTTTTGTTTGTGAGGATAATCCAACCCCCACTAAAGACCACAATAGAATGGGAAACTCCACAAGTCAAGGAAAATCAATGTAAATGAGGAACTTTCAAAACTACTTCATGCGTCCTGTCAATGCCCTGCACGGCTGGAAATCCGCCTTCAGCGACTTCATAATACACAAAGTATTATCTCAGTCGCTTCAGACGGTTTCCATCTCGGCAATCCATGTCCAATCCACACAAAGCATAGTTTTGAAAGTTCCTCTAAATTCGTTGCATTCTGTTGCACAGTCCGTTTCAAAGCCGGCCAGCTACAATCCTACAGCCTCTGGTCCCTCTCAACATCAAGGAAATAGCGGTAGGTATCCACCTTGAGCTCTCCGCAGGCAGGCTCATCGCACACAATCACAGCATTGTTGTGAAGCTGAAGTGCACTGCACGTCCACTTCTGGCTCACTCCACCCTCAACGGTATGGGCAAGCGCCCTTGCCTTGTTGTGGCCGTTTATGAGAACCAGAACCTCCTTGGAGTCCGTAACAGTGCCAACACCTACGGACAAGGCATAGGAAGGGACCTTTGATGGGTCGTTCCCAAAGAAACGTGAATTTACGATCTTGGTATCGGAGGTAAGGGTCCTCACACCTGTCCTTGATGACAATGAAGTATACGGCTCATTGAAGGCAATGTGTCCGTCAACGCCAATGCCCCCCATGAAAAGATCAATGCCGCCATAGGATGCAATCTTCTCCTCGTATCTGCGGCACTCTTCCACGAGATCCTTTGCCATGCCATCAAGGATATTCACGTTCTCCTTTGGAATATCTATATGGTCAAAGAAGTTGCTCCACATGAAGTACCAGTAGCTCTGGTCGTGGGACTTTGGAAGGCCAACGTACTCGTCCATGTTGAACGTAACGACGTTCTTGAACGAAACATCCCCGTTCCTGTTCATTTCCACGAGATTTCTATACACACCAAGAGGGGACGACCCCGTAGGAAGCCCCAACACGAAAGGCCTATCCTCCCTATGCCCATTTATGGCATCTGCAATGTGACGTGCAGCCCAAAGGCTCATATTCTCGTAATCGCTCTGAATGACAACTCTCATGGAAACCTCCTATGTGGAACTTTTAAGTATGCAGCTTTCAAGTCCAACCAAACAATATCACGAATCACTGCGCTTTTCCACAACAACACCGGTGTTCTTGAATATGAGACCTTCACCTACAACACCCCTCACGAACGACAACGGATAGACGATGGACCTTCTGCCAATGACTGTTCCAGGGCCAAGCACGCTGTTGCAGCCAACCTCCACATAGTCGCCCACAAAAGCGCCCACCTTTGCAAGGCCTGTAGGAAAGTCGCCAAGAAGGGAACCTCCATGCACAACAACGGTTTTTCTGTCCGCACGCACATTCGAAGTCACCGCACCTGCACCAAAATGGGCATGGAACCCAAGGACGCTGTCGCCCATGTAGTTGAAGTGCGGCACCTCGCAGCAGTCGAAAAGGATGCAGTTCTTCAGCTCCGTGGAATTGCCCACGACGCAGTCCGCTCCAACCAAGGCATTCCCCCTCACGAACGCACAATGCCGTACCTCAGCACAAGGGCCTATGACGCAGGGGCCCACCAAGCACGCCGATTCGCTCACACTTGCGCTTCTATGCACCCATACAGACCGATGTCTCTGTTCATACTCATCCAACGGCAGCCCCTGCCCTATCTGCATGACTATTTCACCTATCTTTGGAACCACCTCCCATGGGTATTCGACGTTCTCCAGCCAAGGCTTGGCCAAAGTATGCTCCAAATCAAACAGACTACGGACATCAAGCATTTCACCCTCCAGCACTGCTTAGATGATAATACCATTTTGGCAAGCTGAAAAAGAGGATAGTTCGCTGGCTTTCCAACATTGAATTTCAACCAAAAACATGTTTTTCGTACAAATGGTTGAAAACTTTCAACCATTTTGTCATTTTTTTGCATTTTGGTTGAAAACGCTCTTCCAAAGAGAGCCACACTTCCAACCCTGTCAGACAAGACTACATGGAAAATCCCAGCTTGACGATTGGGCAAACCCATGATAGCTTCTATATGGAAGCGGACATGTTCCGCTTAAATCATCATTTGACCATGCATCAACCATCTGCATGACAGAATAATTATATATAGGAAGTGATCTCCATGCGTTTTTTCGACACACATTGCCATATTGGTTTGATACACGAAGACCAGCTTGAACAGCTCATAGCGGTACAGTATGCAAAGAGGGCCGGAGTCGCCCACATCGTCTCCATATGCAACAGCCTCACTGACTTCGAAACGGTGTACAACAATCTCAAGAGCGCAAAGAACGTCTACCATGCCGTGGGCGTATCGCCCACCGAAAGCGGCAACGTCTTGCTCAACTGGGAGACGGATATACAAAAGTTCCTCAAGATGGACAGGGTCATAGCCGTTGGAGAGACAGGCCTTGACTACGGCAAATACAAACAGTATCAGGATATACAGGTCGAGATGTTCCTCAAGCACCTTGAGATTGCAAGAAGAGCACACCTACCGGTGATCATCCACAACAGAGAGGCCGGGACTCACATCCTTGACATCCTCAAGACAAACATTCCAGATGAAGGTGCAATATTCCACTGCTACTCTGAGGACTGGGAATACGCCTTCAAGGCAATGGAGCTGCCAGTGTACTTCTCTTTTGCAGGCAACATCACCTACAAGAACATAAGAAAGCTTACAGACACCGTAAGGAACCTACCTGAAAACAGGATCCTTATCGAAAGCGAAGCTCCGTTCATGGTCCCTGCAAAGTACACCAAGCGAAGAAACAAGCCGGAGTACCTGCCTGAGACGGCAAAGGCCGTGGCGGACATCAAGGGGATCCCTCTTGAAGAGATGTCGGAGATACTCTACAGAAACAGTCTCAACGCATTCCACCTCACAGAGGAGTAACCCGTAGAATGGAAGGACTCCTTCACCCCGTCTCTATAGGAAGTCTCAAGCTTGATGGAAACGTGTTCCTTGCACCCCTTGCAGGGTACACCGACAAGATATTCCGCAGCATTTGCCTGCGTCACGGTGCAGACCTCGCCTACACGGAGATGGTAAGCAGCGAAGGCGTTGCAAGGGACAGCGAAAAGACCGTCATGCTTATGGAAAGGGGAGAAGGCGAAAGGAACCTTGCCGTCCAGCTCTTCATGCCGGACGCAGACACTGCCAAACGTTCCATTCCAGGAGTGATGGCCTACAATCCTGCAATGATAGACATAAACGCCGGTTGCCCCGTGCCAAAGGTAGTCAAAACAGGAGCAGGAAGTGCACTTCTCAAGGATCCAAAGAAGATAAGGGAGATAGTGTCCACCCTTGTAGAGAGTGCAAAAGTCCCGGTTACAGTAAAGATAAGGACAGGTTGGGACGTGGATAGCGTAAACTACCTGGAAACGGCGCAGGCGGCCTTCGATGGTGGAGCAAGTGCGGTATGCATGCACGCAAGGACCCGAAGCCAACTGTATATGCCAACGGCGGACTGGAGCAGGATCAAAGATTTGAAAGCTCATTTCCCAGATAAGGTCATAATAGGTTCAGGAGATCTTTTCTGCGCCCAGGACGGCATTGGAATGCTTGAAGAGACTGGTATAGACGCCATAATGTTCGCCCGTGGCGCGATTGGAAACCCATTCGTGTTCGAGCAGACCAAAGCCATGATGCAGGGCAGACAGCCATACGAACCAACCATAGAGGAAAAGAAGGATGCCATAATGGAACATCTCCATGGGCTTGTAGGTTTCCTTGGAGAGAACGCCGCCTGCAGGGAGATGAGAAAACATGTATGCGCCTATCTCAAGGGGATTCCAAACAGCGCAAAGGTGCGCCAGGCGGCAACCACAGCGCTCACCGTCAATGCATACGAGGATGCCTTGGCTCTGCTCCAATTGACCTAATTTCACCTAAATGATAACGTTCCAAGACGTGGAGAAGAAAAAGGATGAAAGTACTTGTTTTGGGCTCAGGCGCAAAGGACCACGCAATAGCATGGTGGTTTTCCAAAAGCAGACTCATAGAGGGTCTTTATGTTGCGCCAAGCAATCCAGGAACCGAAAGCTTCGCCGTCAACCTGCCTGACGTAGACCCTGCGGACAAGGAACAGGTTCTCAAGGCCTGCAAGGAAAATGACATAGACTTTGTGTTCATAGGAACGGAGAAGCCTCTCTTCACAGGAGTGATAGACCATTTGAACAAGAACGGGATCTCCACTTTTGGAGCTCCAGGATATGCACTCAAGCTTGAGGGAGACAGAAAGTTCGCCCGCGAGTTTGCAAGAAGGCACGACATTCCGGTGCCGGAGTACCATGTATTCGAAAAGAGCTCAGAGATATCGGCCTTTTTGGACGAAAATGAAGGCAAGACCTTTACAATCAAGTCCAACGAGCTGTCCCCTTCGAGGATGATGATACATTCCAAAGACAAGGACGAGCTTGTTTCGTATGCAAAGGAGCTTTTCAAGAAGGGGCCTGTCGTCATGGAGGACTGCATAGACGGCATTGGCGTGACGGCATCCATCCTTGTGGACAACGAAGGCTACTATGTGCTGCCACTCTGCTCCGAATACACCAAACGAGAACATACGGACAAGGGGATTGGAACCCCTACTGGTGGAATGGGTGCGGTGTGTCCCGTATCCATAAGCCAAGAAGCCCGGGATCTGATTTCAAAGGCCATAATTCACCCCACCTTCAAGGCCCTCAAGGAGGAGAACCTGTACTACAAGGGAGTGCTTACGTTCTCGATCGTCCTATCCCAAAGAGGGCCGTTCCTTGTGGACTACCATGTACGTCTCAACGACCCGGCAACCCAGACCATGGTGCCCCTTATCAAGAACGATTTGGTAGAGCTCATGGTTGCAATGCAGAACAACACCCTCAAGAGGATAGCACCGGATGTCACCAGCCAAAGCTCAGTGAGCGTTGTAATTGCATCGGAAGGCTACCCCAACGACACCAAGACAGGTGCAAGGCTCCAGCCTGTGGATCCAAGATATCTTGGAAACTGCATTGATGATGGAGCATACGTCTTCTTTGGAGCAGTCAAACGCGAAGCAGATGGGGAGATCTACACCACAGGAGGAAGGGCCGCCACCATCGTAGGGCTTGGCCAGAATATAATCGAAGCCAACTCAAAGGCCTACGGTGCCATAGACGCCATAGAATTCGACGGCTCCTGGTACAGAGAGGACATTGGGAACAAGTTCTTCGAAAACGCCTCCGGCGATGGACGCCATAAAAGCTGAAACCTCTAGGAATATGAACACTTCATCTGTAGCCAATCTGTAAAGGTTGTAGTGACTGTAGCAGCTGTCACATCTGTAGCGTTTGTCGCATCTGTTGTATCTGTAGCAGTTGTCAACCGTAAGTTAATATGTGATTGAGAAACCCGCAGACCAATATGAGCAATGCTTCCAGAAGAAGTTCATAAGTGGAACACGCCCATTGTGATAGATAAGTTCTGCAGTGATATTGCTATCCTCTATATTGAGACCTAGAAGCACATTGTAGTCTACATCCCAAGGATTGTCCTCGCTATATGCTCCTATTTGGTACGCAGTCTGCCCTTCCTGATTCACCTTCATATCAAAAGCGGCAATTACAGAACCAATACCCTTTACAGGAAGCGAAACCTCTGCACCAAAATTGAAACTCATTGCCTTGTAGTTTTTGGAGTATGGAACCTTACGAGACTCGTTCTCCGAGGCATAGACTCCTTCACTGCTTCCAATCCCCTGTTCAAGGGTATGGTCACAGTCATCCTCCAGGATTTCCTCTGGAACAAGCAACCATGGACGAACCCTATGCATCTTTGGAGTCAGTAAATCGGCCTCGGCATAAAGTCTTAACCAAGACGCAGGTCGCATTGACAAACCAATCACAAGACTGTCTTGCCTTACATACTGTATGAATCTGGAGATATAACCTCCCTCTTCCCTGTTCATAAGGAATCTGTTTGCATAGACCCGACCTTTTTCGTCCTTGCGTAGCATAAAGCTTTCTTCAATCTCATCACCATAGTGGCCGGAGTAGTGATGTCTTCCTATCCGCATAGAAACAAATCCATCCAGAAAACTTGCGTTGAGACCGTAGAAGTATATGCCATCAAAACCAAGACAGTCCGTGCCTCCGTTTGCATCGAACACAAGATTCAGTGCACCTTGAACGCAGGCTTCGGCTGAAATGACATCCTTGTAGGAAACCCTCAAGGCACTGAACGAAAAACCGGTCTTGACCCTATAGAGTTGCTTCACCCCGTTTTCTTTGTCTCTGAAATCAGCTTCTTCCATGACAAAATCTTCACGTGCACCTTCATCCACTTGGTCGTAGTTGTGGTAATAATCCTCACGCCCCTCTTCATAACGAGTACAAAGCAATACCTGGTACAGGTAGTCTCTACCAAGGAGGTTTATATACTGCGCTCTAGTCTCAACGCTCCATTGGTCGGCCTTGAAGGGTTCGAATATGGGTCTCATATCTATAGCCTTGAACGAGAAGTCTCCAGCAAAGACACAGAAAAGGGAGAAGACAACTGAAAAAAGAACAGAAACTATACGCTTCATAGTTCAAATCCCTACAATTACAATCAATTGAGCCCTAGCCCAACATATATGAAAGAGCCTGTCTTGTAGAACCACTGCGTTGCAGGAACCCTTCCAACATGATAGAAAGCCTCCAGTCTCACATTGCTGCTTCCAATCTTCTGCTTGAGCTCTAGTGCGGCTCCTATTGTGTACTCGAACTCCCACATGTTGTCAGAGCTATAGCTTAGAATGTCGTGTCGCCCATCCCCATTACGGTTCTGACCATCCTGATGAGCCTGAACGTCAGCAGAAACAATAACATTTGCCCAAGAAAGACCAAGCGTGTACTCGATGCCTCCGTGAACTCTAAGCGCCATGTACCCAGATCCTCTCTTCTGAGACTCCTCATCATCGATGAGGCCTGGCTGTTGCCCAGCTCCTTCTCCATTTCCACTCCTGTGTATTGAGGACTCGTCCTCGGCCTTCCCTGTTGCAGGATTTGTGTAATCAGCTGGAACATGGATGAATGGTCTTATCCATGCATCTTTCTGAGGAATCTCACACTCTCCGTAGACTCGGAAACCATACGGAAGCTGAGCCTGAAGACCAATGAGCCATGAATTATCACGAACATATTCAGTTGGAGACAGCAACCTATAGGAATGTCCAGCAACATTCTTGGAACCTGTGTAGTTGTTTATAGTAGCATTGTTGTTGAAATCCACTTGGTTAAATGCATAGAAGTCTTCAAGGGTTTCATCACCGTAATGTCCTGAGAAATGATGGATTCCGAAACGAAGCGTCACTCTGTCTGCAACCCTTAGGTTTCCTGCGACCATGAACGAACCATCGAAGTCCAACGTGTCGTTTGCACCATAGAGCCAAAACACTGTGTTAAGATATCCAGAAAGGTTCAAATCCAAATCAATAGAAGGAACCCAATTCATACCATTGAAACGAACCCTAAAAAGAGATGCAGATCCTGCAAGCTTCATATTAATGTAAAGGTTCTCACTGGCTTTTCTGGGGTTTCTGTAATAGAAATCATCATAGAATACTTCTTTTGTTGAGGAATCCTGAACCAAAGCGTTTATCTTGAATTCATTGTCTTCTGCCTTTGGTATCAACATAAGATGTATACTTGATAGAAATGCGTATGGATCGGATATCGACTCCTTGTACAAGGGTTCCGTTGGAACAAGGTCAAACGAGAACGTACCCGCAAATGCAGCGCCTACCCCTCCACACGCCAAAACTACGACCAAAACTGCAAACAAAACCTTTTTCATTTCTTTCCCCTTTTTCCCTTTGTAATCTATAGGCTATCTGCTAGGCAGAGTAGCTTTCTTTGTGTAGTCGAACTCCAAATTTGGATTCTTTCTGAGCTCGTAGCAGTACTGCCTTATCCTGGCAGCCCACTCTTCGTTTGAAACCGCATCATCAAGTTTTGCTGGGTCTATTATGCTTCCAACCACCATGCGCATCGTCTGCCCTCTTAGCTTGAACATCTCATCCACAAGGAACAACGTCTCAAAGGATGTCTTTATATGGAAGAAACGGCGGAAACTGGTCCAGCGATGCATTCGTTTGCTCAACTGTCCATCAGTATAGAATACGACTATTGGCATGTTGTTGCGCTTTGCAATCTTCACGAACGACGGTTTCCAGTCATAGTCGAAGACCTCTCCAAAGCTGAGCTTCCTTGAGCAGTATCCTGCTGGATATATAAGAAGGGACGTACCTTCGTTCACAGCGTTCAAGAGAGTCCGCACCTCTTTCTTGTTGTAGACGCAGCTCTTTCCAAGAGGCTTGATGAACTTGAGGAAGGACTGGGCCACGAGCCTGCAGTCAGGGAACTCTCTATGGAGATAGTCGAAAAGAACCATGGCCTCTGGCCCACCATACGGATGGTTGGATGCGAACATCACCTTTTGTCCTTTGAGGGCCTCAACTGCACCAGTCCCCAACCCCTCATACGAAGGATGGATGTCCAAGAATTCCACTGCTGCATCCAAAAATCCTTGGGCATCATCGTCCTCATGCTCTGCGAAGAATGCATTGAGCTCCTTCACATGCAGTATCTTCTCGAACCAGTTGTACATGAACTTGGGAACAATCTTGCCCAAGGTTGGACTTACCCTTGTAGCAAGAGCCTTTATGTTTATGGGAAGAAAACTCTCCTCTTTCTTTGGGTTTGAATCCTTCTCTTCCTTTTGTTTACTAACGTTTTCCATACCATTTGCCAGTATATACCACTAATGCCAAGTTTCAAATCGTTTTCTTTGAGGAACTTTCAAAGCTCCTATATGAACATTGCCATATACTGAGGAACGGTGACTTTGGTACCGGAGACCCCTACATTTCCATCAATCAGTTTGTATGCATAAGGAGGATTGTACGTATTGATGAACTCATTCAAGGATTCGGTTTCTCCATTTTTGGACTTCACCTCGATTGGAATTACAGACCCATCCCTTTCAAAGACGAACTCTGTCTCCTGTGAATTGTCGTTTCTCTTGAAGTAGTTCAAAGAGAGCCCCCTTTTGTAGAGAATATCGAAAACAAGGTTTTCATATATTCCTCCCTTGGCAGGGCCAATCAAAGTCTTCGAGAGAAGTGCCTTCTGGGCTTCGAAACCATACATGCTTGTAGTCAATCCAATGTCAGTCGTATACAACTTGAAGTTCTCAGGCTGCTCATAGGCCCTAAGAGGCATTCTTGGAAGAGAGACGTTCTTCACCAAACACACCAAGCCGGCATCCTCAAGCCAAGCAATGGAATTGTCGTATTTCTTCGCAGACCCGTTCTTTTCAACGGTTTTGTATTGGAATTTCGTATACTCTTTTGCAAGCTGTCTTGGAATGGAGTTGTAGCATGCCTTGATCTTGGGCTTTTCAACGTTTCTTGCATAATGCTCTACGTCATCTTCATAAGCCTTGAAAATCTTCTGCTGAGATTCATACACCGCTCTGAAATTTGAAGTCTTCAGATATGTATTCACAACCTCTGGCATTCCACCAACAACCATGTACTCGCAAAGTAGGCTCTGAAACCTTTCGTTTATCCCATCGCTCCCATTCGACGGCACCTTCTCCCTTCTGTCAAAGTAACCCTTAAGGGTCTCTATGGCTTCTTCACTCACCTCATTGGCCCACAGGAACTCTTCGAAATCCAGACCATGCATCAAGATCTCCCGCTCGTATCCTACAGGAATCGAAACTTCTCCGTTCTGTTCATCGTCGTTCTCCCTACGCTTGTAATGGATTCCAAGCAATGAACCAGATGCAATGACATCATATCGGGAATCAATGGCGAGGAACTTCAATGCAGTCCTAGCCTTTGGACAGACTTGGATTTCATCGATGAAAATCAAGGTTTCTTTGGGGACCAACACAACGGAAGGGACATACAGGGAAAGCCTCTTGTATATTTCTTTGGGTTCAAGGGATCCTTCGAAAATGTTCCTCTGTTCTGGATTCTTGAGCAAATTTAAATAGACATACTTCTTGTAGTTTGCCTTACCAAAGAACTCGATTATAAACGTCTTCCCAACCTGTCTTGCGCCATTCACAAGAAGGCATTCGTTTTTCTTTGTTTTCTTCCAATTCAAAAGCACATCATAGAATTTCCGTCTAAGCATACAATAAAAATGCCACGAATTTGACGATAGGTCTAGAGAAAAATGCCACGAATTTGACGATAGGTCTAGAGAAAAATGCCACGAATTTGACGATGTTACACTTGAACCCGCAATTGAAATCTAAATCAAAACCCAAGGAAGGAGCTAGACCTTCAGCCTCTTCAAGAGGTTCTCTGCAACGTTCAAGGACACCCCTGCGCGCTGGGAAATCTCCAGAGGGGTGCATTGCACGACATCGTCCAAAGTCGTGAAGGCATCCATTATCTTGTCGCTCGTCTTAGGACCTATGCCGGGAACGCTCTGCAGAAGATGGAACGAAGCCTCCTTGCTGCGCATGGCCTGGTTGGCGCCTGTAGCGAATCGGTGGCATTCGTCTCTTACTGCAATGAGGACACGCAGCCCTTCGTTGCTGTGGTCCAAACGCAAATCAGGACGGCCGTCGTCGAACACAATGGTCTCGTACTCCTTTGCAAGGCCAAGCACGGGGACATCGGCCAGGCCCAGCTCATCAAGGACATCGCGTGCCACGTTGACCTGTCCGTGCCCACCGTCTATGAGGACAAGGTTGGGCTTCTTCAGGTTCTCCTCGATCACCCTCGAATAGCGGCGGTACACAGCCTCCCTCATAGCGCCAAAGTCATCTATGGCACCTTCCAGACTTCGTATGTTGAAGCGCCTGTATCCAGCCGGATTGGGGTTGCCGTCCACGAATGATATAAGGCTTGCAACGGTGTACTTTCCGGAAAGCTGGGCTATATCGAAACCTTCTATGAGCTCAGGAAGCTCTTCAAGTCCAGCTACGGACTGCAACTCTTCCAAAGCCTTTGTGTTGTCTCGGCTCTTGAGGCGCTTTTCAACGTCCCTTGAGGCATTCTCCGCCGCCATGCGCAGGATTCTGAAATCCCTTCCCTCCTTTGGAACCTGGAAGCGCACGTCATGTCCCAGGACTTCATGGAAATAGCGGGAGATGAGCTCTATGTCCACTTCGTGGGATATGAAAATCTCGCTTGGAATCTCCCGCCCGTCTTCGTAGTACTGAGTAAGGAAGTTCAGCAAAGTCTCGGATTCATCGCCAAAGGTCTGGGCGCGGTACAGTGCACGTCCAATGAGCTTCCCATCACGGAACTGCATGATTGACACGGTGCAAAGGGGACTTCTCATCTCCACGGCGGCATAGTCACGGCTTTCCATCGAGGCATCAGCCGAATGGTCCTCTACCATCTGGGCCTTGCTCACGCTCTGAAGAGCAACGAGCATATCACGTTTTCTGGCAGCCACTTCGTACTCCATTGCCTTCGATGCCGCCATCATCTCGTCACGTATCTGCCTCTCAAGGTCGTCTCCTCCACCTGAAAGAAACCGGCGTATGCGGTCTATGCTCCTGCCATATTCCTCTTTGGATATGAGACCACAGCATGGCGCAGAACAACGGCCTATATGGTAATAAAGACACGGTTTTTCACGCTTTCTAAGCGGAGTCGAGCACTTGCGAAGGTTGAAAAGCCTGTCTATCAGCTCAAGGTACTCGGCCATACGGGAGGCATCGGGAAACGGTCCAAAGTAGTCTGATCCATCCTTGATTATGCGCCTTGTCTTGAACACCTTTGGAAAATCCTCATGGGTTATCCTTATCATTGGATAGCTTTTGCCATCCTTGAGCATGATGTTGTAGTGAGGATTATATTTCTTTATGAGGTTGTTCTCCAGAACCAACGCCTCGTAGTCGTTGCCTGTTATGATGTGGTCTATGTCGCGGATCTTCTCGACCAGCATCGTGGTCTTGCGGTCGCGGTTTGGAAGGAAATACTGACTCACACGCTTTCTAAGGCTCTTCGCCTTGCCCACGTAGATCACCACCCCGTTCTCGTCCTTCATAAGATAGCACCCTGGATTCAAGGGCAGTGCATGGGCCTTGGCACGGGCCTTCTCGAAGTTCTCCCTTCGAAGCCTGACCTCTTCCTCAGACTGGGTCTTGTCCAGCATATAGCTCAAACCTGTCTCGAACGCTTCTCTATCCATGAAATCTCCTACTCAACAAGGACACACCACTTGCAGCACCCAAATGATATCACAGACCGATGCTATTTAACATACCGCACCCGTGTGCTATCATCGAATCCAGCAGCCATTTTGGAGGGCTCAAACCATGACCCAAAGGGAAATAGACGAATACATAGCAAGCATTCCATACTTGAGCTTCCAGCAAAGGAGGATTCTCAAGGAAGAGTCCCAGGATCTTGAACTTTGGGGGGAAGAGCATATAACGGACATCATGCCAACCATGGAAGAACTGGCCATGATGCAGAAGAACCAAGTCCGCAGCGCATTCAACAAAGCAATGGAAAAGATAGCCCAAATGAGGCACATGCCTACCGATTATTCCACATTCAATCCCAATTACGACTTCAATGAACGAAAACCAGACGTTGTGACGGACTTCAAGGCACCAGACAGGATCATGGGAAGCTGCCCTTGTCCAAAGGATGGCGAGCTCACCCGTTGCTGCAACCTCAAGACGTTGGACGCAGTGCAGCAATGCGGTTTCGCGTGCGCCTACTGCTCGATACAAAGCTTCTACTCCCACAACGAGATAAAGGTTGTGTCGGACCTTGCTTCATATCTAGAAAGGCTGAAACTCGAAGACGACGTATGGCACATAGGAACGGGCCAGTCGTCAGACTCACTCCTTCTTGGAGACGACTACGGAACGCTGTCCGCGTTGGCCAAGTTCGCACAAAGAAATCCACGAACCATCATAGAGCTCAAGACAAAAAGCGCAAGAACAAACTGGCTCTCTCTTGGCCTTCCACGGAACATAGTCGCCACATGGTCCGTGAACGCCCCAACTATAGTTAAGAAGGAAGAGCATCTCACGTCATCCCTCGAAGCCCGTGTGGAGGCCGCCCGCCGGAGCGTCGAGAAAGACCGTCTTGTAGGATTCCACATACACCCAATGGTGCATTTCAAAGGCTGGGAGGATGAATATGCTTCCTTGGTGGAGCTTCTCTGCGACAGAATAGACCCCACAAACGTCATGATGGTTGGCATAGGGGCGCTCACATTCACGAAGCAGAACCTGAAAGCCCTAAGGGAAAGCGGAAGGCCCACGAGAGTCACGCAAATGGAGCTCACCCCGGCCGCAGGGAAGTTCTCATATCCACTTGAAACAAAACGTCATATGTTCTCCTTCGTGTACTCCAGGTTTCCCAAAGAGTGGAAGGACAAGGTTTTCTTCTATCTATGCATGGAAGACCCTTCCCTTTGGAAGCCATGCCTTGGAAGGGAATACCAGAACAACGCTGCATTCGAAGCAGACATGAAGGCCCACTACCTTGGAAAGCTGCAAGCCAAACTGCAAACCAACATTGCAAACTAAAACAGCAAAGTATTTTACGATATAGAATTAGACAAAAACTTGATTTTTGTAAACTATTAGTTTATCATCAGAGCTCTATGAAACGAAATGATGCAAAGCAGGTATATGACATACCAACGTTCAACAAGATATTTCCGTTTCTCATGAAAAGACGCTGCGATGCGCTCGTCTACCATACATGCGAATTCGATGTCACCAAAACCGTCGAGTATATAAGGGCCTACAATGCCAAGAAACCGGAGTTTAGGCTCAAGTTCTTCTATGTCTTCTGCGCCGCATTGATGCGTACAATAGCCATGAGGCCGGAGCTCAACCGCTTCATAGCCTCCTATCGCTATTGGCAGAGGGACGAGCTTTCCATGAACTTCGTTGTCAAGGAATCCTTCACGGACGATGCCCCCGAGACGAGCAATCCTCTTGTCTTCAACCCATACATGACGCTCATGGAATATGCAAAGGTCATCGATGACTACATCAACAAATCGAGGAACCTGAGCAATGAGGACAACTTCACGGATGAGACGATAAGCTTCTTCATGCACTTCCCGGTTTGGGTGATAAGCCTGGTCGTAAGGCTTGCACGCCTACTGGACCGCAGAGGCAAGGCCCCTTCCCTTCTAAGGGAGGCCGATGGTCTTCACACTTCCGTGTTCGTGTCGAACCTTGGCTCAATTGGAATCATTGGAGGAAGCCCCCAGCATCACCTATATGAGTGGGGGACCACAAGTCTTTTCATCACACTTGGAGGATTGGAGAGGAACAGAGAGTTCGACGAAGACGGCAAGGTCATCTCCTCGAAGGAAACCATAAAGATTGGTTGTACAGTAGATGAAAGAATCACATCAGGGTTCTACTTCGTAAAGAGCATGGTCTACTTCCAGGAGCTTTTGAACAACCCCCAGCTTCTTGAAGAGATTCCAGAGCTTCCACCTCCAACACCCACCAAACGCCAGTACAACGCAAAGCGCAGAGCCGAGCGAAAAGCCAGGAAACTGGCAGAGAAGGAGAAGCGCAAAGCCTCCGTTTGATGCGTCCTGGTGCGCCCTAGTCCGCCCTACAGTCCATCAACGCCCATCAACGCCACTAAGCGCCCTACAAAGCATCCCTAACCAAAGGCATGCTCATGCAACGAGGGCCCCCTCGTCCGCGGGAAAGCTCGGAACTTGCAATCTCAAGCGTCTTTAGGCCGTTGTCGCGCAGTATGTCGTTGGTTATCGTGTTCCTGTCGTAGACTATGACGGTCCCCGGCTCCACGCACAAAGCGTTTGAACCATCGTTCCACTGCTCGCGCTCTGCAGCTATCATGTTGTTCCCACCACACTTGATGAAACGAACCTCGTCCAGACCAAGGAAACGGCAGAAGATGGATTCAAGGCTACCCTTCAAGGACTCGACCTTTATGGTTCCCTTTGCTCCAGGAAACACCTTATAGACCTTTATGTTGTGAAGGATTCCTGGGTGCACTATGAAGACATCCTTGTCAGCCTGCGTAAGCACGGTATCCAAATGCATGAAAGCCCTCATGTTTGGAATGTCTATGGCAAGGATGTTGCGTATCGTGCTCTCTTCGTCTGCAAACACATTGCGGGCAAGCACCTCTATGGCCTGTGCAGTAGTCCTTTCGCTTAGACCTATTGCCAAAGTGTCCGCACTTAGGTTGTGAACATCCCCTCCCTCTATGCTGTATGGAATGGATGGATCGTAGTATTTCCTGACCTTGTTCTGGAAATCAGGATGATGCTCGAACACATACTTCATGTATATGGTCTCCCTGTTGCGGGTGACGGAGAACATGTGGTTTAGACTCGCGCCACACCCCACGGAAGCCATTGGATCCCTTGTGAAATACAGGTTTGGTATGGGGTCCAGAATGAACCCGGCCTTTGTACGGGTGAGGTTCAGAAGAGGGTTCGTCTTTCTGAAATCAAAGCCGTCGTCCATTATGCCTTCCATGGTCCTAAGCACCATGGTGCGGGTGTCGGGCTCGTCCATGAGAAGCTTGAAGAGCTCCTTTTCATGACCAACGATGCGGGTGTCGGCATTTGAGAGGAACTCCGTTACGAACTGCCTGCGGACAGAAGGATCCGTATCCAACGCCTGTGCAACCAAATCACATAGATACACGACCTCGACACCACACCCGCGAAGGGTGTCCGCAAACGAATCGTGTTCTATCTGAGCCCTTTTGAGGTATGGAATGTCGTCGAACAGAAGTGTGGTGAGGTACTCCGGCGTAAGATGCTCAAGTTCTCCACCTGGCCTATGGATGAGGACCTTCCTAAGCTTTCCTATCTCACTCTTTACGCATATAGCCATCTCATTCCCTCCCTTTGGCCTATAGCAGCCCCATTCTCGAAAGCAGCACGGCAAGCCCAGCGCTACAGGCAGTCTCCGTCCTAAGAACACGGTTTCCAAGAAGCATTGGCTTGAACCCGTTTGCAACAAAAAGGCCACGCTCCCTATCAGACCATCCCCTTTCAGGCCCTATTGCCATGACAACGCCGTCCACGCATTTCAAGTCAACACCGCTCAAAGGCACTGCACCAACCACATTGTCCAACATTATCTTGGCAATGTCATTGGAAAGGCCAGACTCAGAGACATCGGTCTTATCCAAGATGGATGCCTTGCAAAAGGCGTTCCCAATGGCTTTGAGGGCCCCGCCCACGGTGTTGGAGAACACGACCTCCGGCACACCGGCATGGCAGGACTGCATGGCCCCGTCGAGCAGGTACTCCTTGTATTCGCCTGTGCGGTAGAGATTGCTGGATAGGTACGACTTCTCACCTGTGTCGGACCCCGTGAGCAGAATCCTCTCCACGCCAAGGCTCACGGCCTCACGCAGGATCCTCTTCATGCATATTGGCCTGACCTGCGCGCACAGAAGCGTTACGGGGTACAGTCTGGGCCTGCATTCCACGTGGTATTCCACGGCTATTCCATCAAGCCCGATGTCCTTGATCGTCGCCGTCCCTTCGCTTTCGTTGACGATCCCCATGCGAAACGTGCCGCCATCTTTGAGTTTTAGAATGTTGAGGATATGTTTGGCTCGCTCATCCTCGATTGGAATGATGTCGTTCATGGGTCGTTCTTCGAAAAGGATCATGTTCATGTCTAGGATGATAGCACATCCCAGTGGCAGTTGATACACCAATTCTTTTGCATTAAAATCGTAATCAATGAAGAAAGCGCTCCTGTTGCTGGTTATGATCCTCTCTTTGTTTTGTCCTTCTCTGTTTGCACAGGCCAAGGCCGAGACCATTAGGATTGGGATGGACAAGGGAGATGATGCTGTGGTTCTCAACCCATACACGGCAACCGACAGCAACAGCGTGATCATAATGCAGAACCTCTACGACGGACTCTTCTCCTACAACGGAGAGACAAGTGAGGCTTCGTATGCTTTGGCTGTTGGACACAAAGTGTCGGAGGATGGTTTGACATGGACTTTCACCTTGCGCGATGCGTCTTTTTCAGATGGCACGGCGATAACTTCAGAGACATTCGCAGAGTCCTGGAACTATCTTGTACAGGGACCGCTTGCAAGCAATCTGGACTTCGTACAGCGACTGGATGACGGCACTCTTTCATTGGAAACGCCAGATTCCAAGACATTGGTGATGCACCTTGTACACCCTGTTGCATATCTTCCAAGCCTTCTGTGCCAGCCTTGTCTTGCCGCCATAAAGGACACCTCAAGCTACAGCGGAGCATACGTATTGAAGGAGCAGACGGACTCGCACGTTTTGCTTTCAAAGAACCCCAAATACTGGGGAACGGTCAACAACGACAAGGTGGAGATCCTGCTTGGACCCGACTTCGATTTCTCCGCTGCATTCAAAGAAGGTGAGATCCAGTGGTCCATGGCTGCCGTTGAGGATGCAAGCGACTACATGGTCTTGTCAAAGCTGTATGCTACGACGTTCTTCTATTTCAGTGCAGAGACAGGAGCCTATTCCAACGAGTATGTGAGAAAAGCCTTGATATCGCTCATTCCTTGGGACATTGTTCGCTACATACAGGGAACGCTCATGGAGTCCTCATCCCTTGTTCCTGAAAGCTCAGCCGTCGCCCCCGTCGAGAAAGGTACGCTGGATCTTCTTGCAAAGGCGGGCTATCCATACGGCGACGGACTTCCAATGATAAACATGGGCATAACCAGAGGAGCGCAGAACGCCGCCGTTGCAGAGCTCATTGCGGAGATATGGTCCAAAACCCTTGGCGTTACTGTCACTCTCAACACGGTCCCACTCACGGTGTACGCTTCCAATCCAAAGGAGAACCCCTTCGACTTCTGCACCATAACGTGGATTGGCGACTACTTCGACCCAATGGCGTTCCTGAGCCTGTTCGAATCCTCAGGTTCGTTCAACCTTGCAAACTATTCCAACGAAGAGTACGACGTGCTTCTTTCCTTGGCGCATAATGCAGATTCAGTGACTCGCTCTTCCCTTCTCCTGCAAGCCGAGCAGATGCTGTTGGACTCAGGAGTGGTCATTCCAACGTCCACGGCCTTCGCCACCAACTTCGTCCGCAACGACCTCATCGAAGGTTGGCAGACAAACCCCTTGGACATCCACCCCTTCAAGGATCTGAAGCTTGTGATAACAATTTGAGTCGCAGTTCAGAGGTTCGAGTTGTCCTGCGACTGCTGAGTCTGCATCAATCGCCTGACCTCCTTGTCGAAATCGGAGTCAATCTTCTGGGTTCTGTTGAAGACATCGTACTCCAATTCAGCCTTCTTCCTTGCCTGAGCGGAAGATATGGAACCTTTGTCCTTTAGTATCTGGTATTTTCTGAACGAAAGGAACGCATCTATGCTTTCAGAGAACTCCTTCATTGTAAAAGTGTTCTCTTCCTCCACCAAATCCTCAACGTAGTCGAAATAGGAAGAGACGCTTCTTTCCAACTTGTGGATTTGTTTTTCATCAAGGTAGTTCTTTGCGACTGAGACATCGGATTTCAAGACCCTTCCATTTGGAGCATTCCTCCAAGTCGCAAGTCCCATGTTCTCTTTTTCATGGTCTGCACCATGATAAACAATCTCCGCAGAGGTCTTCCCAGTAATGGCGTAGTGGAACTTGTTCTGGACCATCGCATAGAAATCCTTTGTAATCTGGGAGTCCTTGTCATAGTCTATGCTGCACTCTGCAAAGATGTCTGTAATCTGCTGCCAGATCCGTCTCTCGCTTGCACGTATCGACCTAATCCCTCAAGGAGTTCTCTGAAATAGTCCTTTCCAAAAGCGTCCCTACCCTGCTTCAACCTCTCATCGTCAAGTGCAAACCCTTTTGTCATGTACTCTTTCAGTACCTTCGTGGCCCAAATGCGGAAGTTCGTCGCCCTCCTGGAATTGACCCTATAACCTACGGAGATGATTGCATCTAGGTTGTAGAAACGAGTCTTATACCTTTTGCCGCCACTTGCAGTTACCGAGGATTCCTCGGCAACTGACTCCTTCTTAAGCTCTCCAGATTCAAAGATGTTCTTCAAATGAAGTCCAATGTTATCCGTAGAACATCCGAACAGCTCCGCCATCGCCTTCTGCGTCAACCAAATGGTTTCGTCATGGACGACTGCGTTTACGGAGACTTCCTCCTCTGCGCTGTTGTAAATAAGGAAATCAAAACGTTCGTTATCTGGCATAGGCAGCCTCCTTTGAAGACAGTATATCAGAGAAAGCAAGCCTTAAGGCAATTGAAATCACTATATTCCGACTTATGGCATTCGATCCTTTTATGGATTTGGAGGAATGTCCCAAGCAATATAACGACATTTCGAAGCCGAAACAGCCCCCTTGATGTTTTCCCAAAACCGAGATATATCAGACATAGAAGTTAGGACACTTTAGTCCCAAGTACGAGGTGAAATGTATGGTTAAAAGAGATTTCTATATGCACCGACTGATCCACAGCATGTGGAACGGTGAGATAAAAGTCATCACAGGCATACGTAGATGCGGCAAGTCCGTGCTGCTTTTCGACCTGTTTTTCGAATATCTCCTTTCTCAGAAGGTTTCGGAAGACCATATTCTTAAAATCGAACTAGATCAACGACGATACTATAAGTTCAGAAATCCAATCACCCTGTGCGAATATGTAGAAAGCATCGTCCGCGACGGGATGAATGAAAAGTTCTATCTGTTGATTGACGAGGTACAACTCACCACAAAAGTGGTGGACAAGGAGAACGGGGGCATCGAGGTAACCATCTACGATATGCTGAACGAGCTCAAGTCATATAAAAACCTTGATGTTTATGTTACCGGCAGCAATTCCAAAGGGTTGTCTAAAGATGTTGCAACCGAGTTTCGCGGTCGTGCTACGCAGATTCATGTGTTCCCGCTGTCGTTTGCAGAGTTCTATTCCGCTGTGGGCGGTGATGAGCGGAAAGCTCTGGATGCCTATATGCTCTATGGCGGTATGCCGAGACTTTTGGCATTGGAGGATGACAAGGACAAGAAAGATTATCTTACCTCTCTCTACAGCGAGCTGTATGTCAAGGATATCGTGGAGAGAAACGGCATCGAGAGAGAGGATATTCTGAATGACCTTCTGGATTTCCTTGCTTCGCAAATCAGTTCGCTGACGAATCCAACCAATATTGCAAATGCCATTTCATCCATAAAAAAAGAGAAGGTAAATCCTGCAATGGTTTCAAATTATATGCAGTGTATTATCGACTCCTTCCTCGTTTCAATGGCAAAGCGTTACGATGTCAAAGGAAAGACCTATTTTAAGTATCCTAACAAGTACTACTATACGGATATAGGGCTTCGTAATGCACGGCTGAATTACCGTCAGTACGACCCCGGTCATATCATGGAAAACATAATCTACAATGAACTATTGCAGCGCGGATATTCCGTTGACGTTGGTGTGGTTTGTGACCGTACAAGCGGCAGCAAGGTTCAGAGGGAAATCGACTTCGTGGTAAACGATGCAGATAAGAAAATCTATATCCAGTCAGCCTTTCGTATGGATACCGATAAAAAAGAATCCTCCGAGCTGACATCGCTGATGCTTACCAAGGATTTCTTCAAGAAGATTATCGTACGAATGGATGTGCCGCACAATTTTTATGACGACAACGGCATCTTCCACTGCAACCTGATTGACTTGTTGTTGGGACGAGTGGAATTGTTCTGACAAAACAACACACTAATTTGAGATTGTCCCTTTGCACTCTACATCTTCATGGTGAAAGTCCTACAGTTTCACCACGCTCACCATACTCACCATCGCTACAAAACGCTGACACGAGAAGAAACTAGATAGGCTAGATTGGCTAGACCGCCCAGAACGTCAGCTATCGAATTGCTCAAGCTATAAGAGGCTTACTTCACAGGTATTTGGGCCATATTCAAGGAAGCAAACGAAGGATAGTGCTGTGATGCACGGCCTATTCTGCAGCGACGACGTAGATTGCTCAAGCTGCAAGAAGCTTACTTCGCAGGTATTTAAGCGAAGTGCTAGGAAGAAGAGCATGGACAGTACTGATTGTACGGCCATGCTCGCCCTGACACCGCAATGCGCTTAAAGACCAAGAAGAACGACTGCTTGGGCCATGATGGCGGAGCTTGTCCCAAGCTCCCCCAAGATTCCCTCCGCCGTCTTCGCCTTCACCCCAACGCATGATGGCGAAACTCCAAGAAGAGAAGCAAGACGATCTCTGATTGCAGCCTTGTAGGGTCCAAGCTTTGGAGACTGCAGGACAACGGTGGTATCCAGGTTGCACACATGAAAACCACGAGACGCAACTGACTCAATGACATATGAAAGAAGCTCGGAGGAATCAGCGCCAAGATATGAAGGGTCGGTATCAGGAAAGAGGGTCCCAATGTCGTCCATGCCGGCGGCGCCAAGCATTGCGTCTATGATGGCATGGATGAGAGCGTCGCCGTCCGAATGCGCAACGCTGCCCTTCGAAGAAGGAATCGAAACACCTCCAACAACAAGGCTCTTGCCCTCTTCTAGTCTATGGAGATCCCAACCGGTACCAACCCTCATGTTGGTCTCCTTGTCAACGTTCAGGCCAGAAGACATGTCCATCATACACCACCTTCCAAATCGTCTCTGTACGTTATCTTCGTATTCTTTTGGCTTCCCGTCACAGCTGCGACACGACCTCCAAATTCCATGAAGATCTGGGTGTCGTCCGTGAAAGCAGAACCAACTTTGCCAACACCTTCCACAAGACCACGAGCCTTAACATGCGCCTCATAGATATCGGGAAACCTGAAGGTCTGCGGAGTCTGCACTCCGCACACACCAGTACGGTCAAGACGTGCGGAAAAGAAGCCTTCAGACACTTTGACCAAGGTATCGCTTACCGACACACATGGAGCGGCCCCTCCGCACCTGAAAGCAGCATCAAGACAAGCTTCAATGACATCCTTTGAAACGAACGGGCGGGCCCCGTCATGTATGGAGACAAGCTCAAATCCAAGACCATCATCCAACAGCCCTTTCAAGAAAGACAACGCATTGAAGACGGAAGACTGCCGGGTATCCCCTCCTTCGACGAAGTGCAAAGGAACCCCAGAGCCATCGAACAAAGGAAGGAGGCTTTCCAAGCTGCTACGGGTCTCTTCCAAACATCCGGCCTTATACGTCACGACAACCGCAACCAGACCTGGGACTTCAAGAAAAGGTTTGACTGCATGGGCAAGCACGGAAAGTCCTTCCAACGACAGAAACTCCTTCTTAACACCAACAGAGTCATGAGAGCCTGCATTGAAACGGGATGAGGAACCGGCAGCCGTCACCACGGCTGCATGTCGGAAGGCCACGCCTGAAGCAACATTTGGAACGACAGCCCCAGAGCCCACTTCCAAGTCCTTCATGGGAATCACTTCTCCAAGCAGCTGAATATGGTCTTCTCTATTTCCTTCTGGTCCTTGTTCAAGGCATACGAACATTCATCTATGAGAAGGCGTATGGCATTGTCATACAGCTTGCGCTCCTGAACTGGAAGCTCCTTGACTTTGCTCCTGTGATACAACCCCTGAACGACCTTTGCAATTGAGAAGATGGAACCTTCCTTTATGAGGTCCACGTTCATCTGATACCTTGCCTTCCAATCCACCGCAACAGGCTCGTATTTGGCAGATATCGCCTCCAGCGCCTTGAGAGCCGTCTCCTTCGACACGATTGGCCTCACCCCTGAGGATTCTACCTTGTCTACGGGGATGCTGACCGTCATGTCTGAGATGTCGATGTAGATCACGTAATAGAGAACGGGCACATTGCGAACAGTGCGTTCCTTTATGTCCTTAACAACACCCACACCCTGCAAAGGGTACACTACATGCTCGCCTATCTGGAACTTGGTTTTGGTATCTGAACTCATGCTTTCATTATACCCCAGTTCAAGGCCCTAAACAAGCGCACTTTCAAAACTTCTCTCTATGAAAAAAACATTATATACGCTATAGTTCATGCCATGAAAACGAGTGAAAGAGCGTGCGGTGTTCTCATGCACCCTACATCATTTCCGTCTCCTTACGGGATTGGGGATCTTGGAATAGAATCCAGAAGGATTCTTAGACTCATGGCACAGGCCAATGTGCGCCTTTGGCAGATTCTGCCACTTGGCCCTACGGGCTACGGCGATTCACCCTATGCCTCACGTTCCTGCTTTGCGGGAAACGAACTGCTCATAGACATAAGGTCACTGGGCAACATATGCGACGACAAGGACATCGGTCTTGTCCTTAGCGAGGCTCTCAAGGACCTTGAAGATGTGGGAATGGATTGCAGCGCCCGTGTGGACTACAATCAGGTCTACGCAACCAAGATGGTCGCCCTAAAGAAGATAGCCGGCGCATTCGCAAAAGGCCATGACCAGGACGTGGAGTTCCAGGCCTTCTGCAGCGAGAACGCATGGTGGCTTGACGACTACGCCCTCTACCAGGGACTTGTCAACCATTTCAACGACTCACGTTGGTTCATGTGGCCGCAGGACATAAAGGACCGCAGAAAAACCGCCATAGCCAAATGGACGAAGGACTTGGCTGACGAGATTGCAATCTACAAGGCGCTCCAGTACTTCTTCCACTGCCAGTGGAACTCGCTTCACAAGTTCGCAAACGACCTTGGAATAAAGATCATTGGCGACATTCCAATCTTCGCAGCTGGAGACAGCGTGGATGTTTGGACCAACAGGAAGCTTTTCAAGATAGACTCAAAGGGAAATCAGACGGCACTTGCAGGATGCCCGCCCGATGGTTTCTGCCCAACGGGACAGCTTTGGGGCAACCCTGTCTACAACTGGAAGGAACACGAAAAGGATGACTTTGCATGGTGGAGATGCCGTGTCGAGATGATGTTCAAGCTTGTGGACATCCTAAGGATAGACCACTTCCGCGGTTTCGAGTCCTACTGGGAGACCCCTGCAGGCGAAGAGACGGCCATGAACGGCAAATGGATGCCGGGTCCTGGAATGAAGCTGCTTGGCCACTTCAAGGGCATGAACATCATAGCAGAGGACCTAGGCTTCATGACCCCTGAGGTTCAGCAGCTCAGGTCCGCAACGGAGTTCCCCGGCATGAAGATATACCAGTTTGGCTGGGACATCCAGAACGGACGCTTCGATGCCTCGAACGAATATCTGCCCCACAACTACGAGCAGAACTGCGTGGCCTACACCGGCACGCACGACAACGAAACGGCACGTGGCTGGTACAACAGGCAAAGCGACGAATACAAGGACATCATACGACGCTACCTCCAGTGCCCGGACGACGAAGTCGTGTGGCAGATGATCCGCACTCTGCTTGCCAGCTCCGCAAAATACGCCATCTTCCCAATGCAGGACATCATGGGCCTTGACAACGGCGCCCGCATGAACGTGCCTTCCACAGTGGGGACCTCCAACTGGTCATGGCGCATGGACCCCAACCAACTTGAAGGCTGGAAACTGGACAGACTACGCGAATACATCATGCTCTACGGCCGTAGCTGACGCTTTTGTTCCGAGCCCGATATCGTAGCTTTTCAGCCCGATATCATTGAGAAAGGATTGCTGACGAAACACTTCACTGGTTCGTTGGCAATCCTTTTTGCTTTAGGCATTTCATGGGCTTTTGCCGCTCTAGCCGCTCTGGACGCTCTCGCCACTCTAGCCTCTCTAGCCACTCTGGACGCTCTTGCCACTCTAAAACGGTCTAGATTCAGAGATGCAGGGCATTCAGGTGCTGACAGACACAATCAGGTACTCTCAGGTACGCTCCAAAGCGCTCTACTTGCATCACGATTCAACCGCCTTCAAGAGCCACAAGCACCCTCGATTGTTTCAACAGCATTCAACGGCCCAAGCAGCACCATGAGCCCCAGCGCCAAAAAAATCCCAAGAGCCCTTCAAAATACAAAAACGGCCTCCTTAAGGAAGGAAGCCGTTGAAATTCAAATAATGCACGTAAAGACCAAGAAGCTCGTTTCGCAGGGATTTGCGATGCAGTACTAGGAAGAAGGACACAGACAGTACTTGTTGTACGGCTGTGTCCGCACTGACAACGTAATGCACGCAAAGCCCAAGAAAGGATTATTCACAGATCAGCATCGTCTTGGGATCCAAAGCCACGCCGGTTGGATGTGGAACCTTCTTGTGATGGTCCTGGACGACCGTCATGATGACGCGGCTGCGAGCCTCGTTGTAGTGGAGACCCACAAGTACGTCAATGTCATCGAGGTAGGCATTGAGGCTCTCAGGAATGCCGTACTGGTTGCAGTCGTTGTCCTTGCCTGAAGGAGAGACGCAGAACCACACTTCAATGTTCATGTCCTGTGCGAACTTCTTTATCTTCTTCACATCATCTGAAGAAGCAAGGGTGTACTTGTAGCCGTCAAAGAAGACAGCATCGGCCTTGAAGGATCCCTGTTCGATGAGGGTCTTCAGGCTGGCGAGGATTTTGTCAACGCCAACGTTCTCCTGGGAGAAGTTCATCATGACACGGTTCGTTCTAATGGTCTGGTAGACGTCAAAGGCATCGTCAAGGCTCTTGAAGTCAGAGATCTCTCTGAAGACCTCCTTATACCAACTCATTATGTGTTCTACGTTTGCACCAAATGAAACGTGGATGACATTCTCGTTTCTAAGAAGCTTGTCTATTGCAAGGTGAACCATGCAGGCGGTCTTTCCAACACCATGGCGAGATGCTATGACACCAAGGTTGCCACGGCCGAGCCCTCCGTTGATGGACTCTTCGAAAACCCTTATAGGACTGTTCTTGATCAGTTCTTCAACTTCCATTGCTATCCTCTCATTTCTGCGTTGTATCCGTTGCCTCCTCCAGCACGAAGAGTGCAACGGATAAATTCTAACATGGTGCAGGCCAAAACGCCAACGCAAAATCAGACCTGCACGTCAAAACATCGTTTGCTGGAGCGCTTCACAGTGCTTCACAGCAAAAGTCACTTCTTGGCCTTCTCGACAGCCTTCTTCTTGAGCTCCTCGGCGATGTTCGTAGGAACCTTGGCGTAGCGGCAGACCTCCATTGTGAACTCGGCCTTGCCCTGGGTGATGGACCTAAGGGCCGTTGAGTAGCCAAACATCTCGGCAAGAGGGACTTCTGCATCGACCGTACAGGTGTTGTTGTCCTCTGAAGAGCTCACGATCATGCCTCTTCTCTGGTTGATGGAACCAAAGATTGAACCCTGGAACTCGGAAGGGCCTTCGACCTCAACCTTCATGATAGGCTCAAGGATTGCAGGCTTGGCCTTGAGGAAAGCCTCCTTGAAGGCGGCTATCGCAGCGGTCTGGAACGCCATGTCGGACGAATCGACAGGGTGCCATGCACCATCGTTTATGCAGCAGCGCACACCAACGATCGGGAAGCCGAGCTGTGGACCCTTCTTCATTGCAGACTGGAAGCCCTTTTCACAGGAAGGGATGTACTCCGTAGGAATCACACCGCCCTTGATTTCGTTGACGAACTCGAACTCCATTGGCTCCTCGTCTGAGTTTGGAGGAGTGATGATTGGCTCTATATATCCAGCGACACGGGCGAACTGTCCGCTTCCGCCGGTCTGCTTCTTGTGGGTGTAGTTGAAGTCCGCACGCTGTGTAATGGCTTCACGGTATGCGACCTCTGGCTTGCCGACCTCCACCTCGCACTTGTACTCACGTCTCATCCTTTCGACGTAGACGTCCAAGTGAAGCTCTCCCATACCCTTTATGATGGTCTGGTTGCTTTCAGGGTCTACATAGCATTGGAACGTTGGGTCTTCCTTCATGAAGCGGTTGATTGCCTTGCTCATGTTGTCCTGACTCTTCTTGTCCTTTGGGAAGATCGCAAGGCTTATAACAGGGTTTGGAACGTACATGGAGGTCATTGCATAGTTGACTTTGCCACCGCAGAACGTATCGCCGCTTGCACAGTCGATTCCAAAGAGGGCTGCAATGTCGCCGCACTTGACCTCGTTGATGTCCTCCATTTCGGAAGCATGCATCTTGATGAGCCTTCCAATGCGAAACTTCTTCTTGGTCCTTGTATTGACAAGCTCATCGCCCTTGCGGATCTTGCCTTCGTAGACCCTTATGTACGTAAGCTGACCGTACTGGCCGTCCTCAAGCTTGAACGCAAGCACCACAGGAGGTTTGGACTCGTCAGCTTCAAGGACCACTTCCTTTTCGTTGTCGTCAAGGTCAAGGGCCTTGTTCACAACGTCCCTTGGTTCAGGAAGATACTTCGTGACGGCATCGAGCAGAGGCTGGATTCCCTTGTTCTTGTGAGCCGAACCAACGAAGACGGGGCACATCTGAAGGGAAAGGGTCCCCTTCCTCACCGCCGTCTCTATCATCTCCACGGAAGGCTCCTCGCCTTCGAGGACCATGTTCATGAGCTCGTCGTCGAAATCGCTTGCAGCCTCTATGAGCATCTCCCTGCGCTCCAAGGCCTCGTCCATCATGGACTTTGGAACCTCCTCCTCTCTGAGGACCGTGCCGTTTGGACCGTCGAAGTAGATGGCCTTCATCCTAACAAGGTCAACAACGCCTTCGAAGTTGTCCTCAAGGCCTATTGGAAGCTCCATGAGGACTGCGTTGAGGTTGAGCTTCTCGCGCATCTGCCTCACGACGTTGAGAGGATTTGCACCAACGCGGTCGCACTTGTTGACGAACGCAATGCGGGGGACATGGTAGCGGTCCATCTGTTTGTCAACCGTTATGCTCTGGCTCTGTACGCCTCCAACGGAGCACAATACTAGGATTGCGCCATCCAAGACCCTGAGGGACCTTTCGACCTCAATGGTGAAGTCAACGTGGCCCGGAGTGTCTATGACGTTTATCTCATAGCCCTTCCAGTTTACGCTCGTTGCAGCGCTGGCTATGGTTATGCCTCTCTCCCTTTCAAGCTCCATGCTGTCCATGGTGGCTCCGACTCCGTCCTTTCCATGGACTTCGTGGATTGCATGAATCCTGTTGCAATAGAAGAGGATTCTTTCGCTAAGGGTGGTCTTTCCGGAATCGATATGCGCACTGATTCCAATATTTCTCATTTTCGACAGTTCTGTAGTCATTTTCCTTAAATCCTTGACCTCAAGATAAAAACTTTGCGAATATCCGATAAATCGGACAGTAAACTATCATGTTTTCTAAAATCTTTCAATGCCCATCCAACCACTCTCCAAGAGTTTCAAAGGACACCATTGGAATCCAACCTGGGAACAAGCCGCCAAACAAGCCTTTTCTTTTTCTCCAACTAATTATATTATGGTGGAAAACAAGTCGCATGAAGGAGTTTTGAAAGCTCCTCGACAGGTGGAGACATATGGATATTGATGTAAAGAACCTTCATCCGCTAGAGGTGAAGTTGCTTAGGCACGTAGACCTTGGAAGCGAAATCACAGCAGACAGAATCGTCGAAGAACTTGGATACAAGATAGGACAGTGCAACCAGGCTTTCAGCTGGCTCAGCGCAAAGGGGATCCTCCAGGAAACAAGCAGGAAGACCGTCGTCCTCTATGAACTGACCGACCTTGGACGCGAACAGGCCCAGAACGGGACTCCTGCACAGAGGATATTCGACCTGCTTTCAAAGGGAGAGGCCCTTGGTCTGCCTGAAATAGCACAGCAGCTTGGACTTGAGAAGAGCGACATAGGGTCCGCATACGGCCAGCTCTCCAAAGCGGGCACGTGTGCTATGAACGGCGACAACAAGGCCTACATCAAGGACAACAACCTTCCAGCCGATGTCGCCGAGACGGCAGCCCTCCTCAAGAAGGGACTCGAAGGCCCAATCGAAGAGACAGCCCTCTCAGACAGGGAGAAGGCCCTCATGGCAAAGATCTCCAAAAAGCGCGGTGCAGCGGGAAGTCCATACAAGATGACAGAGCGAGAGGAAGTGGTCTACCAGCTCACGGAGCTTGGAGCGCAGGCCAAGCAGGCGGTCATAGACGCAAACATCACAGGAGAGGAGATAGGAGTCCTCACTCCGCAGATAATCGCAAACGGTTCATGGAAGAACGCCACGTTCAGACCATATGGCCTTGACGCTCCTGTTTCAAGGCTCATCCCTGGCAGACACAACCCATACGGCAACTACATACAGTGGGTCAAGGACAAACTCACATCCCTTGGATTCGAGGAATTCGACGGACCTCTCGTAGAGAACGAATTCTGGAACGGGGATGCACTCTTCATGCCACAGTTCCATAGCGCACGCGACATCCATGACGTCTACTACGTCAAGGAACCGCGCCATTGCAGGGAGATAGAGGAGCCATGGCTTACCAACATAGCCAACGCCCATGAGAACGGAGGAGACACAGGATCGCGCGGCTGGCAGTACAAGTTCGACCACGAGTTCACACGCAGGCAGGTCCTTAGAAGCCAGGGCACGGTCCTGAGCGCCCACCAGCTTACGAAGGCCAAGGTTCCAGGAAAATACTTTGGAGTCGTCAGATGCTTCAGATTCGACGAAGTGGACGCAACCCATGGAGCGGACTTCTTCCAGACAGAGGGCATCGTCATTGGAAAGGAAGCGAACCTCAAGGACCTTCTTGGACTTCTCAAGATGTTCGCAACGGAGATTGCAGGAGCAACCGACTTCAAGTACGTGCCAGGATACTTCCCATTCACGGAACCCTCAATTGAAATACACATCAAGCACCCTGTCCTGGGATGGTTCGAGCTTGGAGGCTCCGGAATCTTCAGACCAGAGGTCACAAAGTCACTTGGCATAGATGAACCTGTCCTTGCATGGGGTCTTGGAATAGACCGCATGGCAATGATGCACCTTGGCATCAACGACATAAGGGACCTCTTCACACCAAACATCGAAAGCGTAAGAACAAGGAGGGGCAACTGATGCCTAAGTTCGAAACCACTGAAAAAATGTTCTACGACCTCATGGGTCGCCCATATACAGACCAGGAACTCGAGGACATCTTCCCTCGCGCCAAAGCCGAGCTCGACGAGCACGACCATGAGAACCATGTCATAAAGATAGAGCTCAACGACACCAACAGGCCTGACCTGTGGTCAGCGATGGGACTTGCTCGTCTTCTGAAGAACTACGAAGACCCAGAGCCAAGGGAATACGACTTCTTCTCTTCAAAGGTCTATACGGCTGACAACCACGGAAGGGAGCTCCATGTAGGAGACAGGGCAAAAGAAGTCCGTCCGTATTCATGCGGCTTCGTCGCAACTGGCAAGGTCGTGGACGAAGAGATACTGCTTACGCTCATCCAGAGCCAGGAGAAGCTTTGCTGGAACTTTGGACGCAAGAGAAGGTCCATTGCAATGGGAATCTACCGCAACGACCTCATCCAGTACCCAATCCACTACGATGGAGCGGATCCGGACAAGACCCATTTCATACCTCTTCACATGGAGGAGGACCTTACGCTTAGGCAGATATGCGAACAGCATCCAAAGGGAAAGGAGTACGGCTACATAGTAAAGGACAAGCCTGTCTATCCGTACCTCTGCGACGATGCAGGAGAGCCCCTCTCGATGCCACCGGTAATCAACAGCGCAAGGGTTGGAGCCGTCAAGGTTGGAGATGAGGACCTCTTTGTGGAGATGTCCGGAACAGTTCTCAAGGACGTACTGCTCTGCGCTTCCATAATGGCATGCGACATGGCGGACCTTGGCTTCACCATTGAGCCAATCAAGGTCGTCTACCCATACGAAACGGAGTTCGGAAAGGAGATAACGGTCCCCTACTACTTCCAGGATTCCGCAAGCTGCACCCTTGAGCAGATACACAAGACACTTGGAGAGAAGATCACCATGGACGAAGCCAAGGTTGCACTTCTCAGAATGGGAGTCTACAGCGTCTCAAAGGGGGACACCATCTACATAACATGCCCTGAATACAGGAACGACTTCCTCCATGCAGTGGATGTGGTGGAGGATGTTATGATAGGCTACGGCCTTGAGAACTTCGCGCCAACCATTCCAAAGGACTTCACCATTGGGCGTCTGTCCCCAGCGGAGGAGTTTGGAAGGAAGGTCAAGGACATCATGATTGGAATGGGGTTCCAGGAGATGATGTACAACTACCTTGGAAGCAGGCGCGAATATGTGGACAACATGCACATAAAGGGCGACAAGGTCATAATGATCGCAAACCCAATGTCTGAGAACTTCGAGGCCGTAAGGCCATCCATCATTCCATCCCTACTTGAAAGCGAAAGCGTTTCAGGCCATGCAACGTACCCCCACAAGATCTTCGAGGTTGGAAAGGTCGCATACCTTGAGCCGTCCGACAACAGCGGAACGGTCACACGCAACAACCTTGGATTCATGTCCGCTGACGGCTGCGTTGGATTCAACGATGTGAACAGCTTCGTGAACACCCTCATGTACTTCCTTAGGGCGGACTATTCCCTAAAGGCTCCTGAGGATGACCCAAGGTTCATTCCAGGAAGATGTGCACAGATCATGGTCAAGGGCCACTGCATTGGAGTCTTTGGAGAGGTTCATCCTGCGGTTCTGGAAAGCTGGGGATGCGGAATGCCTGCGGTCGTCTGCGAAATGGACCTTGACAGCCTTATGGAGCTGGTCTGAGCCCCACACATATTCCTTTCACAAGGGACTGGGCTATTGAGGATGCAGGTATGGACAAAGATGCTTCGCTGAACCTTCTAAGACTCATGCTCGACTCCAGATTCTTCGAGGAGAAGACGGAGGAGCTTTTCAAAGCCGGACTGATACACGGAACCACCCACCTTGCCAATGGACAGGAGGCTTCGCAGGCCGGGCTTTGCGCTGCTTTGGATGACGGGGACTGGATAGTCCCCACCCATAGATGCCACGGCTTCACGATATGCCGCGGAAGCGACCCATCCGCAATGTTCGCCGAGATGTTCGGCTCCGTGCATGGGCTTGCCAAAGGACTTGGAGGAAGCATGCACATGCCGGATTCCTCACATTGGAACCTAGGCTCATCCGCAGTCGTAGGTTCGGGAGTCCCCCTTGCCACAGGCATAGCATTTTGGAACAGGTTCCAAAGCGTAGGCAATGCAGGTTTTGCAGCATCCACTTCTTCGAATCCCAAAGACTATCCCAAAACCCCAGTGAAGAACATAAGCGTAGCCATATTTGGTGACGGTGCATCAAGCAGAGGAAGCGTCCATGAATCCATGAACCTAGCCTCCATTTGGAGGTTGCCTGTTCTCTTCTACTGCGAGAACAACCACTATGGAATGTCCGCTTCAAGCGACAGGATGATAAGCTCTTCCAACGTGGCTTCAAGAGCCCAGGCATACGACATGCCAGGAGAGACCATAGATGGAAACGATGTCCTAATAGTCTACGAAGCTGTGAAGAAAGCCGTAGCATACATCAAGGAAGGCAATGGCCCATATCTTCTTGAGGTCATGACCTACCGCACAAAAGGGCATTCAAAGAGCGACAGGCGACTCTACCGCACAGCGGCGGAGGAGCTGCTTTGGGCGGATAGGGATCCAATAAAGCTATACGAAAGGAAGCTTGTTGAAAACGGAATACTCTCATCCAAGGAGACTCAGGAACTCGAAAAGGAACGCAGGACATATATTGAAAAGAAGGCGGACGAAGCCCTTAAGGAAAGCATGGACAGGCTCGCTCCAAACGATGTGGATGGCATGGTGTACGCCACAATGGAGGACAGGCCATGACTTTCAGGGATGCAATAAGAAAAGCGCTTTCAGATGAAATGGCACTGGATCCAAAGGTGGTCCTCTTCGGAGAGGACGTTGGAGTCTATGGCGGTTGCTTCAAGGTCACTGGGGACCTCTACAAAGAGCATCCAAACCAAGTGATAGACACCCCGGTGTCGGAGGAAGGCTTCACGGGAATGGCCGTTGGTGCCGCAATGATGGGAATGAGACCTGTCATAGAGATAATGTATGCAGACTTCTTCACCCTCATATTCGATCCAATCGTCAACCATGCGGCAAAGACCCACTTCATGAGCGGAGGCCAGTTCTGCTGTCCAATTACCGTACGTCTTCCGGAGGGAAGCGGAACCGGACATGGTGCACAGCACACCCAAAGCCCAGAGGCTCTTTTCCAGAACAGCGCAGGGCTCAAGATGGTGGCCCCCTCCTGCCCTTCCGATGCCTACCACCTTCTAAGGGCGGCGATAAGGGACAACAATCCGGTGCTGGTCTTCGAACACAAGATGCTGTACGACATGGAAGGTGAAATGGAGGACGAGGTGCTTCCAATAGGGAAAGCCAAGGTTCTCAGACAAGGAAAGGATGTGACGATAGTCTCCTATTCACGAGCCGTCCATACTGCACTTGAAGCTGCAGGTATCCTTGAAACGAAGGGAATCAAAGCCACCGTCGTTGATCTATGCACACTCAAGCCTCTTGACCGCACGACCATCTTTGAAGAGGTAAGGAAGACGGGACGAGTGGCCATAATCCAAGACCCAAACGGAGTTGGAGGCATAGGGGCTCAGGTGTGTTCGGAGATATGCTCCGACCCAGACACGTTCAACCGCCTCAAATCACCTGTCATTCAGATTGGAGGAAAATGCACACCGGTCCCCTTCTCCAAGGACCTTGAGAAATCAACGGTTCCAAACGCAAAAGACTGTGCAGAGAAGATATACTCCACAGTCAAAGCAATCAAAGGTTGAATGAAGCCACAGACTTCTTGAAAGCCTCCAGGAAAGCGGCAATCGAAGCTGAATCCGTACAAGGAGAGGAACCTTGGAAAACAGGAGCCCTTCCTCCACCCTTCGCATCCATCATTGGCAGAAGCGATGTCCTCAATGCATTGAAGTCCACTTTTCCATAACATCCCTTCAGGACGATGAGCCAAAGGCTCCTGTCCTTCTCTGGTTTCACAATGCACAATGCAAGGTCTTCATATTCGTTGGAGGCTTGGACGAAGGAGGAAAGCTCGTCGTCGCTTGCGAAAGCACCAACACCATCAACGATAACATCCCTCAAACGATAGCCTGCAAGCTGCTTGGCAAGGTTGTTTTTCAAATGTATTGTCTCGTTCAGAGCATCATTCAGGGAATCCACCTTGGACGGAATCTCTGAAGCCTGACAACTGAATTTCAAGGCCAATGCCTCGCACAGGGAGACACTTCCAAGAGCATGTTCGACAGCGTTTGAGCCGCATTTGAAGTACAGCCTTTCATGCCCTCTTATGCTTTCATGCTTCACACAATAGACCAGCCGTATCTCGGAGGTGGATGAAATATGGACTCCTCCGCAGGCTATGCGGTCCACCTCCTCTATCTCAACGATTCGGACATCTCCATCCACCTTTATGGAGCGCCTCAGCCCCAAAGCCTCCGCTTCCTTATGGCTCATTTCATGGTACACGACCTTATGACCTTCCATTATCACATCGTTTGCGGCGGCGACAAGGGAATCCACGGAGGAAGGCTCGACTTCCTTCCTGTCAACCTCTATGGTCAGGTAGTCCTCGCCAAGATGAACCGCAACGGTTCCAATCCCAAACATGGTGTACATCATGCCAGACAGCATATGCTGGGCTGTGTGCATTGCCATGTACTTGTATCTATGAGCCCAATCAAGGACAAGAGGAAGCTCCTCTCCAACCTTTGGCAGAGTCTGTCCCTCCCCTATGCGCACAACCAAAAGGGAATCGCCTGATGGATCCTTTCGAGTGTCCACGACCTCATATGGGCCCAGAAAGCCCTTGTCTCCTGGCTGGCCTCCGCATTCCGGATAGAATACCGTGCGGTCCGTGAGCACAAGGACATCGGTCTCAATGGTATCGGGCTTGGTGTTATCGGCCTTGCCAGTTGAGGTGTCGTGCGAACCTTCTTGGATGAGGACCTTTTCGATGCGGCATGTCGTCTGCTTGAGGTATGGGGATGTGTAGTAGAGCTTTTCCATGGGTGAAGGATAGCGTGCGGGCGAAAGGTTGTCCATTACGTGTCCATTGCGTTGTCCATCGGGCGGAAATTGATTATCTTTCAAGAGGGATTGCACGACGGGTGAGGACAGGTGAGAATCTTGGAGGATGATATGTCAAGGATAAAATCGGCGTGGGAGCTTGCGTTGGAGAAGACGAAGGATATAGAGGTGGACGAAGCAAAGTATAGGGAGAGCACCCTTGAGAAAGAGGGTATGGCCTTGGCGGGCAGGTTCCTCAATTCTGTGGAGATGGGCCAGGATGAGCTTTCCGCAAAGTTCGATTCGTACAATGCAGAAGACAAAGCCGTTGTGAAGAAAGGTATTGTGAACACAGTGTTCTCGAATCTGGGTCTCCCTGCGGACAACCTCTATGAAATGCGCTTTGAAAGAATAGTGGCCCTTGTGGTCCTCGTTTCCCCTGAAGGCAGTCCTGCAGTTGGAGCCATACGGCAGATCGGAGACCTCTTCTCCCAGTACATACAACACAGGTCCGATTTCGTGCAGCGTATGCAGGATCAGATTCGTCAGGCGATGGAGGAGGATCCGGAACACACCAACTCCGCCCAGTACGCACAGCTCATACAGCAGAACCTCAAGAAGCTCGACGCACAGTACCAAGGGGCTTTGGATGACGCAAAGGAAAACCTGAAGGTCGCGCTTGATGATTGAAGCTTGCTGACAGGACCTTGCTGATTGAAGCTGATTGAAGCCAAGAGGTCAATTCGCTATAATCCATTTCTGGAGCCTTCTGCTCCATAGTGTTTTACAAGGAGGAATTGTCATGGAAGCTGGTAGTAGTAGCTTATTTGCAGACCCCGGCCCTGTTCCGCTCGGTACAATCCCTAATGGCAACGACCTCCTTTCTGAAGTCAATGCCTAAATAGGGCGCACCTTCCAAACATACAGGACCTAGATAGGACTGCAACAGCGACTCGTTCCATCAGACATCCCACAATCAGGGAGATTTTGCATATGGTTCAGAATGCAACATTGGAAAGCACTCTCAAGACACTTGTAGAGAACAAAAGATACTCGTCCGTAAAAGACATACTCGTCACCATGAATCCATCGGACATAGCTGCGATTTTCGATGACCTCACAGAGGAGCAGCTTCCAATCATGTTCAGGCTACTGCCAAAGGCGTTGGCTGCGGATTCGTTCGTTGAAATGAACACGGACAATCAGGAGCTGCTCATAAAAGGATTCTCCGACACGGAGCTCAAGCAGGTCCTCGATGAAATGTATGTTGACGACACCGTAGATATAGTGGAGGAGATGCCGGCAAACGTAGTCAGCAGGATCCTAAGGCAGGTCACTCCTGAAAAACGCCGCGACATAAACGAAATACTACGCTACCCAGAGAACTCGGCTGGCTCCATCATGACCACCGAGTACATATCCCTGAGCCCCAAGATGACCGTAAGCGAAGCCTTCAAGCGCATTCGCGAGACAGGCGTAGACAAGGAAACGATCTACACATGCTACGTCCTCTCATCATTCAACAGACTACTGGGTTTGGTTTCTGCAAAGAGCCTCATGCTTGAGAAGGACGAGAACGCCACGATAGAGAGTCTCATGCAGTCCAACGTCATAACGGTGAATACCAAGATGGACCAAGAGGAAGTGGCGAAGACGCTTTCCAAGTACAACTTCATGGCCCTACCTGTCGTGGACAGCGAAGACAGGATGGTTGGAATCGTAACCTTCGACGACGCCATGGACGTCATGGTGCAGGAGGCCACGGA
The DNA here is from genome assembly GCA_934277975.1 of uncultured Spirochaetales bacterium. Lineage (GTDB taxonomy): Bacteria > Spirochaetota > Spirochaetia > Sphaerochaetales > Sphaerochaetaceae > UBA9732. The sequence goes on from CAKQWE010000001.1 coordinate 169,150, forward strand.
AGACATCACCATCATGTCAGGTCAGACGCCTTACGAGAACACATATCTACGAACATCCCCATGGGAGCTCTTCAAGCACAGAATCCCATGGCTCATGATCCTCATGATATCCGCAACCTTCACAGGTCTCATAATCACGAACTTCGAATCCGCACTGGCAGTGCACGTAATCCTCACGGCGTTCATCCCAATGCTCATGGACACCGGTGGAAACTCTGGCTCTCAGTCGTCCGTCACAATCATACGTGCCATATCGCTTGGAGAGGTCGAATTCACTGACATTGGAAAGGTCATCCTCAAGGAGTTCCTGACATCCCTCATGTGCGGACTTGCACTATCAGCCGCCTGCTTTGCAAAGGTCATGCTTGTGGATGGACTACTCTTCCAGAACGAATCCGTCACCTTCATGGTCGCCTTCTCAGTCAGCCTCACCATGTGTCTCACCGTCGTCATTGCAAAGCTCATAGGTTGCACGCTGCCGCTTGTGGCCAAGAAGATAGGATTCGATCCAGCGGTCATGGCCAGCCCGTTCATCACGACAATCGTCGATGCCCTATCCCTTCTAATCTACTTTGCAATCGCCACGGCAATCCTGTTCTAGGGAGGAGCTCTCAAAACTATGCTTTGTGTGGATTGGACATGGATTGCCGAGATGAAAACCGCCTGAAGTGGCTGAGATAATACTTTGTGTATTATGAAGTTGCTGAAGGCGGTATTCCAGCCGTGCAGGGCATGGCCAAGACGCATGAAGGAGTTTTGGAAGTTCTTCCAGGCCATCGTTTTTCAGACTCTTCACGTTTTTCTCAAGGATTGACGCTTCTTGACGAAGGTGCTCGAAATGCAATGCACAATGGCGGAACAATGGAATCCGTGCGTTTTCCGTGCGCCCCGTAAACCCCATACGCCCCGTGCATCCCATACGCCCCGTAAGGCCCGTGCACCCCGTAAGCCCCGTGCGCCCCGCGGGACGGATGCCATGAAAGCTACTCGAAGTACTTCCTGAGCTTTAGGAAGTCCTTGAACTCGAAGTGTCCTTCAAGGAACTTTGACACGGCTCCAATCATGGAGCCGTTCACAAGGGCGCAGAACACGGTCCCAAGCTTAACACCCTCAAAGTGCCAAAGGCCAAAGAAGGCGAACGACATGGCAATGCTTATGGCGCAGCTTGAGCAGTCGTATATGGTCTTGAACCGGTTTATGTCCATTCCAATGCGGTGAGAAACCTCTTTGACGAAAAGCTCATACACCTCAGGCGATATGTAGGAATGGAAGAAGAACGAAATCCCTATTGCGCAAAGGACCATGCCGCCAACGAACATGGCAAGCCTAGCCCATACTGGCTGGGCGTCAAGGTTCTTCACCACCCACATGCAGAAATCCAGCGTAAAGCCATAGACCACCGCCGTAACGAACGAGAAAAGGTACGACAGCCTGAATTTTCTAAGAATGACCACCATTGCAAGAAGGAGCACCGCCTGCAACGTGTACTCCGCCATGCCAAAAGTGAAGAAAGGATACATTGGCGACAACTTGAGATGAAGAAGGTACGCAGGAGCCACCACCATGGAGACCCCAAAGTTGGCCTTCTCCATGAACGCCACACCAAATGCCACGGCAACTATCCCAACTGCATATGCAAGCTCGTTGGAGAAGACGGGCCTTCCGTTTTCAATCTTCACATCGTTTGCATCACTTTTCTTCGTCTTGACTGCTTCGCTCATGGTTGGAAGTATAGACGTCCTCGCATATGTTCTACAAGATTCTTTGTTTTAGAGGAACTTTCAAAACTATGCTTTGTGTGGATTGGACATGGATTGCCGCGATGGAAGTCGCCTGAAGCAACTGTGACAGATACTACAACTGCCACAACCACTACAACATCTACAGATTCGCCACAGATCCCACCAGAGCAACCACGCTCACCTTGCTCACCATGCTTACAAACCCACCACACTCACCATTGCTACAAATTACTTACAACTTCCAAATCCAAATCAAAACTTTGATACAGTCTAGTCTACAGTCTAGCGCACTTTTCTTTGGAACCAAAGCTGCCGTTGACCACAACAATGCCCACCGCAATCAACCCCAAAGCGACGACATACCTCGTTTGAAGGACATTCTCGCCCAAAAGCAGAGATGACAGTATGGCCCCCGTGATTGGATTTATGCATTGGCATACGCTGATCCTTCCAACCGGGTTGGATTTGAGAAGGGCGTTCCAAAGAAGGAAGCAGACCGATGATATCAAGGAAAGGGCAATAAGGAGAGTCCATCCCCTTGCACCGCCATTTCCAAGCCTTCCTCCAGAAGCAAGACCCAGGACAAGAAGCTCCGCACCGCCAATCAGCAGACTGCTGTATGAACATACAACAGGGTTCGTTTTCTTTATGAGTTTGCGAACCAAGCTTGAACTCAATGCAAACGATGTGCAGGAAAGGAAGAACATCCCCTCCCCCCTAAACGATATGCTTCCAAGATCTCCACCATACAAAAAGCAGAATACAACGCCTGCAAAGGCTATAAGACAGCCAAGGCCTTTCTTGAAGGTTATGTGGTCGTCCTTAAAGAACAGATGTGCAAAGAGCGTCGCCGTAATTATCTGGGAGCCGTTGAGTATTGAGCAATGAACGGACGAGGTGTAGATCATGCTTGGAAATTGAAGTGCGTATACAAGGCCTATCTGCACCGTGCCTATGATGAATACGGAACCCACCTCTGATTTGTCAGGCAAAACAAGTCTCTTTTCGGAAGCGATTGCAACAAGAAGAAGTATCAGCCCTGCGATCAGCATTCTCACGGCAACGAACATGATGGTGTCGCCCACCGTCGTAGTTGAGAACTCTTTGTATGCAAGCTTTATGAGGACAAACGCCGATCCCCAGATGATCTGGCTCAACAGAGCGAGTAGAAAAGCTCCAACGGGGTCCGAGATGATTTTTCCAGTTCTTCCTTCCATGACAGTACTTCGTGTTGGGCACAGCCCATCTAAAGCAAAACCCAGGCTCTTCAGCCCGGGTTCCTCTTTAGGTGCCGACCGGATTTGAACCGGTGAACAACGGTTTTGCAGACCGCCCCCTTAGACCACTTGGGTACAGCACCAATGCCCTATTAACATAGCAGAAAAAAAAGCCCGTTGCAAGAGGAACTTTGAGAGGATGTGAAAGAGAATCCTGTAACAACCAATCACTCTTGATCCTTCTTTTGTCGAATCGCTTTCCTTACGGTGTCCACCAACATGAAGTAGGACAGATTGAAATCAAAGACCTTCAGAAAACCGTAGCGCTCGTAGAAACTCCTGGAGGTTTCCTTCGCATCCACTATTATGAGATACAGTCCGGTTATATCGGCAACCTGAAGCACCTTCTTGAAGGCCTGGGACAAAAGCCATTTGCCTACGCCTTTTCCCTGACATTTTCCATCGACTGCAAGTCGTGCAATCCTCAATGCAGGAATGGGGTATTTTGGAAGTTTTCCTTTGAAATCATCAGGCATCTCCTGATATGCCACCTGTGCGGTTGAAAGAGTGAAATATCCACAAATCCTATCATCCACATCCAAAGCGACGAAGGTCTTTCCAATGCCAAGGCTGTCGTTCTTGGAAGCGTACCTGGAGAGAAATCCGTTCAGAGCATCTATTCCACAATCGAATTCCTTGAGTTTGGACTTGGAGGAGACCTCTTTTATCGAAACCAATCTGTATCCTTCAATCATCAAAAAGGTCCTTCAATGCATCATTGGGCTCTGGAGGATTCTCCAGAACGGACATGACCAAGTCCCTGTCTCGGTTGGAAAGCAACAGAGTTTCGTTCTCTATCAAATCAATCTGAGCCTGCTTCAAGGACGATTCAAGGACATATGAAGAAAGGGAGACGTGTTTGAGCTCCGCAGCCCTCTCGAGAAGGGTTTTCTGGTGTGTGTTGGCCCTAAGGTCTATTCGTACATCCTTCAACGCTATTGCCATATTCGTCACCTCCCTTACAAGCTTTTCAAATACACATAAAAATGTACACACATATGACACACAAAATCAAGAACTCCAAACCAGTATCCACAATACAATCGGCCTTGCTATTTGGGATGAATTGGACGAAAATGAAGACAAGCGCGGGCGGTGGCCTGTCCAAGGAGGTTCTATGGCGGATAGACAGCACATGATAAGACTCGATGGCAAGGGGACGACGTACATCATGCGTATAGACGAGGCGGGGCATCTTGAGAACCTCTACTACGGGAAGAAGCTAAGGCAGGATGCCATGGTGGACGCACTGCTTCCAAAGAGGGAGGCCCCAATTGGAATTGGTGCAGGATATTCGGAGACGAACCCACTCCTCTACTTGGAGACTTCGTGTCTGGAGACCAGTACACCAGGCAAAGGCGACTACAGAAGCCCTGCCGTCGTTGTGGAGTATTCCAAGGGGATGCAGACACTGGATTTCGTTTACAAGGCCCACCGCATCCTGGAGGGGAAACCAAGCCGTTTCGAGAGCTTTGCCCAGTCATATGCAAACGACAACGAAGCCACGACCATAGAGATACAGCTTGAGGACAAGGTGCTCCCAATAACGCTGCAACTCAACTATACGGTGTTTCCAAACTGCGATACGATGGTCCGTAGCGCCACTATAACCAACAAAACCGCAACTACAGTGCTTATAAAGAACATCGCAAGTCTTCAATTGGACATTCCAAGTGCGCAGTGGAACGTTGTAAGCTTCGATGGAGCCTGGGCTCGTGAGAGACATATCACAAGGCAGGCATTGAGGCCAGGCAAGTTGGAGTTCAGCTCAACGGTTGGAGTCAGCGGGGCCGCCCACAACCCCTGCATATTCCTTGAAAGCCCGGACTGCACTGCAAACCGCGGCAACTGCTATGCATTCAATCTCATATACAGCGGAGACCACAGAGAGGTCGTTGAGCTTTCACCTTATGGAATCACAAGGTTCCAGACTGGAATAAACCCACAGTCATTCACATGGAAGCTCCTTCCAAATGCAAGCTTTACAACACCTGAGGCCGTCATGACGTACTCATGTCTTGGCAACAACGGAGCAAGTGCGAACATGCATGAATTCGTGAACAACCACATAGTACGAGGTCATTGGAAGTTCAGGGAGCGTCCAATACTGTGCAACAACTGGGAGGCAACATACTTCAACTTCAACGAGAAGAAGCTTCTTGACCTTGCAAAGGCCGCGAAAGACCTTGGAATAGAGCTCTTCGTCCTAGACGATGGATGGTTTGGAACGCGTGACGACGACACCACAAGCCTTGGCGACTGGATCGTGAATGCAAAGAAGCTTCCTTCCGGGCTCACAAGGCTTTCCGAGAAGATCCACGACCTTGGTCTTATGTTTGGAATCTGGGTCGAACCTGAGATGATAAGCCGCAAGAGCCTCCTCTTTGAAAAGCACCCAGACTGGATGGTTGCAATCCCGGACAGGGCCCCTTCCGTTGGGAGGAACCAGTTCATACTTGACCTTACAAGAAAGGAAGTGCGGGACTACATATTCGATGCATTGTCCGATGTCTTCAAGCTTGGAATGGTGGACTATGTGAAGTGGGATATGAACCGCACCTTCACAGACCACTACAGCACACTCTTCACAAGCATGACGGAGTTCAACTACCGCTACATCTCGGGTCTGTACGAACTTCTTGGACGACTGACCGCAGCTTTCCCAAGGATTCTCTTCGAAGGATGCTCCTCCGGTGGAAACCGCTATGACCTTGGAATGCTGTGCTACATGCCACAGATATGGACCAGCGACAACACAGACGCCTACTGCCGCACACTCATACAGGACGGGACTTCATACGGCTACCCGGTCTCGGCCATGGGCGCACACGTATCGGAATCGCCAAACCACCAGACCCTGCGCCGCAGCGACATAGAATCGCGCTTCAACGTGGCGGCATTTGGAGCCTTTGGCTACGAACTGGACCTCACCGCTCTGAACGCCCAACAAAAGGCCACGGTCAAAGCCCAGGTCGAATTCTACAAGAAGCACCGCTCGCTACTGCAGTTTGGACACTTCATAAGACTTGAGGAGAATTCCAATGCCGATAGCTCTGTGATTGCCCATTCAAGCGGAAAGACCCGCTGGGCTGTTGTGAACGAAGACCTAAGCGAAATGATAGTCCTGGATTTCCAAACCCTCAACGAACCAAACCCTGGACAGGACACGCTAAGGATTCCATTCGCCCGTCCGGACTTCGACTACGAAGTTGTTCCGCGCCCTCAGCGCATAAACCTGGATGTCTTTGGAAGTCTCATAAACATGTTCGCACCCGTGAACCTGTCAGGCGAAAGCCGTCTCAAGCAAATGCTCCTTGACAACTACACCCTCAAGAGCGAAGACGAACACTACGTAGTCTCTGGCGATGTCCTCGCCTACGGAGGCCTACGCCTCAATCCACAGTTCGGAGGCACAGGCTACAACAACAAAGTGCGCGTCCTAGGCGACTTTGGCTCACGCCTCTACTACATCGTGAGAATCAAAAAGAGCAAATAGAGGCAACAGCCTTTCTTATTGGTTCCTGAGCAACTTTCAAAACTATGCTTTGTGCGAATTGGCCATGGATTGCCGAGATGGAAGTCGTCTGAGGCAACTGAAATAATACTTTGTGTATCATGAAGTTGTTGAAGGCGGGGTTTCAGCTGTGCAAGGCATGGTCAGAACGCATGAAGGAGTTTTGAAAGTTGCTCTTCACTTCAGATACAGCTCAATGAGCTTGTCCACATATCTGGTGTCCAATGGACTCGTCGAGGTCTCGAAGGTCACTATCAGCCTCCTGCCAGGCACTATGCCGTAGGCGGCGAACCACTCCACCTTCTCCTTCGATTTCACCGAATAATTTGGATCGTCCATCTTCCCAAGATGCTCCCAGTAGAACTCCTCAAGTGTCCTCGTGTTCAGCACCGTGAAGTCAGGATGCCTTATGGACACGCCTTCGTTGGGAGAGAACGCAAGCTCGTAGTGGTACGGAACCCCTCTGCAGTACAGCCTGTCGGCTATGAGTATCTCGCTCTTGGACCTCACATGCTCACCCCTCATGGTGTAGTGCGGGGAGTCCTTTGGGACGTCCCCCTTGTAGAAGCGCTTTGGAGACGGCCTGCTCCACATGGCTATGAAGCCTTCGTCGGTAGCGGGATTTGGTGCTATGTATCGTCTCAGGGACTCCGGCATCGTGGACATCACATCGTCGAGCGTCATTGGCCCCTTCCCTTTCGAAAGCCTCTCCAACGTCCTTTCGAGCTCCTTCTTCTGCCTTGCGGCCACCTTGAGGAGGCTTTGGTCGTACTTCTTCTGGGAGAGGGCCTTCACCAGAGGTTCCTTGTCCTTTCCCAGGTATTCGAGGGTTTCCTTACCCTCGCACTTCAGGTAATGGCTCAGATGTCCATTGGATGTCTTAGAGAGAAGAACCCCGGCAGGAGCGTCATTCAAACGCTTCTGCAGATTCAGAGTCAAGGCTTCCAGTTCATCTATTCTCCCTTGGAGGGTTTTGAATACGTCTATCATAGATACAGTTTAGACTTTTCAGTCGATTTTTCAACCAAAAAGTCTAACGATTAGACTTTTCTGATTATTTTTCGTCAAAAAAGTCTAAAACCATAGAAAACACCACGGAAGAACCCATCAAACTCAGAAAAAACAGCATCAAGCAACTGCGAAAAAGCTCTCAAACCCCAAGGAGTCCCGACTTCTTTGCCTCTCTCAAGAAGAAGAAGCCGGCCATGAGCATGATGCCGTTGTCCATTTCACCGGTTCCAAGACCTTCCAGCACTTGAGAGACAGGAATGGTGACCAAGTCTATGGATTCGTTGGCATCAAGACGGCGTTCATCCTCTGCAGCGACCAACTCCAGGTCCTGAGCGAGGAAGAAATTGGCGATGTTGTTCATGAAGGCGGAATTTGGACACACAGTTCCAATGAGTTTGAACGAATGTGAAATCAGCCCAGTTTCCTCGAAGAGCTCCCGCAGTCCAGCATCGCGAGGACTCTCACCTCTTTCAACAAGACCAGCGGGGAACTCCAAAGTGATGGAGTCAGAACCATGACGGAACTGACGCTCCATTACAAACCGTGGAACTCCGTCCGTTCCAATGAAATAAGGGACTATGTTGACCCATTGAGGGGAGTCAAGCTCAACGAAATCGGCCTCACGGCCATCCCTGCTTCTGCGATGCACACTGTTTATGTTGAAGATAGGTGTGTCATAGAGGCGATTGCGTGAAGTTGTCTCCCAGTACAGACGCGAGGGATCGGGAGCCGTTTCCAAGGAGCAGAAAGAGTTTTCGTCTATGCGTTTCATGGCAGTATGCGAATCACTCCTCGGCCCCATCGTCCAAACCGGAAGCACCCTTGGACGGGCAATTCGCAGTGCACGATGCGCACGAGGAAGGAGAGCAAGACGAAAGCTTTGGTACATATGGGGTGTGGACAACCTTTGTGTTCTCGTGAATGTATGACGCAATCCCCATAAAGGCCTTTGCACTCTCGCTATCAGGGTTGGTTGCTATCCAGTTCACACCTTCGTCCTCATCCTGCTGAAGTCCAAGCTCCATTGGCACAGCACCAAGGAAATGCACGTCCATCTCCTCGCATACGTCCCTGCCTCCATCCTTGCCAAAGACTGGAATGTGCTTGCCGCAATCGGGACACACGAGATAGCTCATGTTCTCCACAAGACCTATGATATCGACGCCAAGCTGCCTTGAGAACGTTATGCTGCGTCTGACATCAAGCACGGAGACCTTCTGCGGTGTAGTTACTATGACGGAACCCGTCATGTCTGGTATGGTCTGGCAAACTGCAAGCTGCTCGTCACCGGTTCCAGGAGGAGAGTCAATGAGAAGGTAGTCCAAGGTACCCCACTCGACGTCTGCAAGGAACTGTTTTATGACGCTTATCTTCATTGGCCCTCTGAAAATGATGGCCTGATCCGGGTTCGTCAGTGCAAAACTTAGGCTCACGATCTTGAGATTAGGCATTGGACTTACAGGGACTATGGAACTTCCGTCCTCGTTGGAACCAAGGATGGCTCCTTCGCATCCAAACATCTTTGCTATGTTTGGGCCATGGATGTCAGTGTCCAGCACTCCAACCCTGAAGCCCTTTTCCAAAAGGGCGTTGGCTAGGTTGACGGTGACGGTGCTCTTTCCAACGCCACCCTTTCCGCTCATGACTATTATCTTGCGGTCTATCTTGCTCATGCGCTCATGTATCCTGAGCTCTTGAAGTTCCATTTCATCAGGCATAGAGGCCTCCCAGAACCAAGATAAACCCTAAAGGGCGATTGGGCAAGGGGCGGTTAAATCTTAGTTAAGACAACGAAAGGCCATGTAAGCATACGAACACTCGTCACAATATATATAAATACAAGGGCTTGAAACGGTAGTTGCTAAAAGGCTAATATCTTGGTTAGCATCCGACGATTGGGCTTTGCGCCCAATCTATGCAATATTTTGAAGGGAGTGCATATGTTCTTATTGGCACAACTACCTGCAGATCAGCTCTCCTTGCAGATCAGAAACGGACTTGTCCTTCTGGTCCTTGGAATGGCGATCGTATTTGTGTTCCTTACGATTCTGGTATTCTCCACACTTGGAGTGTCCAAGCTCGTCAGGAAGTTTGAAGGCAAGCGTCCTGCCCAGGCAGCGGCTGCACCGGAGGTCACAATTGCTCCAACGGCAGCATCCAACGACGCTGAGGTTGCAGCGGCAATCGTAGCGGCTGTGGCAAAATCAAAGAATTGATTGAGAGAAAGGGAGGACAGAATGAAGAAAATCAATTTCATGTGTACTGCATTCAGAGACGGCTTCCAGTCAGTCTATGGTGCAAGAGTTTTCACAAAGGACTTCATGCCGGCAGTTGAGGCTGCTCGCAAGGCAGGTATAACGCACTTCGAAGCAGGTGGCGGAGCAAGGTTCCAGTCCCTTTACTTCTACACAAACGAAGACGCATTCGAGATGATGGACGAGTTCCGCAGAGTCGCAGGGCCTGATGCGAACCTCCAGACCCTCTCAAGAGGCGTTAACGTCGTTGGTCTCGACTCGCAGCCAAGGGACATCATCAAACTCCATGCAGATATGTTCAAGAAACATGGAATGACGACGATTAGAAACTTCGATGCCCTCAACGACGTCAACAACCTTATAGACAGCGGAAAGGCAATCCACGATGCAGGACTCAAGCACGAGATCACAATCACAATGATGAGCCTTCCTCCAAAGACGACAGGTGCGCATGACCCAGACTTCTACGAAGGTGTTCTCCGTGGAATCCTTGATGCAGGAATCCCGTTCGACAGCCTTTGTTTCAAGGATGCATCAGGCACAGCCACACCAGCGGTCGTCTACGAGACGATCAAGAGAGCAAGAAAGCTTCTTGGAAACGACATCACAATCGTCATGCACAGCCATGACACAGCAGGCTGCTGCGTACAGCAGTACATGAGCGCCCTTGAAGCAGGTGCAAACCAGCTCGACCTTTCCATGCAGCCAGTGTCAGGCGGAACATGCCAGGTTGACATCATCACGATGTGGCATGCCCTCCGCGGCACGGAGTACGACCTTGGAGTCGATATCCACGCCATTCAGAAGGCAGAGGATGTGTTCCAGGAGTGCATGAAGGACTACTTCCTGCCACCAGAGGCGACAAAGGTCAATCCAAACATCCCATTCTTCCCTCTTCCAGGCGGAGCTCTTACGGCCAACACTCAGATGCTCAGAGACAATGGTCTCATGGACAAGTATCCACAGATCGTCGAAGCAATGGGTGAGACAGTTGCAAAGGGAGGTTTTGGAACATCGGTCACACCTGTTTCACAGTTCTACTTCCAGCAGGCATTCAACAACGTCATCTATGGTCCTTGGAAGAAGATTGCAGAAGGCTACGGCAAGATGGTCCTTGGCTACTTTGGAAAGACTCCTGTCGCTCCAGATCCAGAGGTCGTGAAGATTGCAGCAGAGCAGCTCAAGAAAGAGCCAACGACAAAGAAGGTCGTTGACATCAACGATGCAGATCCTACAAAGGGCCGCAAGGCAGCAATCAAGATGCTTGAGGACAACGGCGTTCCAGTAACGGAAGAGAACATCTTCATTGCAGCATCCTGCAAGGAGAAGGGAATCCTCTATCTCACAGGAAAGTCAAAGGTAAACGGTGTCAGAAAGATAGATCCAAAGGAAGAAGCCGCAAAGAAATCCGGCGAGTACACAGTCAAGGTCAACGGCAAGGCTTATGGCGTCAAGCTTGGCAAGGACAGTGCAACGGTCAACGGAGTCTCCTACCCTCTCAACCTTGAGTTTGGAATCGACGAAGCCGCAATCAATGCAAGCGCTGCAGCTGCCCCAGTGGCTCAGGCCGCTCCAGCAAGTGCGGCTCCAGCTGGTGGACAGGAAGTCACAGCTCCAATGCCAGGCCTCGTCCTTAGACTTGAAGTCAAGGAAGGACAGGCAGTCAAGAAGAACCAGCTTGTCATGGTCATGGAAGCAATGAAGATGGAGAACGAAATCTACGCTCCATGCGATGGAACGATTGGAAAGATTGCAGTCTCCGCAGGTCAGCAGCTCACAGCAGGCGACCTCCTTATGACAATCGTATAATAGGAGCTGACAGATGGGTGAATCGTTATTGAATCTGTGGCAGTCCACAGGACTCTACGCTTTCCTTGGCCTTGATCCGGCATCAGGCTTTGGCTGGCAGAACCTAGTCATGATTCTGGTAGGACTCCTTCTGTTCTACCTTGCAATCAAGAAAGGCTTTGAGCCTCTTCTTCTCATCCCAATTGGAATGGGATGCGTGCTCAGCAACATCCCATATGCATACATTGCAGGAACGGATCCGTCTCTTGCAGCAGGTGCCCAGGGTGCAACGGGATTCATCAAGATCCTGTTCGATGCAGGTATCCAGAGCGGACTCTTCCCAGTGCTCATCTTCATGGGCGTTGGTGCCATGACGGACTTTGGGCCTCTCATTGCGAACCCAAAGACTCTGCTCCTTGGTGCAGCCGCACAGTTTGGAATCTTTGCAGCACTAATTGGAGCACTGCTTCTTAGCTTCATTCCTGGAATCAACTTCGACCTCCACGCAGCGGCCTCCATTGGCATCATTGGCGGAGCCGATGGTCCTACGGCAATCTATGTAACGACGAGACTCGCACAGGATCTGCTTGGACCAATTGCAGTTGCGGCATATTCCTACATGGCCCTCGTTCCTGTCATTCAGCCACCTATCATGAAGGCTCTCACAACGGAAGAGGAAAGGAAGATCAGGATGCAGCAGCTCAGACCAGTCAGCAAGACAGAGAAGATCATCTTCCCTATCTCTGTTCTCTTGGTCTGTTCAATCCTGCTTCCTAGCTCAACTCCTCTCATTGGCGCACTCATGTTTGGAAACCTCCTCAAGGAGTGTGGAGTGACCGGAAGGCTTGCAGACACGGCAAGCAATGCAATGATGAACATTGTCACGATATGCCTTGGATTGTCCGTAGGTTCCAAAATGGAAGCATCTCACTTCCTGCAGCTCAACACCCTTGGAATCCTTCTGCTTGGCGCAGTTGCGTTCTCCTTGGGAACAGCAGCAGGAGTTCTGATTGCAAAGCTCATGAACAAGCTCGATCCAAAGCATCCTGTCAACCCTCTCATTGGAAGCGCAGGAGTCTCTGCCGTCCCAATGGCTGCCAGAGTCTCCAGCAAGGTTGGACAGGAAGCCGATCCTCAGAACTTCCTCCTCATGCATGCCATGGGTCCAAACGTATCCGGCGTCATTGGAAGTGCTGTTGCAGCAGGTGTCCTCCTTGCTTGCGTTCCAATCATGGAACCTCTCATCAACGGAGTAAGACCGGTTCTTGCACTTATTTGATTGGGAGCTTGACAACAATAAAGGCTGTCGCATTTGCGGCAGCCTTTTGTTTTGTCTTGGAACTACGATGAAGAAGCCAAGGCTCAATCACATAGTGATTACAGAGTTTATCGTATAGCCGAATACAGCCACAGCCTTTGCATACCAAAAGGAAGCTTTGACAGAGCCCCTTACGTCGTAGCTTCCTGCATTTGCAGAATCACAAAGGTTCTTTCTTCATTAGGTCTCCAAATCTGTCAGTTGCCAACTCCTGGTTTTATCACGTATGTAAACACCTTGGATTCTTGAGCATATTCGCTTGAAGCTTTGACTGTAACCCTTACATCATAGATACCTTCGTATACAGGAGGGTTCTCTGTATAGGAGAAATCAGAAGCATCAGCCTCTTTGTACTCGATCTTCACAGAGCCATTACCATCATAGGAAAAGCAATTGCTAGGCAAATCGATTGACCAACCATCATACGTTTTTGAAAGTTCAATCCCTTCTTTAAGAGTGATGTTTCTCGGCTTCAGAGAGCTGTCCTGCGGAATATCGACAAGATAGTCGTCATACAGGAGCTTTAAATCAACAAGATAGCCTTTCAAAAGAGGAAACTCTTCACCATTCAAAGTCAAAGAAAGTTCAAAGCGGTCTGGTTCGCCCCTTTTGTCAAGATGGATACTCAAGGAACAATCTAATGACACGCTTACCAAGTACTCAGGCTCTGTTATCCTGACCGTATACCTCATGTTCTTTATTTCATAAACCCTAATATTCTCATCTCTCTTTTCTTCGCTGGTACACAACTCCAAGGAATCGTCTTCAATGTTGTAGTTCGTACCAGACACAAGCCCGATGTCATTGTCGTCTTTTGAGCTGTAGTACTTATTGCCATCAATCTCCAAATATGCAGGCAAGAAGAATCCATCCCTCTTACCTACGAGATACAACATCATTTCAAAAAGACGTTCAGGGGCATAGGACTGTCCATAATAGAGATCTGTAGCCTTCCCATTCTCAATCCTTGCATCCTTGGTTTCTATATAAGTCAGCATGTTTGCAAAGGAAAGCATCGAAAATGCTTTGTTCTCGATTTCTTTCGTTGGAGTCAGGTAATATGAAGCATACAAGGTGATGTCCTCTAAGATCTCATTATTGAAATTGAAAGCTTCACCATCCTTTGTCCTCCACTCGATAAAACCAGCGGTTCCTTCTTTGGTTGGGTTTTCAGGCTTCTTTGCATTCTCTCCCATCTTCACTCTTTGGAAAGGAACAGCAGTACCGCCATTGGAATCGAACGTCACTGTACACATCAGACTTCGCACATACGAACCATAATAATACTTCGATTCAGATGCATCGAACCTCAAGGCAGGCTTCTTCATACCATCCACGGTCAATTCCAACGTGTAGGAATCTTCGAAATCGGGAATCCATTCGCCCTTGCCGGATTCCTCGTCCTCCCTATATGTTGCATTGATAGAAAGCTTTGCGCTTATCCTGACATCTATATCAAGAACAAACGGAGAAGAGACTTTTAGAGTATATGCAAGATTCTCGACTTCAATGGTCTTCGTCTTTGTCGTTTCGTCTACAACATTGGAGTATGAACCTATACCGAAGTTCGCAATCTCATAGGAATCAAGGCCAAGTTCGCTTGAAGCAGGATCTGGGAAATACTTCCTGCCATCATGTTCGATATAGAAATCGTCCAATGGAGAATCAGAGTTTCCTTTTATTGCGGCCGTCAACCAAAAGAACATCTCCGCTACATTCTCTTCCACAGTTCCGGAAGGAAACAAATCAGCAGCACAGGAAGGAGTCACTGTGGCTGTGAAATTCCCAAGTATATAGGAAACAGTCATTGATCTTGAAATTCCCATGTCATCCCCAGCCTCTATAGGATCTTCCGGCTTAACAGGATCAGAGGAGGGATAGTAAGGGTCTTTGTCACAGGCGACGGCGAAAAGGCAGCATATAACAGCTACCAAGGCGAGCAGAAAAGTGTTCGTCTTCTTCATGTTGATCTCCTTCACACCAAGAAAAGGTGTGACATAATTTAACAAACGGGAAACAAAACGGTTACAAAACTTTTAGAAACGAAGCTTTTTTGGAAACCACAGAAAGGAAAACCTACACAACAGGTTTTCGCAGTTCCTTCAAGGCGTTTTCATGGGCTTTGGAGAATGCAGCCTCCAACTCGCGAGACCCAGCAGGTACAAAACCATGCCAATCCTGAGCCTTCGCCATGCCAACGATATCCTGCTTTGCAAGCACTCTGGATGCAGGTACATCCCGCCTACGGGCCACGCTGTCACGAGCAAGAAAATAATGTTTTATGAACACCCTTTCTCTGTAGCCAAGAAGCCTGTAGTTGCATATCTTCTCCCACCCAGGACGTTCAGGGTTCTTGGGAAGGGCGCAGCGTTTCATCTCGTAGGCGATCTCCTTCTGTTTTGAGACGGAAAGCGTCCTCGAAACCTCACTCTCCAGAATTGCCTTCAACTCAAACAGATGCGCCACATCGCCAAGAGCATACAAAACCTGGTCCCTTGGAATTGGACGGCGCATCCAGTTGGCGGTCTGGAACTTCTTCTTGCTTCCGTAGAGAGAAGCCCCCAAGAAACGAGTCTCAACGACATCGGTCTTGATATATTTTTCCTCAAGGGACGAGAGGTTGCCGGTCATGCCCAAGGCCATGGCAAGCACACGGATATCATATATGTTGGCAAGCTGGATACCAAGTGTTTTTCGTGCAAGTGCGGCATCGCTTTGGCAGGCGAACATCACCTTCTCGATTGGCCCCTCCAGGAACGCCTTGAGACTTGCGCGACCCTCCTCCGTTCTCGAAAGAGCCAAACAGTCCACCAAGTAATAGCACGTTCCATCGAAAAGCTGCATGGTACACACGTACTCACCGTAGCAATGAAGGTTAGACTCCTCTTCAAAGTCCATGGCCACGCTCGACACGCCATCGCTACCCCATTTGGCAACTAATTCGTCTAGACCGATATTATTGTCTATAATGCTGTAGACAACCACTGCAAACCCATCCTAATTCATCCAGTCCAGGAATTCCGAACCCGCTTCCTGACCGTTTATCATGCCTATCATCTTCTTCGCTGCAAGAGTTCCAAGCTCCTCCTTGCGATGTCCTATCGAGATGATCTTCCCTTTGTACGCTTCGCACAGATGGCTATGGTCGAAACTGAAAACAACAGGAAGGTCTCTGCCTTGCTGTTCATAATGGCGAACCAGTGCCGCCGCAATTTGGTCGTTGTAGCAAATGAAACCATCGGGAGAACTTGGATCGGACTCCAGCATCTTTGAAACGAGCAAATCCAAGGAATCTATATCCTCCGTCGTGTACCATTTTGTCCTTGAGCATCCAAGGTCTATCCCTGAATCCAGCAAACCTTCGCAGAAACCAGCATATCGCAGGAGACCTTGACGGTCGTCTGACTTGAATATGGCCTTGAATGTTCGACACCCTTTGGACAAAAGGGTCTTCGCCGCAATCACGCCCCCTTCCTTATCTTTCATCCCAACCACTATTGCATTTGAAAGTTCTGGATAGGAGCAATGAAGAAACACCACAGAGACTCCCATCTTCTCAATGCGCTCGTAGAGACCTACATTTGGATTTGGAAAACCCGTCTTGGTTCCCTCCACGATTATTCCATCCACTTCCTGTCCTTCAAGGATCTTCTGAAGTATATGCCTCTCGGTTTCCACTCTGTTGCCCGTGGCCACAAGGTTGACGATGTAGCCTGACGACGACAACTCTTTCTCTATGCCTCTTATGATGCTTGGGAAAATATAATCGCTTATGTACGTGCATATTACGAGGACATTCCCTCCCCTGCGTTTGTCAACCGTCCTTTTCGTTGCAGAAGACGCTACGTATGTACCACTCCCCTGAACCTGGTAGACAAGACCTTCACTTTTCAGAAAGGCTATAGCCTGCCGTATGGTTTGACGACTCACAGAGAACCGCTCAACAAGCTCGTACTCGGTAGGGAGCTTTCCTGTTAATTCAAACCCGCCTCCAAGTATCTCTTTCTCAATGATCTTGGCAATGTCAATGTATTTTGCCATTTCCACCTCTTTTGATGACCATTATATTCAAAAGCAATACAAATTTCCATGAGATAGAATGTATTTGTCTATTTTTATGATAAAGAGGTGAAAGGGTTCTTTCTCTGCGATTGTCTTCACTTAGGAAAACCCATGGACACACCCGACCCAAAAAGCCCTTCATCCTCTCACCTCGCTAGAAACAAAAAGGCTGTGGCTCAGTTGCTTTACGCAAAGGCCACAGCCAAAAGGATTCAAACTATCCAAACAAACCTACAATCAGTATATGCCCCAGAATGCAGCGACTTCATTGTTTCCATACCACATAAACTGATGGGATATATAGCCTGCACATCTCCAAGCGATGAGTATGGCGACAAAGAACGCTCCAAGCCATACACTACCAGTAAGCTTATACAACTTCCTATATAGGTAATTGCAAATAGGAACCAGTGGAATTATAGAGAGGATGCACTGTATATGCAGTATGTCTCCGTTGTTCTCTCCCGAATATGTGTAGATGTAAGCGATGAGAACGAGTACTATCATTCCAAGAGATGTGAACAATACATTGAAAGCTGTGTCAGCACTGTCAGATACATTCTTGAACGATACCATATTGTTCAATGTGCTTATGATGAAAGTACATGGAAGAATAATGATGAAGTATCTAGCCATCCTACCAAAACCATATCCCTTCATGAGCTCGAAAGCACCATCTATAAGCATGAACCTGGAATCGAAGAACGTATTTATGAAATTTGCCGCAGCATAGCAAAAAGCGAACATTATGACAGCAATACCAAGATATTTGAATACGTTAAGGACTCCACCCCCAGCAAGCTTCATCTCGGTGATGGATGAAAGGCTCTGTTTGTTGTTCTTTCTTCCAATAAAACCAAGAACAAGGTAAAGAACTATACCAACAACAGCTGTCAGGCCAAGCATGAAGAAGGTTCTTACCTGACCAGGTTCCCAAGGAAGCCATAACGACATAGTCTTGTTCGACACCGTGAAGCTCTGATCAGCCATCTGAGCACCGTAAGCACCTGCAAAGCCTGCAATGGTAGTTGCAACTACATATAGAACGAAATCTAGACCCTTCATTTCCATTCTTGGCTTTGGAAGCGGCAACATGTTGCAGGTTTTGAATACACAGGTATTAAGCAGCATGGCTGCAACAGCTACAACGGCACCAATCAAAGCAACGAATGCCAATGATGTGCAAAGGAGTGCACTATAACCGACAAGACAATTCTTGGTGTCTATTGGTTTTGTAGCGGGATCGGACAACTCGCCATTGTTCCATCCCAAGGTCTGGCAGTAGAATTCTACAGCCTCACTGACGGCAGTCCAGCTCCATAAGTTTCCGTTGTGCATTGTTACAGGACTCAGGAAGAAGCGGGCCGTTCCTTTTTCACAAGCCTGTTTTAGCTCGGCAGAATTGTTGATTGTGGTTGAGAAGCAGGCTCCAATGAGAGAAGACTCTGCGCTTGTATCATGTATATAGTCGCATATGTCATACCAACAGTTTCTTTGAACCCCTGTTGTCACATGGAAAATCTTCTTATACTGATCCGTCTCCCCCAGATAGAAGCTGCCAGTATTTCCCGAAAGCTCGTGGGTTCCAAGACCAATAAGAAGATTCATCTGAGGATCGCGTATAACATCATAACCAGCAACCTTTGCTTTCACGCCATAGGCACGTTCAGTAAGTCTTGCGGCCTTGAGGTACTTGCTTACAATATCTTCCTGTTCGGCCTTCTTGACTAGATATTTCCCATAGTCAATGTCACTCAGCCTCTCCTTCGCAATGACATCCGCATCAAAAAGAATTTCCTCTTCCTTGAATTCAATACCAAAATCATCATGCAGAACGTTTATAAGTCTGTCGTTGAGAGTAAGGTTCTGACCAAAATAGCTGACCATCTTTGTAAAAAGGTGTCTGCCTGTGGAGTGCGCCCATGCAGCGATACGTGTGGAATCAACGAATTCAAGAGACAGTGCATATTGATATGCATCCCACATTCCCATCGTCGCACCACGATTATACTTTCCCCCATTCATCCCAGTCGTTCCATCCTCAAGGATGTTTGGTTGGTCTGAAAGTCCTGCGCCATATGCACTTATATTAAGAACAACAAAACCCCTTCGAGCAAGCTCCCAAGCCATCATGCTGTCCGCAGCTAGGCTCTCTGAACCACCATGAGTAAGAAGGACACAAGGATAAGCCATTGTACTATCTGCATTCGCAGGCCTATAAAGCTCCATGTGGAGGTCTCCTCCTCTAACATCGAGCACAATATCTGAAATTTCAATCTTGTGATTCCTTGTCGTAATGAGCTGTGCGGCAAGGCTAAACAGGACGATAAGCACAAGGAACAGGCAAAGTAGCCTGAAACAACCTTTGGAAGTACCAAAGGTAAAGAACTTTTCCTTTTTCTCCATAAAAGCCTCCTTCTAGAGAAAATTGCATTTACAATACCATAGATTATGGCAGCAAAACATAAGATTTGTAAATACATTTTCAAACATATGCATAGAAATAAACCTTTTTCTATAAAAATGTCTTGAATTTGTACTGTTTTTTGTTAAACTGTAGAAAAGGACGCATTCATGAATCTGAGAGACACCACAATAGGAATAGAATTTGGATCTACGAGGATAAAGGCTGTCATGATTGACAGAAGGCACAATGCAATAGCCTCTGGAAGCTATGGATGGGAGAACACCCTATCCAATGGAATATGGACATATAGTATGCAGGAGGTGCTTTTTGGGCTTCAGTCCTGCTTCAAAGACCTGAAAATGGATTTTGAAAGAAGGTTTGGCCAAAGACTGACCGCCACGGGTGCCATTGGGATATCTGCAATGATGCATGGATACATAGCACTGGACGACCATGACAGACTTCTTGTTCCATTCAGAACCTGGAGGAATACGACAACAGGGGAAGCGGCGGCGGAGCTTACCGAGCTGTTCGACTTCAACATACCACAAAGATGGTCAGTGGCACACCTTTACCAAGCAGTCCTAAACAACGAAGAACATGTGCCAATGATTTCAAAGGTCGCCACACTTGCATCCTATGTACATTATCTTTTGACGGGATGCTTTGTGTCCGGTGTTGGCGATGCCTCAGGCATGTTTCCAATAGACAGCGCAACAATCACGTACGATAGAAAGATGGAAGGAAAATTCAACGCCATTCTGTCGGAAAAGGGACTGAGACTCAATTTGGATTCCGTACTTCCAAAGGTACTCAAGGCTGGGGATGATGCAGGATTCCTTACGAGCGAAGGGTCTCTCATAATTGACCCAACAGGGGAGTTTGAAAGTGGAATCAGAATGGCTCCTCCTGAAGGCGATGCAGGTACCGGCATGGTTGCGACCAACTCGGTTGCAGTATACACAGGCAACGTGAGCGCAGGCACAAGCGACTTCGCAATGGTAGTTCTCGACCATATCCCTGGAAGGCACAGAGAGCTGGATCTCGTCACTACTCCGTCAGGAGAGGCTGTTGCAATGGTCCATTGCAACAACTGTACGACGGACATAGACAACTGGATAGGTCTTTTTGAAGACTTTGCGAAGGAATTTGGAATGGACATACCAAAAGACGAACTCTTTTCGAAACTATATGGCATAGCCCTTGAAGGAGAACCGGACTGCGGAGGACTTCTGAGCTGCAACTATCACTCGGGCGAGGGGGTTACAGACTTCGACAGAGGTATTCCAATGTTCCTGCATCCAACGGAAAGCAAAATGTCCGTTGCAAACTTCATGAGATGCCACCTGTACTCCGCACTATCCACTCTCAAGATTGGAATGGACGTACTCAAAATGGAGAACATAAGAATAAATAGAATCCTTGCGCACGGAGGCTTCTTCAAGACCGGCATGGCGGGCCAACGGATGCTGTCGGCCGCACTGGGTGTTCCTGTATCCTCAATGGAAACCGCAGGAGAAGGAGGCCCTTATGGAATGGCGCTGCTCTGCGCCTTCATGCTATGGAACGAGGGCGAGAGCCTGGCATCCTACCTGGAAGACAAGGTCTATATGGGCATGGAGGTATCCACAATCAAGGCCGATGTCTCTGAGTTTTCAGGTTTCGATGTCTTTGTCGCCAATTATAGGAGACTGCTGGAAGTGGAAAGAAAAGCCGTGGAGGTGTTCTGAAATGCTTGACGATTTAAAGGAAAAGGTTCTTGAAGCGAACCGGCTCCTTCCAAAGCACTCCCTTGTGACTTTCACATGGGGAAACGTATCGGAAATAGATAGGGAAAAAGGCTTGGTTGCAATAAAGCCATCAGGTGTGTGCTACGAGGATATGACTGCAGATGACATTGTCATTGTAGATCTTGAGGGGAAAGTGGTTGAAGGAAGGCTTAGACCATCATCCGATACTCCAACGCATCTTGAACTATATAAAGCCTTTCCAAGCATTGGAGGGATAGTCCACACGCACTCACGTTGGGCTACTTCATTCGCACAAGCAGGCACAGGGATATCGGCCTTTGGAACGACCCATGCGGACTACTTCTACGGCACGATTCCTTGTACAAGAAGCCTTACCAAGAATGAAATCCAAGGCGAGTATGAAAAGAACACAGGTCTTGTCATTGCAGAGACATTCAAGGAAACAGACCCCTTGTCCGTTCCAGCGGTGCTTGTAAGGAACCATGGGCCGTTTGCATGGGGAAGGGACTCCTTCGATGCGGTCCACAACGCTGCGGTTCTTGAAGAGGTCGCCTTCATGGCACTGCACACAAAGCAAATTAACGGGAGCACACCATCCGTTGAGCAATACTTGCTTGACCGACACTATTATCGCAAACATGGGGCCAATGCCTATTACGGACAGCCCAACCATGGACAGGAGGTGAAAGAATGAAAAAGGAATTCTGGTTTGTTGTAGGTTCACAATCGCTATATGGAGAAGACGTACTTAGAACAGTCGATGAAAGGGCCAAAGAAATGGCAAAAGAGCTTTCAAAGGTTCTCCCCTACCCTTTGGTCTACAAGGTGACGGCAAAGTCATCGTCGGAGATTTCAAGGATAGTCAAGGAAGCCAACTACATGGATGAATGCCTTGGCGTAGTGACATGGTGCCATACGTTCTCCCCTTCCAAGATGTGGATAGAAGGACTCAAGTCACTGCAAAAGCCATACTGCCATTTCGCCACTCAATACAACCGGGAGATTCCAAACGAAGAGATAGACATGGACTTCATGAACCTCAATCAAGCGGCGCACGGAGACAGGGAGCATGGTTTCATTGCTGCAAGGCTTGGCTTGGCCCGCAAGGTCATAGCAGGATACTGGAAAGACGAAGATGTCCAAAGTAGGCTTGCATCATGGATGAGGGTATGTGTTGGTGTACAGGTTTCAAAGACCATGAGAGTAATGCGCTTTGGAGACAACATGCGAGATGTCGCAGTCACTGAAGGGGACAAGGTCGAAGTACAGAGAAAACTTGGCTGGGAAGTCAACACATGGGCCGTTGGAGATCTTGTAGAGGAAATGTCCCGAGTCTTGGAATCCGATATTGATGCCCTGTTCGAGGAATACAAGAAGCTATACCTGATAGCCACGGACGATGTCGAAGCCATCAGATACCAGGCAAGAGAGGAAATCGCCATAAGGCGCATGATGGAAAGGGAGGGCTGCGGTGCGTTTACGAACACTTTCCAGGATTTGTATGGAATGGAACAGCTTCCCGGTCTTGCCTCCCAACACCTCATGTCTCTTGGATATGGTTACGGAGGAGAAGGAGATTGGAAGGTCTCCGCAATGACTGCGATCGTAAAGGCAATGGGGAAAGGAGAGAACGGAGCATCTGCATTCATGGAGGACTATACCTATCACCTTGAAAAAGGCCGTGAATACTCTCTTGGCTCACACATGCTTGAGGTTTGTCCCTCAATTGCCGCAGACAGGCCAAGGATAGAAACCCACCATCTTGGGATTGGAATGAATAGAAAGGATCCTGCAAGGTTGGTTTTCAATGGGAAGGAGGGCAAAGCTGTCGTCGTCTCGCTTGTCGATATGGGTGGAAGGCTAAGGCTCATCGTCCAAGACATTGAAGCCGTCAAGCCAATAATGAACATGCCAAACCTTCCTGTCGCAAGGGTAATGTGGAAAGCCCTTCCAAACCTTACAGACGGCCTTGAGTGCTGGATTACTGCAGGAGGATCCCACCACACGGTACTAAGCTACGATGTAGATGCCTCCATGCTGTGCGACTGGGCTCGTATCATGGACATCGAATTCGTACATATCGATACAAACACAAACCAAGCGACCCTTGAACGGGAACTTCTTGTAAACGACATAGTATGGAGATTCAGATAGGTTTTTCCTGAGCCTTGGCCGCTCCTGCCATGATCCCTTCATGACAGGCTGCCAATAGGTCGCAGCCCCTCATCAACGAATATGCAAGACCAGCGGTGAAGGCATCGCCGCACCCCGTCGTGTTGCGTGGTCTTACCTTGAGGGCTCCTATGTGCACAAGGCCATCTCTACTCGTTGGGTCATAGACGAAGCATCCTTTGGAGCCGTTCGTCATCACTGCGTTGCAATTGAGCCGTTCGAGTATTGCAACGGGGTCCTCGTCAAAGCCGAATGTCTGAAGGAACTCCTCCATGTTTGGCTTTATGAGATTTGGCATATGCTTTTCGTCGTTGGCTAGACAACGCATCAAATCCTGCCCTTTTATATCAAGAATGGTATATTTTCCAGCCCGTCTAGCCATTGCGGTCATATTTGCATAGATATTGGAATCGTAGCCAGAGCTTCTTGTTCCTGTGATTATCACGCAGTCCGTTTGGTTCAGAAGTGTTTCGTAGCTCTCCATGACTTTTCGTTGGGTGTCCACCCCCTCTATTGGAGGCGCATTCTCCACAAGCTCAGTTGTAGACATGGATTCAGAAGCATCAAAAGGTAGGTTGATCTGCTCTTTTGAAGCTCCTCTTCGTCTGTTCTGAAGAAGTGTGACGCACGTCCTTACAGGACTTGGGTCAGGTATACAGCGAACCTCAAAGCTAAATCCTTTCGCTTCAGCCTTGCATTCATCTATGCGGGACGGGTTCATGTGGGTTAGGAGCACAGCCTGAGCTCCAAGCTCGGCCAGCTTTCGTGCGACATTGAAACCTTTGCCGGAGAATCCGTTGCGCCACATATCCGTGCGGTTCACATGTCCTTCGTTGAGCCTTCCACAACCAACTATGACCTGATACGTTGGGTTGAGGCTTACAACGAGGAATCTGTTCTTCACGAAAGTCGCACTCGATGGCATCAAATATGGATCTCCAGAGTTTCATCCTTTGCGAAATGGCGAAGTTTGACCCCTGCCTGAGTGAGCATCCTAAGGGAGGCCTTCACACTGTCTGAATCAGGGTATTTGTTTTCCATGTACACGACTTCCTTTATGCCGCTCTGGATTATGGCCTTGGCGCATTCGTTGCAAGGGAACATAACGACATAGAGGACGCAGCCCCTAAGGTCTCTGGAAATGCTGTTGAGTATTGCGTTGAGTTCTGCATGGCAGACATACGGATACTTTGTATCAAGATGATCCCCCTCCCGTCCCCAAGGGAGGTCGTCGTCGCTGCATCCTATTGGAAAGCCGTTGTATCCAGTTCCAACAATCTTTCTGTCAGCATTCACTATGCAGGCTCCAACTCTGGTATTGGGGTCTTTGCTCCTCAAAGAGGACAGCACCGCAACGCTCATGAAGTATTCATCCCAAGAGATATAGTCCGTTCTTTTCGTATTGCCAGTATTGCTCGTATTGCAAGTCATGTTGCAAGATTCGCCCATAGTGCTGCCTCCCAGTAGAGATGTATCCATATGTTTCAATGTGTATGTAGTGCAAGTATAACCCAAACGTAGCATGGGTGGCAAAGGAAATGAACGAACCAGACAAATCAGAGCTAAACTGGACTGATGATTTGATGCAACCAAACCCACAATGCTCACCACACTCACCATGCTCACAATTGCAACAAAGCTCTTACAATTGTTGATTCGTCACAGAAAGCATGGGATTTCGTAGCAAAGGTTCAAATGTACACATGGGGGCAAAAAGTAGAATCTGTAGCGAATCCGTGGCTCTTGTGGCGCTTGTGGCGCTTGTGGCGCTTGTGGCGCTTGTGGCGGTTATGGCCCTTGCAGACGGTTGAATCAAGATTGAAGTAGAGCGTACCTGACCGCACCTGAGCGTCCTGCATCTCTGAATCCAGACCGTTTTAGAGTGGCTAGATCGCCCAGAGTGCCCAGAGTGGCCAGAGTGGCTAGAGTGACAAGAACGGCTAGAGTGGCAGAATCATCCAAGTGCAGAGACATAAAAATAGGGCCGCCTCAAACAAAGGCGGCCCTGAACAGAATCCAAACAAACCGGCTGTTTTACTTTGCAGCCTTGAGGTTCGCCTCAAGGGTGTCAAGCATGTCTGAAAGCTCCTTAGGAAGCTTGTCGCCGAACTGTGGATAGTAGTTGTTGCGGATGTCATCGACTTCCTTGAGCCAACCATCGACATCGACAGCGAGAAGCTGCTTCATGTCTTCCTCGGTTACGCCCTCAGGTCTGTCGATTGCATCGACTGTAGGCATGATTCCAATTGGAGTATCGACTGTCTTTGCAACACCGTCGCAGCACTCGAAGATCCACTTGAGGACACGGCTGTTGTCGCCGTAGCCTGGCCAGAGCCACTTGCCTTCTGGAGTCTTGCGGAACCAGTTGACATAGAAGATCTTTGGAAGGAGGCTCTGATCCTTGGCAGCCTTGCCAACATCGAGCCAGTGCTTGAAGTAGTCGCCTGCGTTGTAGCCAATGAACGGCTTCATTGCCATTGGGTCGCGTCTTATGCCGCTTGCAACGTCAAGTGTAGCAGCTGTGACCTCGGAGCCAACGATGGAACCAAGGAATGTTCCGTGGGTCCAGTTCCTTGCCATGTGAACCAATGGGATTGTGCTTGGGCGTCTGCCGCCAAAGAGGATTGCAGAGACTGGAACTCCGTGTGGATCGTCCCATTCCTTTGCAAGTGTAGGACACTGGTTCGCAGGAGCTGTGAATCTCGAATTTGGATGTGCAGCAGGTTTCTGCTCCTTGTCTTCCTTGTTCTGGATCCATTCGTTTCCGTGCCAGTCGATGAGCTTGCCAGGAGCATCGTAGCCGATTCCTTCCCACCATACGTCTCCATCCTCTGTGAGGGCGACGTTCGTGAAAATCGTGTTCTTGGAAGCTGCTGCAAGAGCGTTGTAGTTGCTCTTTGCAGATGTGCCAGGTGCAACACCAAAGAAGCCAGTCTCGACTGCCATGGCGTAGAGTCTTCCATCCTTGCCGTAGCGAAGCCATGCAATGTCATCGGAAAGGGTCTCAACCTTCCAGCCAGGAATTGTAGGAATGAGCATAGCCAAGTTGGTCTTTCCGCATGCACTTGGGAATGCAGCTGTGATGTAGCGGACCTTGCCTTCTGGGTTGGTGAGCTTGAGGATGAGCATGTGCTCTGCAAGCCAGCCTTCGTCCCTTGCAAGGACGGTTGCTATTCTAAGAGCGAGGCACTTCTTTCCAAGGAGGGCGTTTCCACCGTAACCGGAACCAAACGACCAGATCTCCCTTGTCTCTGGGAAGTGTGCAATGTACTTGTGCTCCATGTCTGCGCATGGCCATACACCGTGGTCGGACTCGCCTTCAGCAAGAGGCTTTCCAACGGAGTGGTAGCAAGGTACGAATGCACCGTCTGTTCCAAGCTGATCGAGTACGTTGTAGCCAACACGTGTCATGATGATCATGTTGCAGACGACATATTCGCTGTCTGTAAGCTCAACGCCAATCTTTGCAAACTCAGAGCCTACAGGACCCATTGAGAAAGGAATCACATAGAGAGTGCGGCCCTTCATGCAGCCCTTGTAGAGGGCGGTCATCGTCTTTTTGAGTTCATGTGGCTCAATCCAGTTGTTGGTTGGACCGGCATCCTCCTGCTTGAGGCTGGAGATGTATGTTCTCTTCTCTACACGAGCGACGTCCGAAGGATCAGAACGGAAGAGGACGCTGTGAGGCTTCTTCTCTGGATTCAGACGTGTTGCGAGACCGCTTTCAACCATCTGGTTGATCAATGTGTCATACTCTTCCTTTGTGCCGCTGCAGACATGGATTGCCTCTGGGGTCGTGAGGGCTGCGAAGTCCTCGATCCATTTCTTAAGACCAGCATGTTTGATTTCGTTGACTGTCATTAAGATATTCTCCTTATGGGCTTACGGGCAAAGCCCTTGTAAACAAAGCCTATACTTGAAATGTAATGAATTTTCACCCCATATTCAAGCAAGAATTGTTCTTGACGGCACATTGGATACAAAACCTGCACATAAAGACCGATTTCATAAAATTAAAACAAGAAACGAACACTACTATGTGGTACAATCCAACACACAGACACAAGGAGCGCATATGGAAGGAACGAACCCGCAATCGAAAAGCAACAACAGACCGGAGCTGGCATTGCCGGCGGGGTCTCTGCAATGTGCACTCTATGCGTTCAAAGGCGGCGCCGATGCCGTTTATCTAGGGCTCAAGGAGTTCTCTGCACGCAAAGGGGCGGTGAACTTCACGTTCGAGGACGTGAGGAAGCTCAAGCAGCTGTGCATTTTCCAAGGAAAGAAGTTCTACATAACGCTCAACACACTCGTCACAGACGAGGAGCTGACAGAAGTGGAGAAGCTACTGAAGCAACTTGAATACCTGAAGCCAGACGGAGTGATAGTCCAGGATCTTGGCATAGCCCGTCTAATGAGGGATAAGCACCCTAGCCTTCCGCTTCATGGCTCCACACAGCTTGCGGTGCACACCGTACATGGAGTGAAGGAGCTCCAGGAAATGGGGTTCACTAGAGTGGTGCTTTCAAGGGAGCTTTCCCTTCGTGAAATTGAAAACATACGAAAGGACTGTCCTGATGTAGAACTCAAAGTGTTCGTGCATGGAGCGTTGTGCTATGGATTCTCAGGACTTTGCATGGCAAGCGAACGCATTACAGGGCGCAGCGCCAACCGTGGAGCCTGTGCACAGATATGCAGGACATGGTTCTCCTGCGGCGACACATGCAAGGGCGACACATGCAAGGGCAACGGATGCAAAGGGAGCAACGCTAGAGAAAGTGAAAGGAACAGCTGGCTTTTCAGCATGAAGGACCTTTGCCTTGGAGGGCTTGTCAACGAATATGCCAGGATTGGCATAGACTCCTTGAAGATAGAAGGACGCATGAAAGGGCCCGAATACGTCTATTGGTGCGCCCGCTACTACTCGCTGCTGCTTGATGGAAGGAAAGAGGACGACGAAGAGGTCGAACATGCGAAGGAATGTATGCAGACCTCGTTCTCAAGGGAGACGACCACAGGCTTCTTCAAAGCACAAAGGGACACCCTTACATGTACAGACTTCCCGTCCCATAGAGGCATACGCATTGGAACCATAGAAAAGGTCATGAGCGGCAAAGCTGCAATAAGATTTGAAAAACCGGTGGCCTTGCGTGATGGCCTGCTTGTGATATCGCAAGGTGAAAAGAACAACGAAAGTGCTGGTTTTGGACTATCGTTCATAGAAGGAGGACGCTCGTTCATAAACGAAGGCGAGACTGCAACGATCAACTTCCCAACACACTCATTCACCAAAAGGCCTGGTTTTGGAACCGTTGTCTGGTGCACCTCAAGACACAACCAGAACCTTCCCGTTCTCAGTGAGAACATACCATGCTACAAAGAGCCTGTGGATATAGATATACGAATACTTCCGCAATCGTTGGAAATCAACGGCCAAAGCTATGACACCGGCCAGCTTCAGGAGGCCAAGAACCCAACAGACCCCAAAGAGCAGCTAAAGGCAATCTTCGAGACCTCGGACAAGAGCCTCTTCACACTGGGGGACCTCAAAGTGGAGAACGAAAGCGGCATGAAGAACCCGTTCCTCCCCCTTTCGCTTCTCAAACGCATACGAAGGGCGTTCTACGAAGAACTGGACAACAGGTTTGAGCGCACGCTCGACATACAACCTACAACATCATCTCCAACGCAAACAACGCCAAAAGCTCCACAGAAGACAATCGAACTTCCAAAGCGCAGGGATATCGGCCTATGGGATGAAATCGTTCAAATAGAAGACCCCAATGGTTCAAAAGCAGAGTTCTTGCCGCTGTCACCCCTCATGTTCGACGAAGAAGAGTATTTCAGGAAGGTGGACGCCATCGTGGAGGCACACCCGCATGTCATGGTGGGACTCAACAACGTGGCGCAGGTAAGGTGGGCGCTGGAACATCCCCAAACAAAGGTGTTTGCAGACTTTTTCCTCTACACCTACAACCAACAGGCCTACGATGAGCTCAAGCAAAGGATTCCAAACCTCATAGGTTCGTACGAAACGAAGAAAGGTACACCCTTCACATACGTTGGCGACGACTTCAAAGTACCGCTTTTCGTGAGCAGGGTATGCCTCAGACGCAACAGCTTTGGACCATTGAACAAGGGTCTTTCATGCGCAGGATGCTCAAAGGACAACACATACCACATAAGCCAGAACGGCAAACGATACAAAGTGCTTTGCAAGGATTGCATCACCATAGTGACAGTAGAATAGAAAAACGGAGGAAATACAAACGATATGACCAAACAGGACAAAAGGAACCTTGCCATGTACCCGGTTGGAACGATTGGAAGGGACATGGTCTACCAGCTTTTCACGAACTACATACTCACGTTCATACTCTTCACAAGGACGCTTACGGCGGCACAGCTTACGGCGATCACTGCAATAATGGTGGCGGCAAGGGTGTTCGATGCCCTCAACGACCCAATAATGGGTAATATAATAGAGAGGACGAGAACCAAATGGGGCAAATTCAAGCCATGGCTCCTTGTAGGGTCCGTCAGCACAATGGCGGTGGTCATTGCAGCTTTCAACACAACGCTCCAAGGCTGGCCTTTCGTGTGGTTCTTTGGAGTGGTCTATTTCCTTTACAGCATAACATACACAATGAACGACATATCGTATTGGGGCATGATACCGGCTCTTTCGTCTGACGCCCATACAAGGGACCAGTTCACGTCAAGGGCCACGCTTTTTGCAGGAATAGGCGGAACCGGGGCATCAATCCTCATTCCAATGCTCACAACTGGCGCAATGGCCATAGGAGGAAGCACAGCCAAAGCATACGGCATGATCTCCGTAGTCATAAGCGTACTTTCACCTCTCTTTCTGTGCTTCATATTCTTTGGAGTGAAGGAGAACCGCAAAAACCTCAAGGAACCGGCACCCCGCATAAGCCTTAGGATGATCGTACAGACCATAGCCCACAACGACCAGCTTCTATGGGTCTCTTTCATATTCCTGCTGCAGCAGATAGGAAGCGGAATCGTGCTTGGAGGCATAGGCTCCACCTACATCTACTTCGAGTTCGGCTACAATGGAGGCCTCTACTCGCTCTTCACCACCATTGGAATGTCCGCAACGGCAATCCTCATGGTGTTCTACCCTGCAATTTCAAAGAAGGTTCCGCGCAAGAAGCTCATGTCCATAATGCAGGTCGTATCCATAGTAGGCTACGTCACCATGCTCATCCCCGGCCTTGCGCTTGGTACATCCATGGCAAAGTTCTACGCCATAACAGCGGGCTATATGCTCGCCAACTTTGGTCAGTACTGCTTCTACCTAATAATGATGATATCCATCATGAACACGGTCGAATACAACGAGTACAAGAACGGCTCACGAAACGAGGCCATCATCACATCCCTGCGCCCGTTCTTCACCAAAATGGGCGGAGCCTTGGTGGTTGTGATAACAGCGGCCTCGTATCTGCTCTTTGGGGTGACGGGACTTACCAACCAGATATCGGAATACGAGAACGAAGCGGCGCGCAACCTCATCTCGGAGGCCCAGAAGCTGAGTGCAATCGAAGGCGTTCTCTCCAACGTGCAGCGTTCACAGACAACTGGACTGCTCCTTTGCATCACGATCGTTCCTCTTGCATTCATGCTGGCCGCATACTTCCTCTACCGCAGGCACTACAAGCTTGACGAGGCCGAATACGACCGCATATGCACTCAACTAGCCGCACGCAAGAAGTGACAAGGCCTTCTTTCCAGGACACATATAGACCAATTCCCAGACCGATGTCCCTGTGTTCCGTCCTAGGGGTTTACATTTTATAACAAGAGTTATATAACGTATGTTATGCCACCAAAAGCAAAGACGAACAAACAGCAGATTCTAGACACAGCCTTTGAAATCGTAAAGGAAAGCGGTGTCGAAGCGCTCAACGCCCGCACATTGGCACGCCGAATAGGATGCTCCACACAGCCTCTTTTCTACAACTTCTCCACTATGGAGGAGCTTCTTGCCAGCGTAGTCGCAAAAGCGAATGAGTTCTATCACTCATACATATGGCAGGCCATGTCAGAGGCGAAGTACCCACCCTACAAGGCAAGCGGCATGGCCTATATCCAGTTTGCAAAGGACGAAAGGAACCTTTTCAACCTCCTCTTCATGAGGGACAGGACGAACGAAGAAGAGGATGTCCAGAATTCCAACTTTGAGGAAATAGTCTCCATTCTAATGACGAACTATGGCCTATCGCATGAAGAAGCTCTGCTTTTTCATCTTGAAATGTGGTCAGTGGTACATGGAATAGCCTCAATGCAGGCAACTGCGTTCCTGAACCTGAACACAGAGATGATAAGCACATGCCTGACCGATGTCTTCGAGGCCCTCAAGCTCAGGCTTGCCCGGAAACGAGAAGAAAAAACGCAACAACCATGAAGGAGATGTCAAATATGACGACAGCAATCGAAGTAAAGAACCTTACAAAGGACTACAAGGATGTAAGGGCCGTTGATGCATTGAACCTAGCGATAAACAAGGGGGAGCTCTTCTCCCTTCTTGGTGTGAACGGAGCGGGGAAGACAACCACCATAAAGATGCTTTCATGCGTAAGCTCCCCCTCTTCAGGGGACGCCTTTGTGAACGGCATGAGCATAAAGGACCGCCCAACGGATGTGAAGAAGGTCATTGCAGTCTCTCCGCAACAGTCGGCCATTGCAAGGAATCTGAGCGTAAAGGAAAACCTTGAGCTCATGTGCGGAGTCCATGGCTTTGACAAGGAGAAATCCGAGAAGAAAGTATGCGAAGCCTTGGGTTCCTTTGGACTGTCGCAGGTAGCCGCACGCAAAGCCGCAAAGCTCTCAGGCGGCTGGCAGCGAAGGCTAAGCCTAGCCATGGCGCTCATAAGCGAACCGCAGATTCTGTTCTTGGACGAACCCACCCTTGGACTTGATGTAATCGCAAGAAGCGAGCTTTGGGACACCATACGCGAATTGAAGTCGAAGATGACCATTGTACTCACGACCCATTACATGGAGGAGGCCGAGGCTTTGTCAGACCGCATTGGCATAATGAAGGAAGGGCATCTCGTGTTCTGCGGAACAGCCGCAGAGATGAAGGCTTCAAGTGGCAAGGACAACATAGAAAGTGCGTTCATAGAAATCGTCAAGAACGCATCAAAGGGAACATCCAAGGAGGTGAAGGCATGAGACGAATGGCATCTTTTTCAGGAAGGACGTTCAAGGAAATTCTGAGAGACCCTTTGACTCTGGGCTTTGGCCTTGGGTTTCCATTGGTTCTGCTGCTGCTTTTGAGCTTGATACAATCGAACATTCCGGTCACCATGTTCGAACTGGACACACTCACACCCGGCATAACAGTCTTTGGACTGTCGTTCATAACGTTGTTCGCAGGACAGCTCGTATCGAAGGACAGAGGCACATCGTTTCTCCAAAGGCTCTATACAACGCCAATGAAACCATTTGATTTCGTACTTGGCTACATGCTTCCGTTCTTTGCAATCGCCGTTGCACAGGCTCTGCTATGCTACGCTGCAGCGTGGATTCTAGGTCTGCAGATTACCTTGGATACACTATGGGCAATCCTGTCAATCCTCATCCCTGCACTGTTCTACGCCTCCCTAGGCCTTCTTTGCGGAAGCACGCTTACGGAGACTCAGGTTGGAGGTCTTTGCGGAGCCCTGCTCACGAACCTCTCCGCATGGCTTTCCGGAATATGGTTCGACATCTCCATGCTAGGAAGCGTATTCGAGAAGATTGCAAGCCTGTTGCCTTTCATCCATGCAGTGGAGTTCGAACGCGCCATACTCGCAGGCAACTTCTCCGCAGCCCTCCCCCACATGCTGTGGGTGCTTGGCTACGGAATCGCCATAACGGCCCTTGCAGTCTTTGCATTCCTAAGGCAAATGAAGAGGCAGTAAGACTCTTTGCAACACAGCATTTCATGAAAAGAGTTTGTTGGGCAAAACCGAAAACTTGACAGGTAGGAACTGTTTTGCGATACTTCAAACGAAGAGAGGCACCGCCAATGGACGGAAACGACCTCCTTCATCTCAATTTAGACTTAACCGTCCAACAACGATTCAGGGTGTCGGTTGGGCGGTTAGTTTTTGCCGTTGCGTGCCGCTATTACCAAGCCGATGATTGCGATCACAACCATAAGCATCTCATAGTCGCTCATGAGCATCACCTCCCCATTTCAACTTTCGAAGAATCAGGGAGGAACCCTCCCCGATATCCAATTGCGAATAATCCGAGAGGTCGAACCGTCCACCGTTTCACGGCAGTGCCAGTTTCATTATCGCATATACATCATAACTTATCAATAGTTTAGCTTGGTTTAATATCTCATGACTAGGAAAACAATAGCGAATCATAAAAAACAGGTTCTTCACGGAAAGTTGTGGGATTGAAGACGAGAGGTGATTGAAAAGGAGAGCATGTAGGTCCTAAAGTTGGATTGACAAAAAAACACAAGGACCGATACATGCTCATAGACAAGGATATCTCAATCCACCTTTCATGCCAACAGTTCGAATGCAGCCGATTCGACATAGATGAATCCAAGTCCGTGCTGTTCTTCAAAAGCAACCGTGGCAGCGGCGAAGAGGTCTGCCCGTTCTGCGGATGCAGGGTGCATGTCCATGGCAAGTCCAGCACCACATTGAAGGACATGCCGCTGTGGTTCGGCGTCCCCTTGGAGCTTGAAGTGGAGCACCACAGATACAGATCTGTGGCTCTTAAGGCGCTTGTGGCGCTTGTGGCGGTTGTGGCGCTTGTGGACGGTTGAAGAGGAGCGCTTTGGAGCGTGACCGAGCGTCCCTGACCGCACATTCTGGATTGTAAGCTTTTCGTGGTGATTGTAAGTGTTGTGAGCGTTGTGGGCATGGTGAGCATTGTGAGAATGGTCAGCGAGGTAGCAAGCATGGAGGGCATTCCGGGCGCAACCATCAAAAAGATCAACCCCACAAAAACGTGAAGAACCAAACTTTCATCGTAACAATGTAGATCAAATGGTAATCCATGGCATCCGCAACTTTCGTGACAGGCCTTACGGAATGCACCAAGGCGCATCAAGGCGGACTACGGCGCATCAGGACACACCAGAACACATCAGAACTGCGGAATCTACAATGATGGGAAGCTAAATGATGCCTTTGAGGGCTTCCAATGCCGCAGCCATGTCGCCGTCGCAGGTCTCGAACGAGATGGTCTCATCGTAGCCGCAGGACTTGAGCAAGGACAAAGCATGGAGGATATATGGGTTGCGAAGCGTATCCTCCAAGGAACGTTCAAGACCTGCAATGTGGATGTGATGGACAATGCCCAAAGAAGCCTTCAAAGAAGAGAGCGATTCTCCATTGGAGTTCATGTGGTAGATGTCCGCCATGAGCAAGAACCACGGAGAGGAAATGTCACAGACAAACGAACGCCCCTCCTCCACAGTGTTTATGAGGTTGCATTCACCCCGTTTCAACGGCTCAAGGAGAATGGTCACACCATATTCGCAGGCCTTTGGAACGACCACAGAGGAAACGACCTCCTTCAGTCGTTCCATAGCAACATCGAACGACATCGAAGAAGCGTCATAGCTACGGGCTATGCCGCTGCCAAAGACGATCTTTCCAATTCCAAGGGAAACGGCACGTGAAAGTGCAACATCCAAATAATCACGGACAACTCCCAAATCCAGATCCCAAGAAACCAAAGGAATCCTTCCAGGAAAGAGATTGCAGGCAACGGGTGCACGGAACCCGCCAAGGACGGAACCAAAGAAACAAGGCTCCATGTCCGCAAAGCTCATGACAGGAAGCTCGGCATAGTCAAAGCCAGCATCCCGAATCCTTGCAAGCATGGAACCCTGAATGTCCCATAGAGGCGTAGAAGCGAATCCCGTACAGAAACCGTATTTCATAGCACCTCAGACCTAATGAAGATCGTTCGAACACGCCTTTTGGTAAGTCTCAAGCGTAAGGCGCATGCTCTCGAAGACATGTTCCTGCGTCATGCAGGTCTGCGTCCCGTCAAGGCAGTCGCGGATGAATGCACCAAAGAAAGGGAAACCCTCCTTGCCGGTTGCGTTTATGACGTGCTCGCCGTTGGCATCCACCAAGAACACATTGTCCCCTTCCATGGAGACTCCAACGTTTATGTACTTGCGGATCTCCACCGTAGCCTTCGTGCCCACGATGAACACACGTCCGTCACCCCAGGCCGATAACCCAGAGGGTGTGAACCAGTCGACACGGACATAACCTGTTGCGCCATTGTCCAAGCCTATGACGGCCTGTCCAAAGTCAGTGAATCGAGGATGGTCCGGATTGTTGAAGTTGCGTTCTTCGCTGTACTGGACCCTGCCGCTTGAAGCGCCAGTATAGGAAAGCAGCTGCTCGAACTGATGCGATCCAATGTCACGCAGTATGGAGCCGTTCTCATCAGGGTTGAAGAACCAATCCGGCCGGGTCTCCTTGTTCAAACGGTGTGGAGCAAGGATGGTAACGGACAGCACTCTGCCAAGCACTCCCTCGTCTATGAGACGTTGGACGCATACTGCACCCTCCACATGAATACGCTCTCCAAAATAGACCATAAACCAACGATTGGTCTCTTTTTGCACCAGTTCTACCTTTTTCAGGTCATCGAACGTAAGCATTCCAGGTTTGTCTGTGAAGTAATGATGGCCGCTTTCCATGACACGGACACCCAACGAAGCACGCTTGTCAGGTCTGATTGCAGAGGCCACTAGCTGTATGGAGGAATCCGTCAAAACCTCGTCGATGCAGGAGACAGGGTGGGCACAGGGGAATCGGTCTATGAAGGCCTTGACCTTTGCAGGGTCCGGATCATAGACGTCCTTGAGCGTGGCCCCCGCCTCAGTAAGGCCGTTGACCATGGCGTATATGTGACCGTGGTCAAGGCCTATGACGGAGAAGAGGAACTCCCCCTCACCCACGGTTTTCACGACCTTTCCAGTGGACTGAGGGGCGTAGAAGATTCCATCGGCCTTCTGTATCATGCCTTCTTCCCCATGAGTTTCTTGAAGACTCCAAGCTGGGCAAGGATCATAATCACGATAAGGACCAGGAAGAAGACGCAGATCGGACGCTGTACGAGAGGGGCGAGCGAACCGTTGGAGAGGTTCAGGGCCCTTCTGAGGTTGGAGTCGCACATAGGACCAAGGATGACTCCAAGGAGGAACGGTGCGGCGGGGAAGTGCAACGATGTAAGAAGCGTTCCAAAGATTCCAAACACAAACATGACCTTTACGTCGAACATGTTGTAGTTGATGAGATACGAACCAATCACACAAAGGGTATAGATGATTGGCATTAGGTACTTCTTTGGAATTCCAAGTATCTTGACGGTTCCCTTCGAAAGAACGAGAGCAAGAAGCCACATGCAGAACGATGCAATGGCTATGTATATGCACACGTTGTATAGGAAGCTTGGAGACTCGGTCATCAAAAGAGGGCCTGGTCTATAGCCGTGCATGTAGAATGCAGCCAAAAGGACGGCCGCCGGAGCGGATCCTGGAACCGCCAAAGACAGGACAGGGATTATGGCTCCGCCAATGCAGGCGTTGTTTCCAGTCTCTACGGATATGACACCCTTTGGATTGCCGGTTCCAAAGGTCTTCTTCTCCTCTTCAGAACAGAAGCTCTTTGTTGCCCAATAGGAAAGCCAACCTGCTGTATCCTCTCCAACGCCAGGGATGATTCCAACGCCAACACCAATGGCTGCGGAGCGGATGACCTTGACTATGTTGCGCCCCATGAGCCTGAAGCCTTCCTTAGCCTCGAACCTGCTTGAAGGGATCACCTGCTCGTCGTTGTTGAGTTTGAAGGCCTTGATGATTTCAGGGAAACCAAACAGTCCTATCATTACAGGAATGAGCTGGATGCCTGACATCATGTTGACGTTTCCATAGGAGAAACGGGCAACGGTATTTACGGAGTCAAGACCTATCATGGAGACCATGAGACCAAGTATGCCAGCTATCCATCCTTTGATCTGTGACTCCGTGGATGTGATGGTTCCGCAGATGAGGATTCCAAAGATGGAAAGAAGGAAGAACTCCCAGGATGTGAACTTGAGCGCAAGCTTCGTTAGAACTGGAGTAAGGGTCATGACGAAGATGACGCTAAGTAACGTTCCAAGGAAGCTGGAAGTGGTTGCAAGGAATATTGCAAGACCGCCGCGCCCCTGCTTTGCCATTGGGTGACCGTCAAGGGCTGTGGCTGCGGATGCAGGTGTTCCTGGAATGTTGAGGAGGATTGCCGATTGGCAGCCACCAGAGATTGCACCAACGTATATGGAAAGCAATGCTATGATCGCCGTCTGCGTTGGGAAGTTGTATGTAAGTCCAGTCAAAAGGGCTATGGCCATCGTAGCCGAAAGGCCTGGTAGCATTCCCATCACAAGACCCGCCAACGTGGACAGGCACATGACAAGAAGGTTCATTGGCTGAAAGACTGTTGCAAATGCTGTTGAAATGTACTGTAATGCCATGTTTAACCTCAAGGAAGCGCTGCGTTGAAGCAGTACTTGAAGATCACGACCGTCAAGACCACTGCCGCCACTGCTACGATTATGGACTTCCACCATACTCCGGCCTTAAGGTAGAGGAATATGCCAACGAGGAAGATGAGTGATGCCGCCCAGAAAGGCAGAACACTCAAAAGCAGATACGAATAGATGAACATTATGACGACTGCACCAATGGTGAAGTAGTATTCCTTGTTGCGTGAGGCATCGGCGAACCATTTGCCAACCACTTTCCAGCGCTCCACGAATGCAGAACCAAAATCCTTCTCCCCTTTCATTGTGGAAAGGAAAAGCAGAACGCTGAAGAAAACTAGAAGAATGCCAAGAACGAACGGCAAAAAGCCTGGAGACAGGCTAAGCTTTTCAATCTTGAAAGGAGGTCCGGAAACCCTTTTGTAGATGGAGAACCCCTCTATTGCAAAATAGACTCCAAGGGCTGCAAGGACGAAGGAAAAAACGAAATCCTTGATTTTTCTATCCATTTTTCTGATCCTTAACGGAACCTGCAAGGCACAAAGCCCTGCAGGTTGCACGAAAATCAAGTGAAGGCTCCGCCCTCATTGAGGAAAGCGGAGCGTTCACAAAGTGAAACTACAGTCTGTTGATGCCAAAATCAGCTGGGCTTATCGTGACTGCGCCGGCATCATACATGAGCCAGCAGGCCTTTGATGCGAAGTTCTCCATGAATTCCTGGGAGTGCTGTCTGTCGTAGACGTTGACTGCAAAGCTCTTGGATTCGCAGAATTCCAGGAAAGCCTGGTCCTTGACTGCAACTGCGAAAGCCTCGTCGAGCTTTTCAAGATATGACTCTGGAAGTCCCTTTGGAACGAGGATACCTGTAACCTCACCCATTGGGAGGAACTTTGCCGCTTCTGGATAGAAGTTCTTGATGGAAGGAATCGTGATTCCATCGGCAATCGTGATGTCTTCGTCTGAGAGTGTGCAAAGTGCCTTGACCTGTCCGCCAATGATTGCATCCTTGTACTCGGCAAGGAGCTGTGGGCAGAACTGGACTTCACCGGAGAGAGTTGCTGTGAAAGCAGCGGATCCGCCATTGTAGGTGATGTGCTTGTAGTCTGCACCTGCGATTGCCTTGATGACCTCAGCGCCAAAGTGTCCGCCTGAACCAATGCCGGCTGTTCCAGCTGTGATCTGACCAGGATTCTGTCTTATTGCCTCAACGAGGTCCTGGATCGTATTGAATGGGGAGTCTGCAGGAACGACGATTACGTTTGGAGCATATGTTGCAATCCAAATGTCCCATTCGCGGAAAGTCTTGTCCGTGTAGCCGTTGATTGGCATTGTACAGAATGCAAGCATTCCGTTGGCAAGAAGTGAGTATCCATCGTTCTTTGCATTCTGAACGTTGAGGGTACCTGCGCTTCCACCAGCACCAGGAGTGTTGATGACGTTGATCGTGACGCCAAGCTTCTCACCCATTGCGTTTGCAAGGGCTCTTGCTGTCAAATCAGTTGTTCCACCTGCACCGTAAGGAACTGTGAGGTTGATGTTCTTGTTTGGATAAACCTCCTCCTGTGCAGCCTGTGCGAATGCGCACATTGCAACGAGAGCGAGAACCATAACCGTGGTAAGAATCTTTTTCATTCTTCCCCTCCTTTTAGTCTATTTTCAAGACCGAGTCGCCTTCTATGACGCTGCAGTCATGAATATACTGTTTTGGCTGCATTGGCTTGCCCTGTATCTGGTCAAGCAGAACCTGCGCAGCGGTGTTTCCAAGAGCCATGTCACCCATGTCCAATCTTGAAAAGTCATTCAGTCCCGTATAGGTCCACATTGGTGTTCCAATGAGCATTACCGATATGTCACGACCAATCGTCCTACCCATTCTCCTAAGCTCGTTCACTCCACCCTGGGCCTGTATGTTGAATCCATAGAAGAGCGCCGTTATGTCAGGATGCTCTTCAAGTATCTTCCTTGTAAGCCTTCCACCCTCTGCAGCGGAGAACTCTCCATTCTCGACATATAATCTGGCATTGTCTGCAGCTGCATCCAGCGCAGCCTTCTCACGGGCGGCAAGGTCAGGAATCCCTGAGTTCCAGCCAATATAACCTATCTTCCTATGCCCCATGGACATAAGATATTCAATACCCTTGAAGCCACAGCCATAGTTGTTGGTAGTGACCCAATAGTAGTCGCCCACACCTTCCAACGGACGGTCGACGACGACCATCTTCATTCCAACGCTGCGTGCAAGCTCAGTGTTCTCCGCACCCTTTGCAGTTGGCGTAACGATTATGCCATCCACCCGCTGCTCAAGCATCCTGTGGATTATGGACTTCTCCCTTTCAGGGTCGTCCAAGGTGTTGGTTATTATCATGTCGTAGCCATGTTTGACGAAGAGTGCCTCCGCCGCCATGACTATGCGGGTGAAGAACTGGTTCTCGAACTGCGGAATGAGTATGCCTATGAGCCTGCGGTGGCCGCCTTTGAGCGAAGAGGCGCCTTTGTCGCGGATGTAATGGAGTCATCTGCAGCCTCCATCACCTTGCGACGGGTCTCTTCGCTTATGTATCTCTCTCCGTTTCCGTTGAGGACATATGAGACCGTACCAATGGTGGTCCCTGCCTTCTGAGCAACATCCTTCAACGTCGTATACTTCGCCATTGCCTTCCCTTTTGAGCGGTCTTCAAACGCTCTTTTGGACGTGCAAACGTTTGCACTATATTCCATTGCACCCGCCAAGTCGTATGCAAACGTTTGCTTATGGCTTAAGGAGTTACAATGCAAATCCAACTTTCACTTAGATGAAAACACGGCTTTTCCCAGTTGTCAACTTTTATTTTGTAAAAGTGATTGATTAATTCCCTCCAAGACTCAACACGCACCTACAAAGCTCTCCAAAAACCTCTCGAGTGTTGCCTTCCAAAACGCCAACGGCTATCTTTCAATCATGACGACAGCAACCATAGCCCTACTGGCCACAGCGTTTCTAATCCTGACCGCAATCACAGTAGCGACAGACAAATTCGTATCCATGCTCACAAGCCCAAAGGTCCACCCACACGAAGAATCCAGAAAGTTCCTCTGTGATACAGAGCACTTCGACTGCAACGAATTCGAAAATGCGCACGAACACGAAACCTTCATCTTCGACTCACCCCGTGGCTACTCCCTACGAGGCATAATCATGCACCCAAACGCACAAAAGACCGATGTTTCCGAACCTCAGAAGGCGGCGCTCGTCGTACATGGGTACACAGGCAACTACTCATCCATGTATCCATATGCGAAGATCCTTCTCGACAACGGCTTCAACGTGGTGCTCTACGACCACAGGATGCACGGGATAAGCGACAACAAGGACAAAAACGGCAGGAAGATGTGCTGCAGCATGGGGTACTATGAATCAAAAGACCTCAAGGACCTGTTCAACTACGTCAAGACACGTTTCGACAAAGACTGCACATGGGGTCTTTTGGGAGAATCAATGGGAGGGGCTATAGTGATGCAGGCAGCCCCGGAGATTCCAGAGCTGTCGTTTGTCATAGACGACTGCGGGTATTCCTGCATGGAAAAAGAGGCAAAGGCGGTGTACAGAAGCCTTCACATGCCGTCCTGGCCCACAATGCAACTGGGAAACTCAGTTCTAAGGCATCGTTGGCATTGGTCTCTCTACGATGTAGACGCAATGAAAGCCATCAAGAAAACGACCATACCGGTACTCTTCTGCCATGGAGACGCAGACACCTTCGTTCCAACCCATATGGCAAAGGACCTATACGATGCAAAACCCGGCAGGAAAACGCTTAGGCTCTACAAAGGCTCAAAGCACGCTCGAAGCGTACTCGACCATCCTCAGGAGTATGCAGAGAACGTAAAGGCCTTCCTCAACGGAATCGGCCTACAGAAATAGTTGCCCATAAACCGGTAGAAGTTGGAATCTGCGTATACTGCAAATCCTTTAAAAGACGTTTGCGGTACATCGAAATGTACCACAATCAATGAAAAAGGCGTTTGCGGTACATTAACCAGCGCTTTGGGAAGGAAAGTCCCTTCAGCAATCGGGGCTGGCTATTGCAATCGTATGGTTTGCTATTGCTGTGGTTGAAATGCGCACAGAGCGGACAGAACGCATAAAGCGGACACTCCGCACAGATTCAATACAGTTTTTCCAACCAACGGAGGGCGGGTTGAAGCGCATTTGTGCGAATAGTTGGAGGAGTGAGCATCAAAAAACCCATTGTTTTTCGTGCAAGAGCCGTTTTCCCTATTGACTAACAAGAACTCGCAAGAACCCTGAAACGGGCTTTTATGGGCAACTTTCTGAAGGATATCAGTCCACGTATGGGACGCTGTCCATGTGGCGTTCGATTATGGATTTGAGGCGTTCCAGGTTG
Organism: uncultured Spirochaetales bacterium; assembly: GCA_934277975.1. Lineage (GTDB taxonomy): Bacteria > Spirochaetota > Spirochaetia > Sphaerochaetales > Sphaerochaetaceae > UBA9732. The sequence continues at coordinate 211,361 of CAKQWE010000001.1, forward strand.
ACCTTGGAGTTGGCCACGACAAGAGGACAAGTCCCTTCCAAGGAAGGTTCTGCGCCTTTGAAGCCCTCGACGAAACCACCGGCCTCGCGCACGATGAGCGTTGCGGCGCAGAAGTCCCAAGGAGAGAGGCGGATCTCGAAGTACATGTCAACCTTCCCGGCTGCAAGATAGCACATTTCAAGAGAGCAGGCACCAAAGCGACGGAAATCGGCACACTGGAAGTAGGCATCCATGAGTATGTCGTTGCAGACCTGGGCGTACTCCTTGCGGTAAAGGCTGAACGCCGTGCAGAGGATGCTGTGCTCAAAGTCCATGTTTGAAACGTGAAGCGGTTTGCCGTTGAGGAAGGATCCCTGCCCCTTTACGGCCCAGAACATCTCTTTTGAAACGGGGTTGTACACTATGCCAAGAAGGATGTCGTCACCGTCTACGAACCCAACGGAGATAGCTGACTGTCCCAACCTTCTTGTGAAGTTCGCCGTCCCGTCTATGGGGTCAACCACCCATCGGCGGCCATCTCCTTTGGAACATAGATGCTCCTCCTCCCCAAAGAAACCGCATCCTGGAACAAGTTCGACAAGCTTCTTCGCAAGATGGTGCTGCACCGCCAGGTCAGCGCTTGTCACTAGGTTGCTCACTCCGTCCTTCTCGAAGACCTGTGCTGTATCCATATCCATAAGGGGCGCAGCTTCAAGCACAATCCCCTTCGCTTCTTCGAGCAGTTTCTCCAAATCAAAAGCCTTGGAATCCATGTGAATCATCTCCTATCGAATCTTCTTTCGCTTCCATGACACAACGAAGCATAGTTCATAGTCATTCTTTGCAGCATACACATGCTCCTTCAGAGTATATGGGCCGCAGCTTCCTGTGCCAATGCCTTGCTGGAAAGCAGAAAGCGTAACGTATGTACCTGTACGGACCTCATCCTCCCTGTGCTTCATCTTCGTTAGCTCCAAGTCGGAATAAGGTTTTACTCCAAGGTTGAACGGCTCGTTTACAGCATCGAACCTCACAACCAAGCTATCGTTCTCAAGCTCCACCCATTGGGTGTCGCAGCGGTTGCCGCTCTCCTGAGGGCGTATATTTGGCTCCGTCATCTCGCACACACGTCCTGAATACTCGCCAATTGGGCTCTGCTCCTTCATGTCCAAATATGATTCCTTCTCCCTTCCGAACCAGCGAACAACATCGAAGGAAGAATCCAACTTGAAGGTCTTTCCAAACCTTGGAAGCCACCCACGGGCGCTTACAGAATGAAGGAGGGATTTGACGTAGACTGCCTTCTCAAAACCGCAAGTCGGAGCGCAGCTTTGGCACTCATCCACGCACATGAACCTGTTGTCTGCAGCCATTATGTTGCTCATTATGACTAAACGACCATCATCAACGGCCTTTCTTTCAAAGACATCTTCCTTTTGGGAATACCATCTCTTCATTGGGTTTGGCCTGAACAAAGGCTTGTCGTTGTCCGTTGCAGCTCTGAACAGAATGGTGGAAGCTTCACCAATGAAGGACGGAATATCCACAACTGCAACTTCAAGGGGTTCAGGCGCAGGAAGGGACGGTTTTGAAATCTCTATCTGATCCGTCCCAACCAAGACACCGTTCCTATCATATGTATCGAACTTCACAAGACGTGCATCGCTTGGCAAATCAAGACAAAATCCACTTCTTCCAAGGGGAGGAGCATCCACCAACACATCAAAGGAAGGTCCAAAATCCACGGAGACCGCAACCCTGAAATCCTTTCCGCAAGTGAACCCCGTCGTATTGAACACCTCAAAGCGAGGACCTTCTGAAGAACCAGAAGAATCTCCCAACAACGAGAACCTCAACGGCCTATAGGCATGGCGCACTATCCAAGCACCTGTGGAAGGAGTCCTGTCAGGATAGAATATGCCATCGACGCAGAAGTTCCCGTCATGGATCCACTCGCCATTGTCGCCACCATAGGCATAATGCGAGACACCCGCTGAATCAACATTCAACACAGCGTGGTCAACCATCTCCCACACACAGCCTCCCATGAGGCTTTCATGCGAGTATATCTCCTTCCAATAGCCTTCAATGTTGCCTGGCCCCACACCCATTGAATGTGCATACTCACATAGGAAATAAGGCCGGTCGTTGAACTCCTTTGCACGACTTGTCCCAGCCCCTGCGGCGGCAACATCCACAACGGGAGGGTACATTTGGCTTGCCACATCGTATGCCTTGCGCCTTGCATGGACGGCACTCTCATAGTGGACGGGAAGCGAAGACACGCTCTTGAAATACTCGTACATTGCATAGGTGTTGCATCCGTCGCCGGACTCGTTTCCAAGGCTCCACATCACAACGGGCGTCGCAAGGAGCTTGTCCCGGTTGTAGTGTCTCACAGCCCTATCCACATAGCGGGTCTTCCACTTTGGGTCGTTGGATAGCCAGTTCATGGAAGGCGGCAGCTTTTGGACATACACCCCGTGGGTCTCCAGGTCAACTTCATCCACAACATACAGACCATACTGGGCTGCAAGCTCAATCAAAAGCGGGTCCGGCGCATAGTGGGACGTCCTTATGGTGTCTATATTGAAGTCCTTGCAAAGCCTCACATCACGCTCTATCTCCTGAGGCGTCATCGTATAGCCGTTCACGGGATTGGTGTCGTGATGGTTCACACCCTTGAGCTTCACTGGCCTTCCATTCACAAGGAAAACCCTTCCCTTTATACTAATATCCTTGAATCCAACCTTCTGGTGCACACATGCATCATTGGTTTCCACGAACAGGTCGTAGAGGTTGGGCTGCTCGGCGTTCCACTCCAAGACATCAAGGCCCTTGAAATCAAAGGAAAGGGTTCCTCCGCAGGAATCCCTACAAACCAACGTCCTCCTCAGACAAAGACCATGGCCTTCAATGGAGACCGTCACCTCAAGGGGCCCAGAGACCTCCACCAGAACCTTTGCGTCATAGAGGCCGTCATGCTTGGATGTTTCGAAATCAATATCCCAAATGTCTGATTCGTTTGATATTCTAAGCAGAACATCACGGAATATGCCATTGTTTCTGAACATATCCTGGCATTCAAGATAGCTTCCATTGCACCATCTACGCACGAGGACAAGCATTTCATTGGAGCCTTCATGCACAAAAGAGGAGACATCGAACTCAGCTGTGTTGTGGGACTCCTCGGAATACCCTACGAACAAGCCGTTCACATAAAGCTCCATGCAGCTTGCAACGCCAAGGAAGGAAAGCACGTACTTTCTGGAAGCATCCTCAACCTCAAAGAACGTCCGGTATAGACCAACATGGTTCCACTCCCCCTTTGGGGCATACTTTATGCCGTCCAGGACGCTGAAATACCATCCAGCGGGCTTGTCCACAGGAACCTTTGGAGGTGCATACCTGAAAGGATATCGAAGGTTTATGTATGCAGGCTTTCCATAGCCTCTGAACTGCCAACAGGAAGGCACATCAATGGTGCCAAACCCAAGGGCATCGGGCTGTGAGGAATCGGTCTGGATGGAGGATGGCAAATCGTTTGGGTTGTCGTAGTAGATGAAGTCCCAGGTACCGCTTAGGACCTTCACAAGAGGAGAGCTGTAGCGTTTTTCGACCAAAGGGCACGCCAAAGCCTGCTCGCGGGTTGGAAACGGCACGAAGTAGCTTCGCGGAGGAAGCTTTCCAATCTCAAGTACGTTGAAATCCCCACACAGGTGTGCGTTCAGGTCGTAGCGCATCAAAGTCCCGTCCCGTTAGAAGATGAATCCAGCCACCAGATACATGAGCATCGTTATCACAGCCGCAAGTATTCCATATGGGGCCTGGGTTTTCGCATGGGCGAAGTTGTCGCATCCGGTTGCGGCGGAGGTGATCACGGTGGCATCGGAATAGAAGCACACATGGCTGCCGAAGACACCTGCGGATATGACGGCGCTGACTGCAAGGGCTACGTTTACACCCATGTCCATTGCAAGTGGAATCACGATTGGAAGGGCTATGATGTACATGCCCCAGTTGGTGCCGGTGACGAATTCCGTGATCGAGAGGATTATGAACACGACAAGAGGCATGAGCTGCGGAGTCATGAGCTTTTCTGCGGTGTGTATCATGTAGTACGTAAAGCCTATCTGCTCGTTCATGTCAGCAAAGAGGAATGCAAGGATCATAAGGAGGATGGAGTTGAGCATGTTCTTGAGCCCGCCTATGAAGCACTCCCAGTATTCGCCGGCGGTCATCACTCCTTGGACGAGGTAGAGCACAAAGCAGACTGCAAGGGTGCAAAGGACACCAAGCTGCATGTCAAGGTCGCCTACGCTTCCGCTCTTGAACACGGGGACCATTGCAAAGAATATGAGCGAAAGAATTGGAATGAAGAAGTTGATGATCCTCGCATTCTCATGCTCAAGGATTGGCTTTCCTCCCCTTATGTCGACCTTCTCCGAACCCTCGGGAACGATTGGCCCGCCGTTTGCAACGCGTTCGTAGGCCTTCTTCATTGGACCAAACGGCTTGATTATGTTGTAGATGAAGAACGGCACTATGAGGATTCCTATCCATGCGTAGAAGTTGAAAGGAATGGTCTTGATGAAGTATGCAAGGCCCTCTCCGTGTGGAGCCCAGCCGTTTGCTTCAAGGAGCCTTCCACAGAAGACACCCCATGTAGAGATTGGAATGAGCACGCATGCAGGGGCTGCAGTGGAGTCCACAATGAACGAGAGGAACTCTCTGGGCTCCTTGTGCTTGTCGCAAAGGGGAGCCATGCAGGAACCAATCACGAGCGCATTGAGGTAGTCGTCAAGGAAAATGGCTATCCCAAGCACCCACGTCCACATGAGGACCGAGTTCTTGGTTTTGGCCTTCTTAGCGACCCACTCTCCAAACGCCCATGCGCCACCGGCCTTCTCCACCATGGCTATGATGCTGCCCATGAGTCCGCATACTATTATGAGCCATGCTATGTCCTCAGACATCATGACATCCAGGATTCCAGTGCTGAAACTGTCCACGGCATCACCAGGTCCTATCATTATGTAGCCCATGAGGGATGCAAGTATGAGGGCTTCGAATATCCTCTTTGTGAAGAAGATGTAGACGATGAGGAACACCGCCGGTATCACGGAGAAGATTCCGTATGAAGATGCGCTCTTGTAGGACTGCGGGATTAGGTTTGCAATCAGAAACGAAAAGGCTATCACCAACACTGCAGCGATTATAGCCCGCCTGGAACTCCATCTAGAATCATCCTTCACTAGCTTTGACATATGACTTCCCTCTCCTTTTCGTTCCATGTTGTTCGATATGAAACAGCAACATCCACTGTAGGTCTTTTTTCCATTGAGCGCAAGGAGTAATATCAAGTTTTTTGACGAATCGAACCGTCTTTTGCAAATGCAATCCTACATGCAATCTCCCAATTGAAAATGCAACATTCTTCTGCAATAATGTTGCGTGAAACGCAATCCCCCACAGCCACAAAGGAGTCTGGACATGAGCAGAGCGGACGACATATTCAAGGAAAACGTAAGGGACATACTTGAAAACGGGTTTTCAGACGAAGATCTGGATGTTCGACCCCACTGGGCGGACGGCACTCCTGCACACACGATAAAGAGGTTCTGCATCGTCAACCGCTACGACCTAAGGCAGGAATTCCCAATCATGACCCTGCGTAGGACGTACATGAAATCAGCCATAGACGAGCTCCTATGGATATGGCAGAAGAAGTCCAACAACATCAAGGACCTCAAATCGCATATCTGGGACAGTTGGGCGGATGCGGCCGGCTCAATAGGCAAGGCGTACGGCTACCAGCTTGGAGTCAAGCACAGGTATCCAGAGGGTGAATTCGACCAAGTGGACAGGGTCCTCTATGACTTGAAGCACAACCCCCAGAGCCGCAGGATACTTACCAACATCTACAACCACCACGACCTAAGCGAAATGGGACTGTACCCTTGTGCCTACTCAATGACGTTCAACGTAAGCGGCAACGTACTGAATGGAATCCTCAACCAGCGCTCGCAGGACATGCTCACGGCGAACAACTGGAATGTGGTGCAGTACAGCATACTCCTTCTCATGATGGCGCAGGTAAGCGGCCTCGTCGCAGGGGAACTTGTGCATGTCATTGCAGATGCACATATCTATGACAGACATATTCCAATAATCAAGGAAATGTTGGATAATCAATCCTTCACCGCTCCAGAACTTGTGGTGAACACAGGGATCACGAACTTCTACGACTTCACTCCAGACGACTTCAAACTGGAGGGCTACGAGTACTGCAAGAAGAAATACGATATCCCAGTTGCCATCTAATGTGGCATAAAACGACAGGAGACATACAATGCAGGCCATACTTCACTGCGACAGGAAATGGGGCATAGGCAAGGCAAACGACCTTATGTTCAAGCTTCCAAAGGACATGAAATACTTCAGGGAGAAGACTACGGGCAAGGTTGTCGTAATGGGATCCAACACCCTTCGGTCCTTTCCAAACGGAAAACCCCTCAAGAACAGGACGAACATAGTCCTTTGGCCGGGCGGAGACCACAAGAGGGCCAAGAACGACGGTTTCATAATGGTGGAGACCTTGGATGAACTGTTTTCAAGGATATCGGCCTATCCAAGCGATGACGTCTTCGTGATAGGAGGTGCCATGATGTACCACACACTGCTGCCCTACTGCGACAAGGTGCTGCTTACCAAAGTGGATGCAGACGGCGGGGCGCAGGTGTTCTTCGACAACCTGGACGAGATACCAAACTGGAAGCAGACATGGGAGTCTGAAGCAATGGATGACAACGGCTACCAAACAAGGTTCACGGTGTATGAGAATTCCAGCCCGCTGCGAATGGAGGTCTCAAATGGGTGATTTGTCAAAGCTGTTCGAGAACGCACTTTTGGAAATCAAGTCTGCACGACGCATCATAATCCACCGCCACACAAGACCTGACGGCGATGCATACGGCAGCCAACTTGGACTATACCTGCTCGTAAAGGCCAACTACCCTGACAAGGAAGTCTACATGGTGGGCGATGCCAACGAAAGGCTTTCCTTCATGCTGGAAGGCCGCACCATGGACGACATCCCATCCTCTTTCTATACCGATTCCCTTGCTGTCATCATGGACACGTCCGCACCTGCACTCATAAGCGACGACCGATGGACCTTGGCAGGCCGCACCCTTAGGTTCGACCACCACCTGTTTCTAGGCAGGATTGCTGATGTCGAAGTCATAGATTCATCCTTCGAAAGCTGCTGTGGTATCCTTGCATCATTTGCAAAGGAATGCAGTCTCGATGTCCCAGATGATGCAGCACAGGCAATTTTTACAGGCATAGTCACGGATTCAGGCCGTTTCAGATACGATGCCGTCAATGCTCGTACATTCGAACTTGCAGCGTTTCTGATGCAGCGCAACATAGACACCTCATCCATATATAGAAGTCTATACACCGACGATCTGTCGTTTGTGAAACTGCGCGCAAAATTCGCACTTAGGATAAAGACGACGGAGCACAACGTAGCCTACACATACACCACAAAGGAGGAGCTTCTTGAGGATGGCATAGACGCACCAACGGCAGCAAGGGCGTTTGTGAACGTCATGGGAGACATAAAAGGAGTTGACATATGGGTTGCGTTCGCTGAGGGTGACGATGGCATAGCGTGTGAGCTACGGGCTGCGAACTGCAACATAAACCCCATAGCAGTCAAGTACGGAGGGGGTGGACACGCAAAGGCAAGTGGTGCTACAGTCAACACCCATTCCTTGGCAATGGACATGCTCAAGGACCTTGATGGCATGGCAGCAGGTCTTATTGCTGAAGATTCGGGAAAGCAGAGCGAAGAAAGCAACATTATGGAGACGAAATGACAGGATACGAAGCCAAGAAAGCCGTTTTGGAAAAGATAAGGAAGTACGACAGAATCATCATATCCCGCCACACGAGGCCGGATGGAGATGCAATAGGCTCCACAAAGGGGCTGTGCGAATCATTGCGCCTGTCGTTCCCGGAAAAGGATGTACGAGTAATAAACGACGACTACTCGGAGCATCTTGCATTCCTAGGGGGTGAGGATGCCCCCGTAGACGATGCTTTCTATGCTTCAGCCCTTGCAGTGGTTCTGGATACCGCCACCTTGGACAGAGTCTCAAACAAGAAGATTTCCTTGGCAAAGGAGATCGTAAAGATAGACCACCACATAGAGGTAGCACCATACGGAGACATCTCTTGGGTTGAGGATAATAGGTCATCCGTATGCGAAATGGTTGCAGATTTCATAAAGACCTTCGACAGCGAGCTCAAATGCAACAAGGATGTTGCAACATTGGTGTTCGCCGGCATGGTGACGGACTCGGGTCGTTTCCAGTACGCAGAGACAAGCGGTGAAACGCTGCGCCTTGCAGGATACCTGCTGGACTTTGGAATAGACACCACCTCCTTGTATGCACATCTATATCTTGAAGACTTTGGATTCCAGAAGTTCAAGGCAAGCGTCATAGAGAACATGGAAATAACGCCAAACGGCGTTGCGTACACCTACGTAAGCCAGGAAATGCAGAAGCAGTTCGCACTCACAGGAGAACAGGCAAGCTGCAGCGTAGGTTTCATGGACAAGATAAAGGGCAGCCTAATTTGGCTTGCATTCATAGAGAATACAGACGGTTCCACAAGGGTTCGCCTTAGATCCCGCTTCGTCACAGTGAACCAACTGGCGGAGAAATACCACGGAGGAGGACATGCCTTCGCTTCAGGAGCCACAGTCTATAGCACTGAGGAAATGAAGGCCCTCATTGACGATGCAGACTCTCTGCTTGGGATCTACAAATCAAACAACGGAGGATGGCTATGAGAATTCTTATAACCAACGATGACGGATACAACTCTGAAGGACTCAGAATCCTTGCATCATGGGCAAGAAAGCTTGGACACGTTACGGTCGCAGCTCCAAAGAACGAGCAGAGCGGCAAGAGCCACGGCATAGAGATACACAAGCCATACGAAGCAAAGAAGGTCGAAATGCTGGAAGGTATAGACTGGTACTACGTTGACTCATCCCCTGCCGACTGCATACGCTTTGGCTTCAACGGCCTCAAGCAGAGCTATGATATGGTGTTCTCCGGTATCAACCGCGGCCTCAACCTAGGCGAGGACATAGCCTATTCAGGCACAGACGGTGCAATCTTCGAAGCAGCCTACATGGGATGCCGTGCAATAGCGTTCTCCACCGTCCCAGAGTCGTTCGATGGCGCCCAGGCGCACTTGGATAGAGTCTATGACTTCATTGTGGACAACAGGCTCTTTGACTACAACCTCATCTACAACGTGAACTTTCCTCTCGTTCCACATGATGAAATCCTGGTGACCCGTCAGGGTGGCCCGTTCTACAAAGACCGCTTCCACTATCTTGGCAACGACATCTATCAGGTGGAGGGATACTCCGTCTATGCAGGGGCGCAGAACTATTCGGACGACCTCGATGCAACCCTCAACGGCTACATCTCAATAACTCCACTATGCAACGTGCGCACCGCCGAGAAGGCCTACGAGCAGATCAAGCACCTGAACCCGCTGGCATAAGCTCATGCGGGCGTATGTAGGCCTAATGGCTGCCGTATTCTGATTCAGGTTCGGCAGCCATCATTATATTGTCATCTTCACTTGTTTTATAGACAGTTGATGCATTTGGATGGTCCTTTGCCCAAACTCTGGATTCCACTTCACATTTCAGAAATAGATTGTAGCGTCCATCCTTCTTTATTGGGTGCAGCTTTCCCCTTCTTACAAGGTCGTCTATGTTCTGCTTGGAGCACTTGAGGATACTTGAAGCTTCATGTGTCGATATGAGATTGTTCTCCGCAAATGCCCTGAAATCCTCAAGCTTCAAAGGAACATCAACTCCGTTCTGGCAAAGCTCCCCTTCGCTGCAATCCAAATTCTCGTTCCAGCTTATGCCATATCCTCCAGTCTCAACTTTGAGATTCTTGAACAAATCTTCATCTTCAAGAGCCTTGTACTCCGGCCATTTGGCATATAAGCCCTTCACATCGAACTTCTTAACTTTGCCGTCCTCGAAGAAAACAAGCACTTCCTGTTCTGCAAGAGGTACGGCATCAACAACCTTTATAGAAAGCATAACGACTCCTGCCTGGTAGCTTCCTATGTTACTTGGCGAAAGTCAAGTATTTTGTCTTTTCAGTTAAGCCAAAAACATTGTATAATGACAAGGGAAAGGAGAACTCCAATGGTCAAGAACATAATAGAACACAATGAAAAGGCCCTCCCAAACGATAGAGAAATGAAAGCCCTAAAGGAGTATTTCCCTTCATGCTTCCAAGGCGACTCTTTTGATATAGAAAAATTCAAAGACTGCATAAGTCCAAAACTGAACATTCAAAAAGAAGGATATGAGCTCAAATTCCTAGGAAAGAACTATGCCCGTCTTTTGGCCTCACTGGACACGACGACGGTCGTTGTTCCCGACGAAGAGAACAACAGCAAAGAAGAGAACAAAAACAGTGAGAACATATACATCAGCGGCGACAATCTCGATGCCTTGAAGCATTTGCTGAACAGCTACTATCACAAGGTAAAGTGCATATACATAGACCCTCCTTACAATACCGGTTCAGATGGGTTTGTGTACAATGACAACTTCACTTTCACTCCACAGGAACTATCGTCAAAACTCAGCATAGAGGAAGAAGAAGCAAGAAGATTACTGAATTTGACGAAAAGAGGCTCCGCCTCACATTCCGCATGGCTTATGTTCATGTACCCAAGGTTGGTGCTTGCAAGAGACCTTTTAACTGATGACGGGGCAATTTTCATTTCCATAGATGACAACGAACAGGCAAACCTAAAACTCATCTGTGATGAAATCTTTGGGGAGGAAAACTTCTTAGCCCAACTGGTTTGGGAAAGGGCATACTCGCCAAAGAACGATGCCAAATTTGTTTCGAACAGCCATGAGTATATTTTGATGTATTCAAAGAAGTGCAACGATTTCGAAATAGGAAGACTTCCCAGAACAGAAAAAGCCAATGCTCGCTATCAAAACCCAGACAATGACCCCAGAGGAGTTTGGAAGCCTAGCGATTTATCTGTAAAAACCTATAACGCTGATTACGACTACCCAATAACGACTCCAAGCGGACGAGTAGTCGAGCCTCCAGCAGGCCGCTGCTGGAGTCTCTCCAAAAAAAGTTTTTTGGAGAGACTCGATGATAATAGGATTTGGTTTGGTGCCGATAACAACAGTACTCCTTGTATGAAAAGATTCCTTTCAGAGTTAAAGTTCGAAGGAATGGCTCCAACTTCGATATTATTCTACAAAGAAGTAGGCCATAGCCAAGAAGGAGCAAAAGAAGTTACAAGCCTATTCAATGAAGGCGTTTTTGATGGACCAAAGCCAGCTAGACTTATCACACGCCTTTTAACACTAGCAAACCTAAATGAAAATGACATAGTTCTTGATTTCTTTTCAGGTTCCGCAACAACAGCCCATGCACTAATGACTTTTGGAATCCCTTGTAAGTCCATACTGGTTCAACTTGACGCTGAACTAGATGAAAAAATCCCGGTCCAAAAGAAAGCCAAGCTCTTTTTAGAAAGACACAATTTACCACCAACATTAGACCAAATAGGCATGGAAAGAATAAGAAGAGCTGCAAGGAAGATCAAAGAAAAGAACCCAAACACGAAGGCAGACCTTGGTTTTAAGCACTACACCCTAAAGGAGCCTTCTACACTAGTCCTCGACAAACTTGAAAAATTCGACCCCAACGCTAAGAACCTGTTTGAAGAAAACGATATTCTCTCTGAATTTGGCATTGAAACAGTCCTTGAAACCTGGCTTGTCCAAGATGGCTATGGATTCACCGCAAAGCCTGAAATAATCGACTTGGAAGGTTACACTGGATACTATATAGGAAAACATGTTTACCTATTGGACAAGGAATTGACACAAGATGCAATTGCTTCGTTGACAACCAAAATCGAAACGGAACCTTCTTTCAATCCAGAAACAATTGCCATATTTGGATACAGCTTCACATGGACGGAATTGGAGGACTTGAAAATCAACCTCGCCAGACCAAAGGCTACAGAGAAGAACCTGAACGTAAACATAGATGTACGATACTAAGGAGTTGCATTTGTGGAACTAGTATTACAGCAAGGACTGCAACATCAGCAAAAAGCCATTGATGCATTGGTGGAAGTCTTCAAAGATACAACTTTTGAAGAACCGACACTTTACTATGAAAACCCCTCGATTCCTCTTCATAACTTTAACATTAGTAGGAATATATACCAAATACAACAAAGCCTATCTCCTGAATACAGAAGTACATACCATTCTGACTCGTATCTGAATCTAGACATAAAGATGGAAACCGGAACAGGGAAAACCTATGTATATACAAAAGCGATGTTTGAGTTGCACAAACAATACGGACTGAACAAATTCGTAATAGTAGTCCCTTCGTTGGCAATCAAGGCTGGAACGGCACAATTCCTTCTCGACGATTACACGAGACACCATTTCCGCGATTCCTGTGGCTATGACTGTACCATGGAGGTGAATGTCCTTGAAGCACCCAAAGGCCAGAAACGAGGCCGTTCATACTTTCCTTCTGCAGTCGAAGAGTTCGTCAAAGGCTCCTTTCAAAACAGCAAGAAAATATATGTACTTCTCGTAAACATGCAACTATTAACGAATGCGAAACTTTTATCTCGAGACGACTACGACTACGGAGTCGAAGGCTTCTACAAGCCACTTGATGCAATAAAAGCAACAAAGCCTGTGGCGATAATAGATGAGCCACACAGATTTGCGAAAGGAAACGCAGCATTCAAATCCATAATCGAGAACATGGCACCTCAATGTATAATACGCTTTGGAGCCACATTCCCAGAAACATCGTCAGGAAAAGGAAGGTACAAACTGGTTTCCAAGGACTATCAAAACCTTTTGTACAACTTGGATGCCTGTGAATCATTCAACCAAGGACTAATCAAGGGTGTTGCTAAAGAACACTTTGAATCAATCTCAAACAAGGAAGAAAAGGTAAAGATAACATCCATAGACAGCAAAGAATCGATTCATCTTTCATATAGGAGGAAAGGAGAGTCAACAAAAAGTTTTGTTCTGAAAAAAGGAGATTCCTTGGCGATAGTAAATGGGGCCTTTACGGGAATCACCATAGAAGCTATAGGAAAAAGTTCAGTCGAGTTCTCAAACGGAATAATAAAGAACACAGGGGAAGAGCTTGATGTCGATATCTATATGACATCATATCAAGAGCAGATGCTACGACTGGCCTTGAAGAGACATTTTGAAACGGAAAGAGAGAACTTCAACAGAACCTTCAAGATAAAAACCTTGGCGCTGTTCTTCATTGACGATATAACCTCTTACAGGCAAGATTCCAACGGGAAAAAACCTTACCTCCTTGAATCTTTTGAAAACCTATTGGAAGAGGCGATAAAACAAACCCTCGTGAGTCTCTCTCCTCAAGAATCAGAATACAAGTCATATCTTGAAGCAAGCCTTGCAAATATTCCATCCTGTCACGCAGGATACTTTGCTCAAGACAACAGCAGCTCAGATGAAGACATAGCAAAGGAAATCGATACCATCTTACACAAGAAAAAAGAACTGCTGACAATCAGAAAGGCAAATGGAACGTTCAATACTCTCAGATTCCTTTTCTCAAAATGGACATTAAAGGAAGGATGGGACAATCCAAATGTCTTTACGATAGCAAAGCTACGTTCAAGTGGCAGCGAAAACAGCAAGCTCCAAGAAGTTGGACGAGGACTTAGACTCCCGGTTGATGAGAACGGAAACAGAATATCCAATGAAGAATTCACATTGAATTACATCGTCGATTTCACAGAAGCAGACTTTGCAGACAAGCTGGTACAGCAAATAAACGGTGAAATGCCACAGACAATGACAATAAGCGAAGAAAAACTGCTGTCCGTTGCAAAGAAACTCAATACAACTGCAGAAGACCTTTTCTATGAACTTCTCACGAAGAAATACATTGATAGAAAAAGTAACATTAGACCGGAATCCCGTGGAATTTTCTTCGAAGAATACCCAGATTTTGCAACAGGTCTCAAAACAGGAATCATCAAAGATAGGAACAAAGAAAAGCATACGACAATCAAAGTCAGACCAAAAGTATTCAACGAGCTACGAGAATTGTGGGAGACAATCAATCAAAGGTATCTTCTTTTCCATGATTGCGACCTCAATGACAACCTTGAACAAGTTGTATTGTCCCTATTTGAAAAGAAGGGAGTCTTTTCAGATTCTGTAATGAGAAGCGAAAGAAGCACAATAAGAAGTACTGGTTCAGAAATGGAAGTCGTCCGAGAGACTGGGGTTTCATATCTTGTAAAGAAAACCATTCCATACAACCTATTTCTCAAAAGGATTTCCAAAGCCACAAACATTCCGATAAGAACAATCCACTCTGCATTATGCAGTTATTCCAAGAAACACGATTGCGATTTTTCCGAACATTTGAATGACAATACGATTGGCGCATTCATAAAAGAATTCAATGAATGGAAGTCCCAAAACCTCCAGACGAGATTCAAGTATGTCAAGGGAGACTCGAAGCATCGAGCCACTGCATTGACCTACTCTGACGGCTCAATGCGACAAGAGATTGCACAAGGTAGAATTGGAACCAAAATAGCACCAGGAACACCAAGCGAAAAGTATCTTTACGATGTAATGGCATATGATTCACCTCTAGAGAAAGCCAACATCCTAACCGACGATGATAGGATTATTGTTTACGGAAAAATCCCTCGGAGCAGCATAGCAATCCCAACAATAACAGGAGAAACATACAGCCCTGATTTCATGTACATCATAAAAAAGGCAGATGGGACAAAAGAACTGAACATAGTTATAGAAACGAAGGATGTTGAAAACAAAGACAGCCTACGTGGCCTCGAATCAATCAAGATAAACTGCGCTGAAATCTTCTTTGATATGTTGCGAAAGGATGGATACAACGTTCAGTTCAGGACCCAACTGAACAACAAGCAAATGAGCCAGATCATTGCGGAGATGGTTCAAAATGAAAAATAAGGGCACAATTCCCCTAAATTGTCAATGGAAAGTATTATGGTAAAAGGCTCTTCACTTTATTCTAGGAATTGACCTCCTTGATGGAGACACTCGGAAAGCCTTCCATGGATTCGACCTCGTTGACCATACGCACAATGCTCACAATACTCACCATCACTACAAAACACTCACAATCCAATGTCTGTGGCTCTTGTGGCGCTTAAGACGCTTAAAGCTCTTGCAGACGATTGAAAAGAAATGAAGGGGTAGAGCGTTCCAGACCGCGCCTGAGCGTACCTGGACGTCCCTTGTATATGGATCTAGACCGTTTTAGAGTGGCTAGAGCGCCCAGAGTGGCTAGTTCGTCCAGAGTGTCCAGATGTGCAATGGCAAAGCTGTCCCTTTTTCAATCACTCAGCTTTCAGTGAAGAACCTACAAAAAAGGGCTGCCAGCGTATGCCAGCAGCCCCGAATACCCAATAGAGTAAAACTCAACCAAACTTACATGAGCTTGCAGTCCTTGTCGAACTCGATTGTGCCCTTGTAGTTCTTGATCGTTCCGCCAACGGTGATCTCGTCGCCAACTGCGAGCTTCTCAACACCTTCGCCGGAGAGGCGGTAGCACTGAACGACCATGTCAGAGAGGCCGTTTACGACCATGTTGACCGTGATGTTGCCGTACTTCTCGCTGTATGCGCTAGGAATCTCTGTGACGACACCCTTGAGGACTCTAGCACCTTCGAGTGCAGCACCCTCTTCAAGAGCGTATGCGGCCTTGAGGGTCTTAAGGTATGCAAATGCCTTGGCATCGTTCAAAAGCTGGCAGCCCTTGTCGAACTCAACGGTTCCCTTGTAGTTCTTGATTGCACCCTGCACAACGATTGTGTCGCCAACAGCAAGCTTGTCAACGCCTTCGCCGCTGAGTCTGTAGCACTGGACCGTTCTCTCATCGCCTACTGGAATCATATCAACGGTGATGTTGCCGTACTGCTCGCTGTAAGCTGTTGGAATGCCTGTGATGACACCAACGAGGACCTGAATCTTCTCCTTCATTGCCTCACCTGAAGCAAGAGCATAGGCGGCATCTACGACAGCAGTCTGGTCTGGAGTGTAGCCCATGCTTACCATAACAGGCTTGTCGAACTCGATCGTTCCCTTGTAGTTCTTGATCTTTCCATTGACGGTGATCTCATCGCCCACTGCAAGAGCTGCAACGCCTTCTCCACTGAGCCTGAAGCACTGGATGATGTTGTCAGCCATGGCACCAACCTGGATGTTGACCGTGATGTTGCCGTACTGCTCGCTGTAAACAGTTGGAATTGCAACAACGACACCCGTGAGTGTGACTGCATTGTTCATGCTCTCGCCATCTGCAAGCTTGTATGCAGCAAGGACTATGTCTTCCATTGAAGGATCCTTCTGACCCTCTGGGAGGACGTGCTTGATATCAAGGGCAATCGTCTCACCAGTTGCAGGATCAGTGATCGTAGCTGTGAGGATGTAGTGGGTCTCTGCTGGGGCAGCCTCGTCTACATCAATGAGAACGACGTGGTTCTCTCCTGGAACAGCCTTTACAAGCTCAGTATCGGTAGACCATGCAACAGGATACTCGACACCTTTGATTGCAACGACATCAAGGACTTCGTAGTCGCTTGGTGTACGGGTCTCAGGATTGCTCTTGGAACTCTTGTCGAACATGACCTTGAGATATGCCTTTGCCGATTCAAGGGCTGAAGCCTCTTCAACGACAGGTGCGACAGCTTCGCTCTTGACGCTTGCACATGAAACAAGGCACACGCACAGAGCAATCAGCAACAGAATGGAAGTCAATGATTTTTTCATCTTGTACTCCTTTTGATCTTAAAAACTAATCGTTTACAACGATGTCCTTTGGCGAAATGACCTTGATCTGGTAGGATCCATCGAACAGATCCACAAGCCCCTTGACGTCTATGGTCTTGCCCATGTATGCATCTGCGGTAATGAGGTTTCCCTTCCCATCCGTAAACACGGTAGTGCGGACATGGACCTCAACGCCGTCAGCGGAGCAGACAAGCGTCATTGCACCATATGAAGAGCTGGACGGGTCGCTGGTCGTGAAGACATCCTCCACGAACAGACCATCCATCTCCAAAGTCGTATTCAAAGCCAGATATGCATAGTCGTACTCGCGCACGATTTCAACACCGCCATCGTCCATGCCCACGACATCCACCTTTCCATCAACGAAGGTGGAAGGAGAAGTCTTCACGAACGCAGCGCTGTGGCCGGAGCTTATCATCTTCACATTGTTTGGATTGTCCGGGTCCATGAGCTTGTACGAAAGCCCGGATACCTGATACATCCCTCCTGCTTCGTAGTACTGTACAGTACCCACGATGCGCACCCTGTTGCCCACGGTCAAAGCCTTGAGCGCAGGGCCTGGAAGATTGAAGCCGTAGTACACGGAAACTCCGTTGTACATATCCGTCTGGGGATCGTATTCCTCTACATAGACGCTTCCACCATCGTCCTTGGCCACTACGCCTTCGAACGCCACCTTGATGCCGTTGTACTTCTCAATGTTGAGCCTAAGCTCGCTCATCGTAAGCTCCACGGCATCTCCGTAGTAGAAATCAGGATCCTTCTCGCCGGAGAAGACGTTGAGCTTCAAGGCCTTTGCCTGCATGAGGGCCGCCATTGCAATGGATCCATAGCGGTTGTTCGCCGTGGACGAGGCAATGGCAAGGCCGTTCTGAAGGATCTCAACGTTGAGGTTCCTGTATTCTTCGCTGTCGCTTGTCCGGTACCAGACCCACACGAGGTATCTCGACCCCGTGGAGTCGCGGTTCCACTTGTCGTCATCGCTCTCTATGATTATGGAAGTGGCGTTGGAAAGCCTTTCACGTGTGAAGTTGGAGGCCTTCTTGCCATACTCCTCGACCCTACCCGTGGACTCTGGGGTGTTTATGGCAAGGTAGCGGGCTTTGAGCACGCCACCCTCCATCACGGACTCCGGCACATAGAAATGCGTCGTATCGCCGTCCACGAATGTCTTTACGGTCACTTCCTGCTTCACGGTGTCCGAATCCATGACAAGCCTGAGGTCTGCCACGTAATCCTTCACCTCAGTGGGCTGGGCGACCGCATTGGAGGAGTTCTCACCATAGACCGATGTCCCAGAGCCCTCCTTGCCTGAAGCCGATGCACAGCCTGCAAGAGAGAAAACAACGCAACATAGAACAAGAACAAAAGCAGCGAAAGGAAGCTTCTTCATTCTGGAATCATCCCTTAGTTGTTGTACTCACACTCGTCGATTGCATCCTGGAAAGCCTGGAGGATCATTGCATCGACGTTGTCCGTTGCAGTCGAGAGACACTTGGAAAGAAGTGCGCCAACCTGGTCGCGAGCTGTGGATGAGCCGTTGAAGGCTGGGGATGTGTAGTATGCATCCTCCTGCTCAAGACATGCCTTTGCGCTGAGGGCTGCGATGTTGTCATAGCCATCGGCGTTTGCAATGAAATCGGCATAGACAGCGTTGTCCATAACGGACTTGATGACTGGAACATAACCAGAGTCCATGGAGAATGCAGCCTGGAAGTCAACGGATGTTGTGAGGAACTTCACGAAAAGCCATGATGCCACGACTTCCTGAGAGTTGGCCTTGTCAAAGATCACAAGGCTTGGACCCTGGGAGATGACCTTTCTGTTGTCCTGTGAGACCTGTGGGATGGATGCGATTCCAACTTCGAATGGATATGCACCATCGACCTTTGCTGGGCGCTGGTATGTTGCACCTGCAGAGGAACCAATGGACATGTAGCTCTTTGGATTCGTCGTAGAGGTGAAAAGGCCTGATGTGTATGCGCCGTAGAGCTTCTGGGTTGTGAGATAGCCCTTCTCATACCAGGACCTGAACAGCTTGATGAACTCTCTGTTCGTCTCGTTGTTGAACAGGTAGTGGTCGCCCGTTGCGCTCGTGTATGGGCTGTTGTACTGCTCGCACATGTTGATGAACCAGTTGGACTCTGAGTCATATCCAAGAGGAATGGAGTTTGGATCGATTTCCTTGATCTTTGCACAGACAGCTTCCATCTCATCCCAAGTGGTTGGGACTTCAATGCCGTTTGCATCGAAGAAAGTCTTGTTGTAGTAGAGGACCTCTGTGGACTTTGAGAACGGCAAAGTGTACATGAGACCATCGCCGAACTGGCGGCCTTCGTTGTAGTAGCCTTCGATGAAGTCGGCCTGCTGCTCGGCTGTAAGGCCCAATGTCTCTGTGGTGCCGTCCGCTCTTGTGACGACGATTTCGCTGTTGATGAGATTGTCAAGCGTTGCGACCGCACCTGCCAGGTTGTAGAGGGCTACGTGGTCTGGATAGCAGTATGCTATGTTTGGCTGGTTTCCAACAGTGATCTGCGTGCTGATCTGATCTCTGAGATCGTCATAGCCACCTACGGATTCGTATACGACATGGATGTTTGGATAGAGCTTGTTGAACTCTACGATATAGTCATCCAGAGTATGTGTCTTGGTCGAGCCAATCGTATGGTAGAAGGTGATTGTGACTTCGCTTCCGTCATAACCTACTTCTGGAACCTCGAATGCTCCTTCGACCTTCGCATTGCCAGACTCGGAGTTTCCTCCGCAGAATGCAACCATCACTGCCCCAACAAGGAGCAACAGAACCAGAAAAGTTTTCTTCATGCTTTTCTCCTTTTATTGATTTCAACCTATATGCATCGTCCCTGAGGACGATATCTCCCAATAGACCTTTGGCGGATCATCCCTTGATTCCGCTGCGGCTCACACCCTTCATGATGTACTTCCTAAGGAACACGAACACCAGGAAGAGCGGTGCGGACACCATTGCAACGGCAGCCATCTGGACAGGATAGTTGACGTCTCCGCTCGTCTCCTTGAAGGCGTTTCTGAGGCCGTTGGTTATCATCCTGTGGTTAGCATCGTTTGCAACGAGCCTTGGCCAAATGTACGAGTTCCAAGCACCCATCATCTTCAGGATCGTGATGGAGATGAGAGTTGGAAGCGAAAGCGGAATCATGACCTTGCACAGGTATTTGAAGTCGCTCGTGCCATCCACCTTTGCGGCGAGATACAGCTCATTTGGGATCTGCATGAAGTTCTGCCTAAGGAGGTAGATGTAGAACACGCTCACAAGGAAAGGAACTATGAGGACCGTATACGTATTGAGCCACCCAAGGTTCGTAACGGTGCTGTAGTTCGTGATCGTGAACAACTCGCCTGGAATCATCATCGTAGCCAGAAGCCCCGCGAACAGCAGGTCCTTCCCCTTGAACTCAAGACGAGCAAAGGCAAAGGCCGATAGTATCGTGATCACCAACGAAAGGATCGTGGACACTATGCCAACGTATAGGGTGTTGAGGAACAGCCTTCCAAGGCTTGCCGTCTGGAACGCCGTAGCGTAGTTTGTAAGCATTATCTGCTTTGGCCAGAACGTAGGAACGCTCATTCTGTACTCTTCCAATGTCTTGAGGGACGAGTTTATCATCCAATAGAAGGGGAAAAGCACAATCAAGGCCATCGTTATGAGGAAAGCGTAAAGGAGTACCATGACTATTACGCCAACGACCTTTTGTCTTGAAGTCTCCTTCTGCATATCCTTTTCGTGCATCGTTGAAATTTTCTCTGCCATGTCGCGCCTCCTCAATAATGGACTTTCTTCTTGCTGACCTGAAGATTGATCAAGGTGACGACAAGGATTATTCCAAACAAGATGAGGGCGGCGGCGCTTGCCCTACCCTGGCTGTTGGACGACAGTGCATCGTATATGAACCCAACCATTGTGTTGAGCCTTTTGGCATCGTCTGCAGGACCCATGGACTCTCCAAAGATACCAACTATGCTCGTGTATTCCTTGAACCCTCCAATGAAGCCAGTGATGACGACGTATGCAATCATTGGAGAAAGAAGAGGCACCGTTATCCTTGTGAATATCCTGCGCCTGGAAGTTCCATCCACCTTTGCCGCATCGTAGTACTGCTTGTTTATGCTCTGAAGCCCTCCAAGGAGGATGAGGATCTTGAACGGCAAGGCGTTCCATACTATGTAGATCACCATGACGGTCATGTTGGCTGCGTATGTGGAGCCGTAGTTTATCCAGTTGATGGGCTTGCCGCCAAAGAACTCTATGACGTTGTTTATGATTCCAGCCGTTACGATTATCTCGTTCTCCGTTCCATAGAAGCTTCCAACTATGTTGAACATGGCCGCGAAGACCATTCCAATGGCTATGGAGTTCGTCACATAAGGCAGGAAGAATATCGTCTGAAGGAACTTCTGGAGCGTCTTTATGGAGTTGAGGCACACCGCTATGAGAAGGGCCAGAACAGTCGAGATTGGAACCGTGAATATGCAAAGAAGAACTGTGTTCTTCATGCACTGGATGAACTTCTTGTACTGAACGACCTTCTCGAAGTTTCCAAATCCAAACTGGAACTTCATTCCACCTGCGGCCTTGAGACCGCTGTAGTTCTCAAGGAACGCCATCCTTACCGTATTGAAGATTGGCCACACGGTGAACACCAGCAAAAGTACGATTGCAGGTGCAAGATAGAGCCAAGCCTTCCACGGATGTTTGCTTTCTACCATGCTGCTGCTCATGTCACCTGCCCTCTACTATGTAGATTCTCTCTTCAGTCTCTTTGTTGAAGAGGAACATCTTGTTGGGTTTGATGAAGAAGTTGACCGTCTTCCTATTGGAGTCGATCTTGTTGTCGGCATCTATGATGGCCCTTACGACAGGATTGAGAGATGCTTCGTTCGTGGCGACTACGCTTACGTCCCTACCCATGACCTCAACGGCGTTGAGGTTGCACGAGAATGGTCCATCGTCGTTGAGTATGAACCCTTCAGGTCTTATTCCAACATAGACATCCTGGTCTGCAGCACCCTTTGCATCTCCAACGGCCTCGTTTCCAATGTAGACGACTCCATCCTTGATGCTTCCGTTGAACACGTTGATTGGAGGGGTTCCAAGGAACTTGGCAACGAACAGGTTGGCAGGACTGTTGTACACGTCCTGAGGCTTGCCAATCTGCTGAACGATTCCAAGCTTCATGACCACTATCATGTCCGATATGCTCATGGCCTCTTCCTGGTCGTGGGTGACGAAAACGGTCGTGATGTTGGTGGCTCTCTGGATACGGCGGATCTCCTCCCTTGTCTGGAGCCTGAGCCTTGCATCAAGGTTCGAAAGAGGCTCATCCAAAAGAAGTACCTTTGGCATCTTCACAAGGGCTCTTGCAATTGCAACACGCTGCTGCTGACCACCGGAGAGCTCACTTGGCTTTCTTTCCATGAGCTCGTCTATTTGGACGATCTTGGCGACTTCGTATGCCCTCTTTAGCATCTCCTCCTTGTCAAGCTTGTCCTCTCCTTTGAGGTTCTGAAGCGGGAACAGGATGTTCTGCTTCACCGTCATATGAGGATAGAGTGCGTAGTTCTGGAACACTAGTCCAACGCCTCTGTTCTCAGCAGGAAGCTGAGTAACATCGTCCTCTCCAAAGAAGATCTTTCCGCTCGTTGGCTTCTGCAATCCGCAGATCATATAGAGCGTGGTGCTCTTTCCACAGCCGCTTGGTCCAAGAAGACCTACAAGCTTACCGTCTGGGATGGTGAACGTAAAATCGTTTACGGCCACGACTTCGTCATCGCTGTTCTTGTTCCTGCTGGGGAAGATTTTGGTCAAGTTCTGAAGTTCAACAATCATTCTCTCTATTTCCTTTTGTTTAGTAGCTTGTTCTGTTGGCCTTATCCAAAGCGGCCTGCCTTTTTGCTTCTACGAGGGCTTCCTCGCTGTCGTATATCATCTGACTTGCATAGTCCACCACAACGGTGTCTGCAAGAAGGTCATGTATCATGGAATTCGTCTTGGTCGCAATCATGAGGATGACTTCAAGAACCAAGATGAGCCCCACTACGATGGGACCCACTATACCAATTGTATTGAATAGGACCATGGTGACGATGAGGACTGGAACCATGGTCTCTATTGCATACTTTCCAAGGAACGTCCTTATGAAAAGGCTTATCTTGTTCATTCTGACACCATTGGTCCTCATGACCGCAATGCCAAATATCTTCTTCCCAACGGTACGCCCGTCCTTGAGGACGATTGGAATGATGAAATCAAGTACAAGATATGATAGGAAGATTGATATGGACGTTATGAGCATTATGAGATTGACCATCATCCTGTATGCATACATGGCGTTTTCATCAGACACCAGTACATTGTAGGCATCCATATACGCCTTTTGCCCTTTTGCATCCAATTCGTCGAACTGCTCGCGCGTGTATCCAAACGATGTTCCGTACATTTGTTCGCATTCCGTCATTCTGCCGTAGTACGTGTCGCTGTAGCCATCATAGCCCGTAACCCACGAAAGTAGGAGGGCGAACGCCACCACCAGTATAGTAAGGAGGATGAAGTCGAATAGGAAGGCACTCGCCCGTTTCCAGACACTCGCCTTTTGCAAGTCAAAAACCATAGCTAATCCAAACCAAGCAAAATCCATTCTATAACATTTGCCCGACTGTTAGCAATGAGAATTATTCCAATCACCAGTCCTTCCACGAAACGTACCGAACTCCGTTGACATCACAAGTGACATCTCCAAGATAGAACACCTGCCCTTTCGTTTCGTCCTTTCTTAGCTCCATATAGTTTCTTACACCACTCGAAAGCTTTTTCTCCGAATCGCTTTTGCTTTTTACTTCAATGGCAATGGTATGCTTCCAATCTGCAATCATATCCACCTCAAAGCCGTTCTTGTCCCTGTAGAAGGAAAGGTTCGCCTTCTTTGCTTCGTTGAATCTTCGTTTGAAAAGCTCTGACACGGCTACGGTTTCGACAATCGCCCCTTTGTGTTCGTCCAACAGAAGCTCCTCTTTGTTCTCCAAGCGAAGAAGATGGCAGAGAAGTCCAGAGTCAACAAAATAAAGCTTTGGGGTCTTTACCACAGCCCTTCCAAGATTGTTTGCATCAGGTTCGACGAAATGAATGATATAGGAGGCTTCCAATATCGAGCACCAACTCTTAATGGTTGGTGCAGAGACTCCTATGCCCCTTGAAATGCAATCGTAATTGACGAGCTGTCCACTGGACAAGGCGCAAATCTGAATAAACCTACGAAAATCGGAAAGATTCGATGGGTTTATCTGGTCTTTGACATCCAAATCCAAATATGTATCTATATAATTCTCGAACCAGTCATATGGAATGAATTTCTTTTCCTTGTCGTGAAGAGGTGGATAGAAACCTTTGAAGAACACTTCGTAGGGGTCGTTCTCCAAGACGTTGGCATCTTTGAGTTCCTGAATGGAAAACGGCAGCAACTTTAGAATCCCCACCCTACCTGCAAGGCTGTCGGATATGTTCTGCCTCAGTCTGAACTGGCTTGAACCTGTAAGGATGTACTTACCAGGAACATAAGGACCATTGTCCACTACAAGTTTGATTGCATCGAAGATTTCAGGAACCTTCTGAGCTTCATCGATTATTACACCATCCGGAAAAGCTCTTATGAAATCCCCAGGATTGGACTTTGCCAATTCCCTAAGGTTCTTGTCATCGAATGAAACCAATCGTTTGTTTGGAAATGCATACTGAACCAATGTCGATTTTCCACTTTGCCTAGGACCTGTCACTGCTACTACTGGAAACTGAGAGGAAAGCCTCATAAGGGAATCGTATGCCTTTCTCTGAATCATGATACTTCTCCAAAATTTAGGGTATTCCAAAGTTTATATATAGGAAATTCCAAAGTCAAGAGTTAGGATATTCCAAAGTTTATGAGGAACTTTCAAAACTATGCTTTGTGTGGATTGGACATGGATTGCCGTGATGGAGGCCGTCTGAAGCGACTGAGATAATACTTTGTGTATTATGAAGTCGCTGAAGGCGGCGTTCCAGCCGTGCAGGGCATGGACAGGACGCATGAAGGAGTTTTGAAAGTTCCTCTTATATATAGGAAATTCTAAAGTCTTAAAATGATGCAAACATACAATTTCATAATCCAACTAAAATTAAAGCGTATTAGTAAGTTTAGTGGGAGTAGTGAGCGTAGTAGGTGTAGTAAGCTTAGTGGGGGTTAGAGATTCAGCCATTGCGACCGTCCCCACCTTGCTCACCATGCTCACAAACCCACCACACTCACAATGCTCACCAAACTCACCAGCACTACAAAATGCTTACAATCTCCAAAAAGGATTTACAAAACAGCGCGTTTTGGCCCGTACAGTGTGTGATGTGAGTGTGGTACACGAAACAAAAAAGGCACAGACAGTACTTTTCTGTACGGCTGTGCCTGAACTGACGAAGTAATTCGAGCAAAGACCAAGAAGCTTGCTTCGCAGGTATTTGGACCATATTCAAGGAAGCAAACGAAGGATAGTGCTGCGGTGCACAGCCTGAGTGAAACGACGCAGAAGATGGTTCAAAGACCAAGAAGGTCACTTCTTGGGAATCTTGATTTCGCCAATCTTCTCGAACTGGTGGCATGCGCCTCCAGCTGGGCAGTGGCCACAGTTGCCGCCGCAGGTGGACTTGCCCTGCTTCTTGTCGCGCACAATAGAGGAGATGGCCAATACAACGACCAAGATGAGTATCAACGAAATGATTATGGTTGCCAACATTATTCACCTCCAAGCAAATCGGCCGCCCGCACAGGCGGACAGCCGATTATCTAGATTACTACCAACAATATACCAATACAAAACGAAACTCGACAATATCGGTCTCGAACAGGATTGCCATCAAGGATCAGACCTTCGTCGTGAGCGTTGTGGCTTCCTTGTATGGTCTGACAAGCATGTAGATGATGCCGGCGAGCGCTGCGACTGCGAAGATGAGTCCAACGACGCTTGGCTGACCCATGAAGAGCTTGCCGAACTGGTTGATCATGAGTGCAACGATGTATGCAAATCCGCACTGATAGCCAATTGCGAACCATGTCCACTTTGGGCTGTTCATCTCTCTCTTGATTGCACCTATTGCCGCGAAGCATGGAGCGCAGAGGAGGTTGAATACCAGGAAGGAATAACCAGTCACGCCGTTGAAGACCTGTGCTAGTGTGCCGTAGACATCTCCGCTGCCACCGTAGAGGATGCCCATCGTTCCAACGATGTTCTCCTTTGCGACAAGACCGGTGATGGATGCGACGGCCGCCTGCCATGTTCCCCATCCAAGAGGTTTGAAGATCCAAGCGATCAGGTTGCCAATGAAGGCAAGGATGGAATAGTCGATTTCGTCTTCAGCAAGCATTCTGAACGTTCCGTCAACGACACCAAAGTAGGTCGTGAACCATACAAGGATTGTGGAAAGGAGGATTATGGTTCCAGCCTTCTTGATGAAGGACCAGCCTCTCTCCCACATGGAGCGGAGTACGTTCTTGAGTGTTGGCCAGTGGTATGCAGGAAGCTCCATGACGAATGGGGCTGGGTCGCCTGCGAACATCTTGGTCTTCTTGAGCATGATACCGGAGATGATTATTGCGGCCATTCCAATGAAGTATGCGCTTGTTGCCACAAGTGCGGAGCCTCCAAAGATTGCACCCGCTATCATGGCGATGAATGGAACCTTTGCACCACAAGGAATGAACGTTGTGGTCATGATCGTCATCCTTCTATCCCTTTCGTTCTCGATTGTCCTTGATGCCATGATTCCAGGAACGCCGCATCCAACACCAATGAGCATTGGAATGAAGGACTTTCCGGAAAGGCCAAACTTCCTGAAGACCCTGTCGAGGACGAATGCGATTCTTGCCATGTATCCGCAGGCTTCAAGGAAAGCAAGGAGCAGGAACAGAACGAGCATCTGAGGCACGAATCCAAGGACTGCACCAACACCGGCTACGATACCGTCATTGATGAGACCTGCAAGCCAGTCCGCTGCACCAACGGCTTCAAGGCCGTTGGAAACGAGCACTGGAATACCAGGAACCCATACACCGTATGTGGATGTATCAGGAGCACCATAGCCTTCCTTGTAGTCAGTGTTGAGGTACTGGTCTACTGCTGCAACGAGGTCTTCCTTTGTCGTTCCAGGGAATTCCTCAACTGCCAACGTCTCTTCGTCCTCCACTGAATATGTCACGGATGCATCGGATGGCGTTGCCTTAACGAGCTGCTGCAGAGCGTTCTTTGCGGCATCATCCGAGTAGTCCTCGGACTCAAGGTCAATGGCCTCGGCTATGGAATCATCGCCGTACTCGCCAACGAAGGCATCGATTATCTGGTCAGTGTCGCCGTATTCCTCGGCTGCGGCTTCATACTGCTTGGAGCCTATTCCAAAGAGGTGCCAGCCATCTCCAAAGAGACCGTCGTTGGCCCAGTCTGTTGCAGACGCACCAACGGTGACCATTGCAATGTAATAGACAAGGAACATGACTGCTGCGAAGATTGGAAGTCCAAGCCAGCGGTTCGTCACGATGCGGTCGATCTTGTCAGACGTGGAAGCCTTGCCAACGTTCTTTTTCTTGTAGCAGGCCTTGATGATCGATGCGATGTATACGTATCTCTCGTTGGTGATGATGCTCTCTGCATCGTCGTCGAGCTCCTTCTCCGCTGCCTTGATGTCCTCTTCTATATGGGAAAGGACCTGTGGCTGGATGTGAAGCTTCTCAAGGACCTTGGAGTCCCTCTCGAATATCTTTATGCAGTACCAGCGCTGCTGCTCCTGAGGCATATCGTGGAGTGCTGCTTCCTCAATGTGTGCAAGTGCATGCTCTACAACGCCAGAGAAGGTGTGCATTGGAACTGTCTTTGTTCCCTTTGCTGCCTTGATTGCCTCTTCTGCGGCTTCCATGACACCGTCACCCTTGAGGGCGGAGATTTCAACGACCTTGCATCCAAGTTCCCTTGAAAGCTCTGCGGTGTTGATTCTGTCACCGTTCTTCTTCACGACATCCATCATGTTGATTGCAACTACGACTGGAATTCCAAGCTCCGTGAGCTGTGTCGTAAGGTAGAGGTTCCTTTCAAGGTTGGTTCCATCGACGATGTTGAGGATTGCATCAGGACGCTCCTCAAGAAGATAGTTCCTTGCAACGACTTCCTCCAATGTGTATGGGGAAAGTGAATAGATTCCAGGAAGGTCTGTGATAATCACACCTTCATGCTTCTTGAGCTTTCCTTCCTTCTTCTCAACAGTGACGCCAGGCCAGTTTCCTACGAACTGGTTGGATCCCGTCAGGCTGTTGAACAACGTTGTCTTTCCGCTGTTAGGGTTGCCCGCAAGGGCGATTCTGATTTCAGCCATCATATTCTCCATTTAGCTTCTTTTCTCAGCTTTTCAATTCCATTTTTTTCGATCGGCCTGGTTAGCCACAACTAACCCACACCAAAAAAAAGACAAAAGACCTCAGCCCTCTATCTCTATCATTGTAGCATCCTCTTTTCTAAGGGACAGCTCGTAGCCTCTTACAGTGACCTCTATTGGGTCTCCAAGTGGGGCGACTTTCCTGACATAGATCTCGACACCACGAGTGATGCCCATGTCCATGATTCTCTTCTTGACTGCTCCCTCTCCGTGCAGCTTGACGACCTTGACGGTCTGACCAATCTTCGCTTCCTTGAGTGTCTTCATCTCCATATCTCCTTAATTTCTATATTCGAACCTATATCCAAATCCAACATTCAAACCATGATCTTCCCGGCCATCTCCTTGCTTATGGCCACACGGGAGTCCTTTACGTTGACGATGAGGTTGCCGCCAATGGAGGATACAATTGTGACGTTTGCGCCCGCAACGAAACCCAAGTCTTCAAGATGTCTTTTGGTCTCGTCGTTTCCACCAACCCGTCTTATCATGTTCTCCTCTCCAGCACTGGCCAATGTCAATGGCATCATTTCATGTTCCTCTTCTTTGGTTAGTCTCTTCTAACCAAAGCGTAGTTTAACTACTCTAACCGCAATCGTCAAGAACCTTGGGTAATTTTTCGACAATTGTTCAAAATGTCTCGAAAACATCCCCAAAATACTCCAATCCAGGCCGATTTCCTTGCATTGCCGCACTCTTTGCGATATCTTGTCAAAAAGAGGCGTACCATGATGAAGATAAGAAAGGCTTCCGAAGACTACCTGGAAGCAATGCTCATGATGAAGGAAGAGCACGGATACATACGTTCAATAGACATTGCAGCGCACCTAGGGGTGACAAAGCCAAGCGTGAGCTACGCCACAAGACGGCTTAGGGAGAACGGCTACATCACCATGGACGAAGACGGTCTCATAACGCTCACTGACAAGGGCATGGAGATAGCCTCAAAGGTCTACACCCGCCACAAGATTCTCTCGCAGTTCTTCATGAGCCTTGGCGTGGACAAGGAAACGGCGCTTGAGGACGCATGCAACGTGGAGCACGACATAAGCAGGGAGACCTTCAACGCAATCTGCAGACACATAGGCGTCCCCGCAGGCGACATCTACGAGTAAGCCCATCCAAACCATTTTGGGCTTATGTTAGACCAATGTCTCTGAGGCCGCTCCTTCAAGGGCGGCCTTTGTTGTCTTTGCCTCAAGGACATCGGCCTTTCCCCTTTTCCGTGATGCCAAGTCATGTGCATATATCGTTGTACCAAGGTGATGGCATGTTGAATCGGAAATCGAAAAGGGTTAGTATTCGCCACGGTTAGGGAGTGTTTTGAAATGAAAACCTTGAACAAGGACCTTACGATAGGGAATCCACAGACAGTGCTTTGGAAATTCTGCCTACCCCTTTTTGGGTCTATCGTCTTCCAGCAACTGTACAACATTGGAGACAGCTTCGTTGCAGGCAAATTCATAGGCGAGGAGGCTCTTGCAGCTGTTGGCAACGGCTACGAGATAACGCTCATATTCATAGCATTCGCCTTTGGATGCAACATGGGATGCTCGGTGCTGACCTCAAGGCTCTTTGGTGCAAAGAACTACAAAGGCATGAAGGAGGCCGTCAACACCTCCATGATATGCACAGTTGCGACGTGTCTGGTCCTCATGGGCATTGGCCTCCTTTGGATGGACGCACTGCTTTCATTGATAAAGACGCCGGCCAACATATACGATGATTCCGCCTTATACCTTCGCATATATGTGCTTGGTCTCCCCTTCCTGTTCCTATACAACCTCTCGACTGGAATCTTCTCCGCATTGGGAGACTCGAAGACCCCATTCATATTCCTTGCAATCTCATCCACATCAAACATTGCGGTTGACATCCTGTTCGTCACGGCCCTTGGAATGGGCGTCGATGGCGTTGCATGGGCCACGTTCCTGTGTCAGGGCCTAAGCGGAATCCTGGCAGTCGTAGTCGTCTTCTCACGGCTTAGGACAATCGAGACGGACGAAAGGCCAGTCCTTTTTTCGAGACCGATGCTCTCGTCCTTCCTCTCCGTTGCAATTCCAAGCACCTTGCAGCAAAGCTTCGTCTCCGTTGGAAACATAATAATCCAAAGCATAATAAACAGCTTTGGGTCTGCTGTCGTTGCCGGCTATGCAGCGGCTGTCAAACTCAACAATCTTGTGATAACATCGTTCTCCACCATTGGAAACGGAATCTCAAACTTCACAGCCCAGAACCTTGGAGCTGGAAAGGTTTCAAGAATCAAGCAAGGCGAGATGGCGGGGCTTCGTATCGTGTGGACAATAGGCATCCCTGTCGTTGCAGCCTACCTTCTTTTGACAGGCTCTTTGCTTGGGGTTTTCATGGACAACCCTTCAGAGGTCGCACTCGAAACGGGAAGACACTTCCTAAGGATCGTCTCTCCGTTCTATTTCGTCATAGCTGTCAAGCTCGTAACTGATGGGGTTCTAAAGGGTGCCGGCCTCATGAAGCAGTTCATGGTATCCACGTTCGCAGACCTCATAATAAGGGTTGCAGGCGCAGCGGTGCTTTCAGCCACGACTTTGAAGGTTACGGGCATTTGGCTCAGCTGGCCTATTGGATGGATTCCTGGAACGGTGCTGTCCGTTATGTTCTACAGAAAGGCGTTTGGAAGCGCTGAAGCTGTTGCAAAAATGGAGGAGAACACCACTTTGGAGGAGATCGAAGAAGTGCAGGATGTTGTTGAAGTCGAAGGGACGGAGGAAATAGAACCACAGGAAACCTGAGATCCGTGGTATCATCTTCACATGGGAGATTCTACATGAAAGACGTTCTGGAAAGCAAAGTTGGAAGCAGACCTTTGAACTCGAATGCACTCAAGCTCATAGCCATAATAGCCATGACGATTGACCATGTGACGTGGATGCTTTTTCCCGGCTACTCAACAAAACCCGTTGCCGTTGTACTGCACATGATAGGACGACTCACCTGCCCTATCATGTGCTATTTCATAGCAGAAGGCTTCCACTACACCCATGATGTAAAGAAGTACACGGCACGGCTGTTCCTGTTTGCACTGATATCCCACATTCCATACGTTCTGAACTCCATGACGTTCGTGAACTGGAAGTCTTTCATACCCGGCTACTACGGCAGTCTACTCAACCAGACAAGCGTAATGTGGTCCCTTGCATGGGGTCTTGTCATGCTTAGGATAAACGCAAGCGAAAAGCTGGGAACCAGGGCAAAGGTTGGACTTGTGCTTGTATGCTGTCTTTTGGCCTTTCCAAGCGACTGGAGCTGCATAGCATCCCTTTGCGTTCTTTCAATAGGTTCCAATAGAGGCAATCCCAAAGCACAGGTCCTTTGGTCTCTCTTCTATGTTGCCATTTACGCCACCGTCTACTTCTTCGCCCTGGACAAGGTCTATGGACTCATCCAGTTTGGCGTGGTTCTGGCCATCCCTCTTCTTGCCCTCTACAACGGCAAGCGAGGCATCAACCCCAAAGCCAACAAAGCAATCAAATGGCTTTTCTACATCTACTACCCCCTCCACCTGCTGGTGATAGGACTCGTAGAGCATCTTGGCTGATGTGCTTTTCCATTATTGGATAATTGTTTGAATTATAAGCAATTGTGCCCATAGTCCAAAATATTTTCAAAAAAAGGTTCTTCACGGAAAGTTGGGGGATTGGGAGACGGGAATCGAAGGAGAGCATCCAGCCTTTGGGCGGTTGCGGCTGATGTGGCTCTTGAGGCGGTCGTGGCGCTTGTGGCGGTTGTGGATGGTTGGACAGAAAAAGGCTTTATATCCAAAGCCCCCTCTTTCAGCGTTTTCGATATAGCTTTTCCCATCCAAACCGCTGGACAACCCCCCTCGTATGCTATTCTGATGGAAAAAAGGACGAAATCGCACATAAGTGTGCGAAATCGAATGAAAAACAGTTGAAATCGCACATCATCGGGCCCCGTTCAATGTCATTTGCGGTCAGAACAGGATACGCAAGGCATCTGGAGACGGAGATGGGCATACTGTCCGATCCAATGAGAAGGGGCGTGAGGCTGGATGTGTACTTCGACGACGGAAGGACGGTCTACGACATAGAACTCCAACGTACATCAATCACGGACCTTGCGGAGAGGACGAGGATGTATTCGTCGTCCATGGACGTGGCCATGCTTGACAAGGGAGAGGGCTTTGGACGCATGAGGACGAGCTATGTGATATTCCTCTGCACGTTCGACCCGTTCGAGAAGGACGAGAAGGTCTACAGGTTCGCCACAATGTGCGAGAACGTCCAAGGCTTGCCACTTGGGGACCGCAGGTATATCATGTTCCTGAACAGCAAGGGCTCCAAGGGGGCCTCCAACCTGGATATGGACGAGCTGTTCAGGTATCTGAACGGCGGTGTCGAGGCCATAGGGATGGAGACAAAGAGCGAACTTGTGACTGTTCTGGACAAGTACGTGCAGAGGTACAACAGAAACGACGACTGGAGGAAAGAGTACATGAAGCTGGAGTTCCTTCTCAAAGACAAATACGACGAGGGTAGAACCGCAGGTGAAGCTGAAGGAATCTCAATTGGAGAAGCTAAGGGCGTTTCCATTGGCGAAGCCAACGCAACTTACCGCATGGCAAAGAGTCTCAAGGAACAAGGTGTTCCCATCGAGGTCATAGCCAAGGCTGCAAACCTGAGCATAGACGAAGAGAACAAGATCAACTGAGACAAGTTTGTTGAAATGATCAAATTCCATAAAAAGGGACCATCGCCATTATGCGACAGTCCCTTAAAAGTCGTCGAGTTTTAACTATTACAATTCTCTGCGAAGTCTTTCTTTGTTTCTCAAGATATGACTCAATACGGAGGTTTGCTTTTCAAATCAAATGAAAACAGCAAAACCTTCAATCATTATTCTTATCTATTATCCAGATGTTACCTGATTTCGATGATTTGTATCCTTCCATAATTGAAGCAGTATACTTATCGGTAGAGTATGATGGATTAAACTTTGTTTCAGCCTCACCAAACAAAACTTCATTCTTGATAAAAGAAGAACCCATACCGTTTGCACTCAAAGAGCAAAGAATCTTCGCTCCACAATGAATGAAAGCTTTCGCATGAGAATTGGATCTGGAAAACATATAAATCTTCCCGCCATAAAATGATCCGCCCTTTATTTCAACATTTGAACAATTTGAGGATTGGTTTTGGGAGGACGCGCTGATATAAAAGTTATTTCCTTCTGAAATAGAAGAAGAACAATTGATAAAAACCACAGACATACCAGAGACTTCAAAGCAGGAATCAACAGACTCTCCAAACACCCTAACATTTTCAATTGTCGAAGCTCCACTTTTTTCATGACCTTCGTCTTTACAATTATCGGAAATAGAAATACCAGAAGAATCACTTGTCTCAAGTCTTATTTCTATGTCTTTCACTGTTGAAGGATATCCACTAATTGATATTGCCTCTCCTTCCTTAACGACATATTTCCCCCCTTCAACAGACAACTTATTGGAACCTGCATGAGAAACACTGACTCCTTTTGCGCCGAATCCATCAATTGTCATATCAACATCAACCAAGTTTGCGCTTCCACCTGTCGTTGAAACACCATAAAGGTTCAAATTCCCGAATGAAACACCAAAGCCAAAAGTACCTGAAACATGCAATCCACCATTGCAAAGATTTAGACATCCATTTCCTGAAACCTTAAATAGATCTTTTCCGCTAACTATTTTGGAGTTTAAATCTATTGTAATTCTCTTAGTCACAGTTACACAGGTTCCCAATGAGATATCTTTAACTAACGTAACACATTGATTATCTTGGGAAGACTCAATAGCATCCAACAAACAAGAATAGTATACATTTTCAATCCTAACCTCTGAAACGGCCGAAGCCTCAGCCGATGACAGAACTGTGTATTTGTTATTGTTTTTTATGACACCATACCCCTCGGCCACAAAGTTGGTATGTGCTCCTTCTGCGTAGCAATCGGCAGGATTGAATTTTTCAAACTTTCCCCCTGTTACGACAATCTTTGCAGACCCCGTATATTCTCTAATTATATCACCGTTAACAATGTCATGTCCCTGATAGTTCGGGTCATAACAGTTCAAGACAAATTCATACGCCTTTGATACATCTTGATACTTCTGCTGAACGGAATACTCTCCACCATTGATATAGGCAATACCTTCTTGGACATATACGGCATGGATGTTTCCAATGAACTTTCCATCTTCAATCGTCAGTTCTGCACCATCTTGTACATCGACAGCAAAGCAATCATTTTCCTTTGCCTGCAATGTTCCATTTCCTGTGATTGTAAGGTTTCCAGTTCCACGAACCGAAATCAAAGACCAATCGCCAGTGCTTTCATTCCACAAATCAGATGTGTTCGATATGGTTTTTCCATCAAGGTCCAAAACAAGCTTTTTGTCTACGATGACCGTTTTTTCAAGGCCAACATCGACCGGTAGCTTAATCGTATCACCATCCTTGGCATTGTCGATTGCATCCTGAAGGTCTATGTACTGTTTGTTCGAATCAACGTTCAAGACACATGCATCACTCGTCGTAACATAGTACTCTGAGAAGTGCGTCGTCGTGAAGGTGATCACTCCGTTCTCATATCCAGTGACTGTAGGCTGAGTCCCATCTGTGCCATTGTATACGACTTTCAGTTTTTCTTTGTTGTAGCCTTCTCCTATGTATGCGGAGACAGTGACGGGTTTTCCTTCGACAATCGTTGCATTGTCCAATGTGAAGTCGAAGCCCGCAATTACAGCTCCTTCGTTCGAGAGAGTGAACCTCTGTGCGCTGCTGGATCTGTCATAGACCTTGAGCTCTATCGATGAGACCTCCTTACTTTCGTCAGTCTTTGCAAACGAACCTACTATCGTCGTTGTCTTGGTATCGGAAAGGCCTTCGCTTGCAGGTGAGAAGCCGTATATGTACTCGGCCTCAGAGAAGTCCGATATGCTCTGACTCTGGGAAGTTGTGCCGGCGGCAGCATCGACCTTTATGACTCCAAACCCGGCCTCAGCGGTGTTTTCGTCAAGTGTTCCGCTTATGAAGGATTCAAGCCCGTCGTATATCGTCACGACGGCGCTCGCCTGTGCATATACGAAATCAGCGTCCTTGCAGTATACGGTGACGGTGTATGCCCCAGACTTAAGATCCTCAACTTTCGTGTCTTGATTCGAATTCAAACCGACTGGTGTTGAGGTTTCAGCATCGACTGCGGCATATTCGGCGCTGTTCGCTGCAAAGCTTTTTCCTTCACCATCGACTATGACGATTCCTTTCCTGAAAACCAGAGTCCCCTTGCCTTCCTCCGTCTTCAGAGGGGAGACCTTTATCTGGACTTTGGCGCTTGTTCCTTTTATCGACTGTTTCTCTGCCTTCCCCTGATAGACTAGAACTCCGTTCACATAGCCGGACAGCTCAAAGTTCCACACCCCCTGGGAAAGGGTCAGCTTTCCAGAGGAAATACCACCTGGAAGTTGTACATTATCTTCAGTCTGGGTACCGGTTGCAGGAGTTTTGTCATCTGCATTCTTGTATGCCTTGTACGTCCAGGAAATGCTCGAATCGTACACATCGAGCGTGGCCTGAGCCACCGTAAGCCCCTTGGAACCGTCGTCCCTGACACCTTCGAAGCCCACGGACACAAGGTTCATGTCATCGATCACCTCAGCCGTGCACGATACGGCAAGAGCCGCAACCAGCATGGCAGCCAAAAGGATGTAAGACAGTCTCTTCATCTTCATTTCTCCTTTTCATTCCTTTCTATTTCCAATCCTTGTCCGGCATACGCCGGGCAGCTTATGATTTGCACTATTCAAACCTCAGGTATGAGAACCCACATCGCTGGTCTCATGCCCATCGTGTAGTTGGCGGGCATACCGGATTCCACAAGCCTTCCGTTTCCGTTCACATACGCGACATTGCCGTCCTTCGTGCCATTGGACCTCAGCCACCATTGGGTGTTCACAACTGGAATCAGATCCCTGTATTCCACGAACTCATCGACACTCAGAAGGAAGACCCCTCCAAAGCCATCGTCATGGACGAACGGCTTCTTGGCATCATCAAGTCCTGCTTCGTAGACGTTCGCCGCAAGCCAGGCCTTGGCCGAGCTGGAGTCCCAATCGGAGCCTTTGCCGAACATCATGTCCACGAGGCTCTGGGACTCGAGGACGTCCTTGGAAAGAAGCAGAGCCCTTCCATCCTCAACGGAAAGGACGACCCATTTGAGAGGCCTGTCCCTGAAAGCCCCGAACGTCACGACATCGCCGGCCTTTGGGGAGAACGGAAGATCCACCGACTCCCTTTCAGGTTCGCTTTCGACTACAAGGGTCTGAAGGACTATTGAGGATTCCTTTGGAGAGAGTTCTTCTATTGAGATATCAGCATCCATGGATGCTGTGGCGCACGATGGAATCAGGACAAGAAATGCGACCAAGACGATCGCATATGGCAGAACACGTTTCATATCAGTAACCCGTAACCACGGCTTCGCACGAGCCGTAGCCCTTTCCGTTGGAATATATGCAGAACACCCTGTAGCTCCTCCTCTCCGGAGTCGCAACCTCTATGCTGGTCCGCGTGGCTTGGACATCCAGTCTCACGTTGTCCACATACCATCTGATCTCAGTGATATGATCCCCTTCGATGAGGTTGGTGCATGTGAACGTATGGGTATGGTCCCCATTGTCTACGATGTCCAGTCTGCATTTGGGGTCGTTGGTCTCGATGCCTACATCGAAGCCCGAATCCGACCTTGGGTCATCGTCCTTCTCGACGTATGGGCATTCTTTGCATCCTCTGCCATCCTCGGTGGAGACGAAGTCATGGCCTTCCATGGACGATTCGAACCTATGGCCGCAGACGGAACACGCACGGCAGTGGGACTGAGTGTCGAACCACCAGGATGCATTGTCGTGTCTTTGGGCTCCACCTATGGGTTGACTGCACGACAGACATACATGGCAGTGGCCGTCGTCGCCATAGTCCCTGTATGTCTCGCTTGGATGACTGTCATCCGTGAACACATGGTCTCCAGTTGCAGGAATCGTCACTTTTTCAAGACTTGTTTCAACTCTGCCGCTGGCATCGCTGAAGAGTTTTCCGCAGTTAGTCCTTGTGCAGCGCCAGTACTCGATGTTTCCTGTATCACCGCATGTGGCAGCATTTGCCTGAACATGTTCAAGTTCATGCCCTATTGCGGGACATGTGGTCGATTCGAACGTCTCGCTTCCCTTTGCTCCGCAGACACAGCTGTAGCGGTAAATCGCAGGCTTGGTGCAGGTGGCGCTGGAAACAAGGTACTCCCCTGTTTCGACCTTGCAAATATAGGAATGGGAATACTTCTCAACCTCGTCACATTTCCTACAGGTGTGCCAGTGGCTGTCGGAGTCCTTCTTCCATGTAGTAGGCCAATCGTGGCCCTCGGCGGGTATGACGGTCTCGCCCTTGTCTTCGAACCTCTCCGAACAGGCTTCGTTACTGTAGTAGATGCCGCATGTCGAGCAGTACCAGTATTCGTAGTTTCCATCTACCGTGCATGTGGCAAGATGTTCAGACTCATGTGTGGTCGAATGAGAAAGCCTTGCAAGGGTCTCGGTATACTCCTTACCGCAGTCGCTGCACCTGTAGGTGATGCATCCCTCTTCAAGGCAGGTGGCTTCCTTCCTACCAACCTCAACGAAGCTGTGCTTGATAGGGGGTATGGTGTCCTTCCTCTGATATCCGCATACGCTGCATCCCAAAAGGTTCCAGCCAGCTTCGTCCTCTGTCGCATTCCTATGGTCTACGACCTCCATCATATGGTCTGCGACATCGCCGGTGGCGGAGCATCTCGTACAGCTGTGCCAGTGGCTGTGCTCGTCGTGGCTCCACTCCGTGGACCAGTCGTGGCCAAGGGCGTCAATGAGGACTTCATCGAATTCGTTGGAACCCTCTTCGTTGGAGAAGTCCCTTCCGCACCTGTCGCAGTGCCAATGGTCTGTGGTCCCTTTCTCAGTGCATGTGGATGCCCTGGCCTCTACATGGACCATAGAGTGGCCTTTGACCGGTATCGTCGTATCGGATACGTAGTTCAGGCCTTCCTTGTCCGTGAAGTCCAGATTGCACCTCGTGCAGTGCCAGTGTTCTATGATTCCGGATGCCGTGCATGTCGCATCGACCTTGCCATGGTGCTCCATGATATGGCCAACGTCCTTCAGCTCTATCACGGCATAGGCTCCGTTGGATGAGACCTTGATGGAGGCTTCTCCCACCTCCACGGCAACGCCGCCCTCGGTGAGGGCGCGGCCTACGATTCTGTAGGAGGCCCTTGGAAGGTCGTGCAGCTCCAATGTGTATGAGGAATCGACCTCGACCGTCCTGTAGAGGGTGTTGGAGCTCGTCCTGTAGATGAGGACCTCGTACTCCAACTCGGTCTCAGGCACGCCTGCATCGGGCACGAGCCTTATCGCCACAACCGCACCCTCCGTAGGATGCAGTGACACATCATCGTTGACGAGCTCTTCCTCGAAGACCTCCTGTATGGCCGTTCCTCCCGTGAACTGGACGTCGCATGAGACGACCGCCAAGGAGACGAAGAGCAAAAGCAGTACCGCGGCTATGGCCGCTGTGTGTGGACGTCCGTTCCTTCCAGCCATGATGCACACCGCCTCAGTCGGCCACGTCCTTGAACGAATACACGACGCCCACCCTCAATGGAAGCGTGAGGTACAGCGTGGTGCCAAGCCTCACCTCGTCCCCGTCGTGGAGGTCCGGCTCTAAGGCCGCGTTCACGTCGAAGCCGGTTGTAAGGTAGAGGTTGTCGGCTATGTTGATCCTGCCGTTGAGTCCAAGCCTCGCCCTGAATCCAAAGGAGCCCACCTTGCCGTATATGCACAGCGCAGGTCCAAGGCCCACCTCAAGGTTCAGCTGGAAGGCTTCGTACCTTCTGGTATGGTACAGCATCCTCGAATAGAGGAGCTCCATGGACCAGACCTCGAAGGCCGCATCCTTGTCTGTAGGTGTGGATGCATACTGGAACGCAAAGCCGTATCCGTTTCCGCCTTTGGTCTCGTATGAAGCGCCAAGCTCCACGGAAACGGCGGTGTCAAGCCTGTTGGAATTGTAGTATGCGACGACGGACCTCTTTGGAATGAGGAATGCAGCCAGGAAGGGCCACTGCGCCCCAGCCTGCGCCCTCAGCGTCCATCCCTGCGTTGGCAGGTTGTCTTCGTCGTAGAGGCCGTCAGGGTCGTATGTGGTCGTCCTCCTGGTCCACTTCCTTCCATCTACGGAGGCCCTTACCTGAAGTATTGGGTCGTCATCGCTGTAGGTATGGTACTCCACACCCGTGGTGTTGGAGTCGACGACGTACCATGGGCCGTCGTCGAACCTGAAGGAGAACCAGTCGTAGTGTGTTGTATCGCCTATCTGGCTCCAGCGGTAGGAAAGGCTCCTTGCCTCACCTTCCCCCCCCCATGGGGTTTCCGGGCCCACGACCATCATGGATGGTTCATCGCAGGCCTCGGAGGTCTGGGCCTTGAGCACCATGCCCTTAGTGGAGGACCAGCTCTCGCCGTCCCTTGTGCTCTGTATGTTGAAGATGTTGTCGACGGATGTATCGATGCCTGTGAACGTATAGGATGTGACCGATGGATCGAGCACAGTCCAAAGCCCCTCCTCCTCGCCGTTGGCCTGGACCCTGACGGCCACGACCCTTGGATCCTGGCACGTCCAGCTGAACACGACGTCCTTCGCGAAGGCGCATGCGCAGCAAAGCATGAATGACACGAGCATGGAGACTATGACTTTTTTCATCTATCCACCCCTCCCTTTTCGTTGCGTCGTCTGGCAACACAGGCACTTTGGACTCTAGCACCCATCACCCTGGTTGTCAAGGTTTTTATGAAAACGGAAACAATGCTAAACTCTTGATAAGCAATGAAGTCTGTGCGATAATGAATTTGGCACTGCCATAAACGGATAGGCGGTTGTTTTGGCTTCATGTCGTTTCGACGACATGGAGGCCTGCCTCCAAATCTTAAGGACAAGGAGATGACTGATATGACGGCATACGAGATACTTAGTCTTGTTGTTGGGATAATCGGTCTTGTGTTCACGGCGATACTAGTCGTGTCTACAGTCACAAAAGACAATCGCCACTAAAAAAATGCGACCTTCTAGTGGCGACCTTTAGATTTGGTTAAAACTTGAAGCCTGCAACCGTCTGTCGGCAGTGCCTCTTTTCATTTGAAGTATCGCAAAAGAAACAGCACCTGTCAAGTTTTGGAATTCTCCAAACACCGTAGGCGTTCCGTAGTGCCAATTGAAAAAGTAAATGCAACAGTAAGCCGTCCAACGTCGGATTGTAACGGTAAATGCAACAGGTATGAAGAA
>CAKQWE010000002.1 GCA_934277975.1 uncultured Spirochaetales bacterium
CTCGTCCAGTGTTGCATTTACCGTTACAATCCGACGTTGGACGGCTTACCGTTGCATTTACTTTTTCAATTGGCAGATGCGCTGTAGGTTTGCGCTGCCCCGTGCATTGTGGTTGTAAATCGGCATTGCAGGATGTAGAATGGTGGAAGGACCATGCTTGCTTGGCGTTCATGCTGCGTGGCCGTTTAGGAGGAACAAACGTGCATACAACACCTATCTACGAGGCATACAAGGACTATCCACACATGAAGCTCATAGATTTTGGAGGCTGGGACCTTCCCGTGAACTTCGAAGCTGGAATAATAGCTGAGCACAATGCTGTCAGAAGCGATGCTGGAATGTTCGATGTCTCCCATATGGGCGAATGCCTTGTGCAAGGACCGGGTGCAAGGGCTTTTTTGGATGGACTTGTCACGAACGATGTATCGACCCAGCCTGTAGGCCGCGCCCTCTATGCTGTGATGTGCTACGAAAACGGCACCTGCGTTGACGACCTCATCCTCTATTGTCTTAGAGACGACTTGTTCTTCGTTGTCATGAACGCTTCCAATGTTGAAAAGGACCTTGCTTGGATAATGGCCCATAAGCCACAGGAAGGCGTGGAAATCACGGATCTAAGCGGTGTTACGGCGCAGATTGCAGTACAGGGGCCAAAGGCTGTTGAGTATGTTTCAAAGCTTCTTCCAACTGCTGGCGACCTTGGTTTCTTTGGTTTGGACTACAAGAGCGGAATGCTTGGAAAGAAGTGTATCGTTGGAAGGACTGGCTATACTGGAGAAGACGGTTTTGAAGTCTACTGCGCAGCTGAGGACGGCGTCCTGCTGTGGAACGAGTTCGCAAAGATGGGTGTGCAGCCCTGTGGCCTTGGAGCAAGGGACACCCTTAGACTTGAGGCGAAGCTTCCTTTGTATGGGCATGAGATATCTGACAGCATAACTCCTCTTGAGGCCAACCTTGGCGTGTTCGTCAAGTTGGACAAAGCCGGTGATTTCATTGGAAAGGCCGCCCTTGCCAAACAACAGGAGGATGGCATCCCCAGGTCGTTGAGGGGTTTTGAGATGGTTGACGGTGGAGTGGCCCGCAACGGCTACCCTGTCATGCATGGAGGCCGTGAGATTGGCTATGTCACAAGCGGATGCAAGAGTCCTACGCTCGACAAGTTCGTGGGTCTTGCCCTTATGGAGAGGAAGACTGGTCTCAAGTTTGGAGACTCCATTGAGATCGTGATACACAACAAGCCAAAGAGGGCGGTTCTCGTCAAGACCCCGTTCTACAAAAGAGGAAAACGGAACGACGAGAAGTAGGTCTTCTGTAGAGCCTTGGATATGTGTGTGCATATGTGAGTGCATCGTGTTGACGGGGTTTGTCCTGTACTGTATCCTAACAGAACGGAGAAAAAGGAATGAAAGCAAACAGGATTCTTGCAATGGTCATTGTTCTTTTGGGATTGGTGTTTTTCGAGGCTTGGGCCAATGGCTTTGTACAGTCGCCATTGTTTTCGGATGTTGAAAGCTATTCGTATTGCTATCAGTTGGGCATGGACGGAAGTTCCCCGTCGATGCCTTCCAATGCAGTCAGCATTGCCATAGCAAATGGCTCCACCTATCCTGTCACTCCTGGCGATTCCTTCACTCTTGCATACGTCGATGGAAACAGAGACGTATCCATGTCGTTCCAAGTTGACAACGACTACAGGATAGCCGTTCCATCCCTTACGACGATCGATGCAAAGGGAAGGACCTTGAACGACCTCAAGGAATATGTCGAAGGCTTGGTCTCCACCTACTATCCGTATTCGAATCCAAAGCTTGTGTTGACCGGCTGTGGAATGTTCCAGGTTCAAGTGACTGGTGAAGTTGCGTATTCAAGGCTTGTGCAGACATGGGGTATGGCGACTTTGTCAGACTTTGCATCCCTTGCGGGCCAATATGCATCTACAAGGAGGGTTGAGGTCTCCTTTTCAGATGGAAGCGTCAAGGAGTTCGACCTTTACAAGGCCACTAGGGAGAATTCGAAGGATGACGACATATTCGTTTCTCCGGGATGTTCAATCAGATTCCTGAAAGCCTCGACTACAGTGACGGTCAAGGGTGCGGTTTCAAGACCCGGCGCCTACCAACCTCTGGAAGGGGAGACCCTTGGAGAGATAGTCGATCGTTACTGCAATGGTTTGATTCTGGATGTTGATTTCTCGTCGGTATCGGTTTCAAGGAACGAGAACGGCACATATGTCTCAAGGCTCCTTGATGCGCAGGCTTGGAAGTCCTACGTTCCATGCGACGGCGACTATGTGAACTTTGGTTCTTACCACAAGGCAAAGCCGTATGTGACCATAATTGGAGCTGTATCGGGTGGTTCCATGTATGGTTCGAGTTCGGACAAGGTGACGTACTACTTCGTGGAAGGCGAGACCGCCGAGCAGATGCTTAGGAACATGTCCGGCCTCATCTCCTCATCATGCGATCTTGACGGAATATACCTATCGAGGGACGGAGAGGAGATTCCTATTGATGGAGCGTCCGTCTTCGCTTCCAGTGAGAAGGGCTCCACTGCCCTGCGGCAAGGAGATGTGGTCGTCCTGCCTTTTGCCAGGCTCTTCGTTACGGTGAACGGTGCCGTTCAGAATCCTGGCAACTATGCATATGTCCCAGGGGAGTCTGCGGAGTATTACATAGGCCTTGCAGGCGGGCTTTCCTTGGATGCAAGGGCGGACAGAAAGCTGAATTTGTTCGATGAAACAGGAAAGGCAGTAAGACGCAATGCTCCAATAGAGGTTGGGTATACCATCACAGCCGCCAAGGACACCCTTGGAAGGGACCTTGCAGTGGCGACCTCCGTGATTGTGCTTGCGACATCTGTAGTGATGATGATTTCAGGAATAGGCAATTTGG
Organism: uncultured Spirochaetales bacterium; assembly: GCA_934277975.1. Lineage (GTDB taxonomy): Bacteria > Spirochaetota > Spirochaetia > Sphaerochaetales > Sphaerochaetaceae > UBA9732. Next base: position 2,892 of record CAKQWE010000002.1, read on the forward strand.
TCAAATAAAGGAGCCGAATAAGGGAGAATTTGTATGATTGAACAGAAAGAGGGGGGCACCGTGTACGAAACGATGACCCCGAACCATGAGGACAACCAGGAAATTTCACTCATGCAGCTATTTGAGATAGCCAAGAGGAGAAGATGGCTCATTGCGTTGTGCACATTGGCCGTAGTGATGTGCGCCTTTGTATATGTCATGTTCAAGGGCGTTTCGTACGAATCCACCTCCACGATTGTCGTTGAACCAATAGCCAACAACACTTCCATTTTTTCAAGCGATGGAGGAAGCATGTCGTCGGATGTGTCCATGGAGATACAGCTTCTCAAGTCCGACAAGGTCATGCAGGATGCGTTGGCTATGTTGGACCTATCTTCCTATGAGGATTCAAAGGGAGTCCCTTATTCGCAGAAGCCTTCCAAGGAATGGGAGCTTGACAATGTTTCCAAGAAGATAAGCGTATCGAATCCTGACAAGAGCAAGGTCATAGCAATCACCGTCAAGGATTCAAACCCTCAGTTCTGTGCTGATTTCACCAATGCTTTGGTGAGTGCATTCGCAGACCTCATGGAAAAGACCGCCAAAAGCACGAAGACCCAGTTTCTTGAGTTCGTCGAGAAGCAGATTCCTGAGACGACGGCCATGCTGGAGTCCGCCAACGATGCCCTCACGAAGTACAAGGAGGACAACGAGACCATAAAGATATCCGATAGGGTGTCTCTCTTGTCCAACCGCATCGTTGCGTTCGATGTAATGATGGAGCCTTTGGAGATGCAGATTGTCGAAAGCGAGACGCTCATGGACTCCCTTTCCTCTTTGGTCGAAGGTCTTCCCTCCGTGGATGTGATCACGACTGACGAGGGTGTTTCGTCCCTTTTGAATGAGTATAGGGCTGCCGCTACGGAGCTTTATATGTACAAGGGCTCCACTTCCACTGCGGATGAGGCTAGGATCGCGACCTTGGAGACTTCCTTGAGCACAAAGGAGAGGGAGCTCGCAGCCAGAATCGTCTCCGTAAGCGGTATGACGGGTATATCCTCGTATGCCAAGGCCGTCATAGACTACCTTGGCGCGACGATAAGGCTCAACGTCCTTAAGACCTTGGAGGCCCAGTACAACGATGAACTTTCCAAGTATCCCTCAATAGAGAGAAGGCTTACGGAGCTCCAGACCGATGTCTCCATATACAAGTCCTTGCAGTCGTCGCTCAAGACCACATACGAAAGGACCAAGATAGAGGAAGCCTCAATATCCAGCAACATCGAGATAGTCGACTATGCTGCGGTTCCTTCACAGTCGCTTCCAAGAAAAAGAGCCATGACGCTTGCTGTGGCGTTCGTCCTTGGGTTTGGTGGTGGATGTCTTCTTGCTTTTGTACTTGAACTTACTGACTCCCATATCAAGGACGAGGATTCCATAAGAACCTGTATTGGAAGATCTTCACGTCCTTTGGGTTGGACCTTGTACTGCGTTGGTAGAAGAATGGTAAAGCAGAGACGCACCTGCCTTGAGGTGGTTGAGGACCCGGACTCATGTTTTGCAGAACGCTACAAGGCGATTGCGAACAATCTCCTGAGCGTTGTGGAGGGGTCGCCTTCAACTTGTGGCCAGCATGAAGGTTCTGGTAAGGTCATTGCATTTGGTTCGATCGATGACCATGAGGGGGCTTCCCAAGTTCTATGCAATGTTGGAGCCTATTTTGCTTCCATTGGCCGCAAGACTCTGATTGTAGATGTTGACAGCCGCACTTGTATGGTAGAAGGGCAGTTGGGAATCAAACAGCCTGCTCTTGGAGTCTCTGAGGTGGTCAAGGAGGGTGTTCCCCTTGAAATGTGTATAGTCAAGCCCTTCAAAGGGCTCTCGAGTCTGCATTTCCTTTCCTGTGGAAAGGTCCAGTTCGACCCAAATTCCATATACAGCGCAAAAGAGTTCCATTCGATGATGGGAAAGCTTGCCAAGGTCTATGATCTTGTACTTGTGAATGCTCCTGCTTTCGCATATGCTTCGGAACTCCAGAGCCTTTCTGCCAGCATTGACGGCATCGTATTCGTTGCAAGGGCGGGTTTTGGAACAAAGGGTTCCTTGTATGGTTTTGCCCAGGAGATGCCTTTCCTGGATGCTCCTGTAATTGGCTATGTATACCACGGGGTGGTCCCCTCAAACCAGGGACGTTGCGGTGCAAACTGCAAATACGAAGTGTCCGGCAATGCAGGGACGGTCTATGAGGTTGGAAAAGGCTCCTACAAAGCCATAAACAGGCATTTGGTCAAGAGTCGTCGTTCATTTGGCTCCTATTCTGCAGACCTTGCGTTTGCAAAGGATAGGGTAAGAGGGGTCGAGGGCTAAGAACCGGTTAAGATTCTCTTTGGTCTAGGCCTCCTTGAAACGGAGGCCTTCCTTTTTGGTGGTTTTGCATGAATTGATGGTTCACAGCCAGTCTTGATTCCTGCTATCTTAGGTTTGTTGGACATTTGTTTTCAGTGGTGCTTCCGTTTTGTCTTTGAATTGTTGCCTGCTGATTTTTTCTGCTATGTGAGGAGTCAAGATGGATTTCGTAGGAAAACTAAAGGAGACTTTGTACTCCGTCCTCCCCATTGTCGCTGTGGTGTTGGTTCTGAATTTCACCATAGCTCCGCTTGGTGACAGCCTTGCATCATTTCTTTTGGGGGCTGTGCTCCTTGTGCTTGGGCTTTCGTTGTTTCTCGCAGGAACGGACATTGGCATGGTCCCCATTGGCGAGAAGCTTGGTTATGTCCTTGCGCACAGACGAAGTACGGCCCTCATGCTCGTGATTGGCTTCATCGTTGGGTTCTGCGTCACGTTCGCAGAGCCTGATGTCAGTGTCCTTGCGTCCCAGGTGCATAGTCTGAACCCCTCCATAAACAAGCAGTTTCTGGTGTTCATGATTGCACTTGGCCTTGGAGTGTTCGTTGACATAGGCCTTTTGAGGATTCTGAAGAGACTCCCTCTCAAGTGGGTTTTGATGGTGTTCTACATCATTGTATTCGTACTTGTTGCATTTGCAGGTCAGTCCATGGCTTCCATTGCGTTCGATGCAAGCGGTGCCACGACAGGTCCTTTGGCCGTTCCGTTCCTCCTTGCCTTGGGTCTTGGTGTTTCGTCCGCAACCAAGGATGGGCAGGACAGCAGCTTTGGCCTTACCGGCGTGGCTTCAATTGGTCCTATCCTTGCCGTTGCATTGATGGCCATCTTCGCAGGACGTGGGGGAGCGGAGGAGTCCGCAGCTTTGGCTTCGCAAGAGACGGCCCATGCCTTGTCTCTGTGGAGTGTGATGATTGAGAAGATAAAGACCACCGCCATTGGTTTTGGTCCGCTTGCTGCCATAATCATCATTCTGCAGTTTGTGATGCTCCACTTCCCAACGGTGAAGTTCAGAAAGATAATCTTTGGTATCGTCTACAGTTTTGTGGGGATTGTGGTATTCCTCACCGGTGTAGACTATGGATTCGTCGGCGTTGGAAGACAGCTTGGACAGATGGTATCTGCAAACTACAGCCCTGCTGTGGTCATTGGCCTTGCTCTTGTGTTTGGCGGAATCGTCGTGTGCGCAGAGCCAGCCGTATGGGTTCTCAAGAACCAGGTCGAGACGGTAACGGCTGGTAGGATAAAGGGTTCCCTTGTCATGATGTTCCTTTGCATAGGCGTTGCAGGCGCAGTTGCCCTTGCCATGGTGAGGATCCTGTTTGAGATAAACTATCTATGGTTCGTGTTCATTGGGGTTGGACTTGCATTGGTGCTTACGCTTTTCTCTCCGCCTCTGTTCACAGGCATTGCATTCGATTCCGGTGGCGTTGCAAGCGGCCCTATGAGCACAACGTTCCTGCTTTCGTTCGCTTTGGGTGTGTCGGGGTCTGCAGAGCTTGGCTTTGGCCTTGTTGGACTTATTGCAATATCCCCATTGATTGCAATCCAGATTTTGGGCATTATCTTCCGTATAAAGGAGAAGAAAGGGCTTTCAAAGGAGGCGAAGAATGCTGTTTCTGAAAAATAATCTTTTGGTTGCAATCGTTGACCGAGGACATGCCGAGCGTTTCTTCGCAATCGCAAAGAAGGAGGGCGCTGGCGGTGGTACGATATTCCCTGCAAAGGGGACTGCCACGAACTCGATTCTGGCAGCCCTTGGCCTTGGCGACAAATCCAAGGAGGTTGTTCTCATCCTCTTGGACGACGACACCGCCTATCGCATTTTCAATTCTGTTCGCAGCGAGGACAGGATACAGGGCGTTCTTGCCTTGCTTACCAACGAAGAGGAGAAAGATATGGACTGCAAGTGGAAGATGATCACAGTCATAGTGAATACCGGTTATGCAGATGACATAATGGATGCTGCAAGGAAGGCTGGAGCCACAGGTGGAACGGTGACCCATGCAAGAGGCACCGGAACTGCAGAGGATGCCCATTTTCTTGGTGTTACGATAGTCCCTGAAAAGGAGATGATAATGATTCTGACAGAATCAGACAAGTCTCAGGCTATTATTGATGCAATATCAAATTTGGAATGCCTTGACGAACCAGGCATTGGAATAATCTATACAAACGATGTCAAGGAGTTCAGAAACCTGAATTCCAAGAAGCATTGAGTCTTGAGGATGGCATGATTGCAATACTAGAGGGAAAGGAAAGGAATCTGCTCAAACATCATCCATGGGTCTTCTCAGGAGCCATGGATGCTTCGACTCTTCCTGCCTGTGCGGGAGTGGAGAAGGTCGTATCTTATGATGGACGTTTCATCGCATGGGGTTGGTACGATAAGGACAGCCATATCCCTCTACGACTTCTTTCTTGGAAGGAGGACGATATTCCAGATCCTTCATGGTGGGAGAGAATGGTCCGAGAGTCTGTGCTGAGAAGAAAGTCCTTCTTCAGTGATATGTCGTCGTCCACCAACATATTTAGGATAATCCATGGGGAGGCTGACCTCCTGCCAGGACTTGTAGCCGATGTCTACGGGCGCATCGTACGAATCATCGTGAGCGCCCGTGTGGCATGGGATATGAGAGAGGTCGTGGTGCGTGCCATAGAAGGGCTTTTGCATCCTCAGATGATAATTCTCAATACGGATTCCGCCTTCTGCGCCATAGAGAAGCTTCATGAGATTGTGGAGTACTATCAGGAAGGTGTTCGCTTCACTCCCGCAGAGAAGCTTGCGGAGATGCGCATACGAGAGGACGGCATCTACTATGGCCTTGTTCCAGGGACGGGACAGAAGAGCGGTTTCTACTGCGACCAGCGCGAAAACCGCAGGCGGCTTGAGCAATATGTCAAGGATGCTGTGGTCTTCGATGGCTGCTGCTACACCGGAGGCTTCACCTTGCATGCCCTTCGCGGTGGCTGCAGGAAGGTGGATGCATTCGACAGCTCCGCCGATGCCGTTCACAGGCTTCTTTCCAATGTGCATTTGAACGTGGATCTTGGCGTCCTTCCTTCGTCTTCGTTGGAGAGGGTTGCGGCGAACAAGGCCGATGTCTTTGAGACTCTGCGTTCGATACCACGCAATGTGTATGATGTGATGATTCTGGACCCTCCAAAGCTGGCACAGACCATCAAATCGCTTGAAAGTGCGAAGAAGGCATACAAGGACCTCAACAGGCTTGCAATGGAGAAGATCCGTAACGGAGGCATTCTCATGACCTGTTCCTGTTCCGGTTCGTTGAAGCGTGAGGATTTCAGGACCGTGCTTGCATGGAGTGCAAAGGACGCCGGTGTAGAGGTACAGATCCTTGAGACGCTTGGCCAGGGCATGGATCATCCTGTACGTATGTCGTTCCCTGAAAGCGAGTATCTGAAGGCGTACATCCTTAGAGTGATAAAATAGCTTTTGCCCTTTGCCTCTGCCTTTTCAGCTTGAAAAAGTCCTTCGTGTTGAATATCCTTTGGGTGTAATGACATGTGTACCCATGGCCTTCTCGTCGTGGGTTCCAAAGGAGAAAACAAATGACATTTGCAGAGAAAATGAAAGCGAAGGCTATTGCAGCGAAGAAGGCACTCGTCCTTCCAGAAGGTCTTGAGCCAAGGACGGTCAAGGCTGCAAGGGTGATTCTGGACCAGGGTATCGCTTCCTCTGTCACCCTTATAGGAAATCCTGACGAAGTGAAGGCCAATGCCGCCAATCTTGGAGTTGACCTCACAGGCATTGCAATCGTTGACCCAATGACAAGCGACAAGAGACAGGCTTACGCCAACGAGTACTATGAACTAAGAAAGGCCAAAGGCATGACTCCAGAGCAGGCCTACGATCTCATTACCGCCCCTCTTCGCTGGGGTGCCATGATGACGCGTCTTCATGATGCCGATGCCATGGTGGCCGGCGCCGAGAACACAACTGGAAACGTCCTTCTTGCCTCATTCCAGATCATAAAGTGCAAGCCGGGCATCAAGAGCGCCTCCTCTTGTTTCGTGATGGCTACAGACAAGACCCAGTACGGCCTCAACGGTTCGTTCATCTTCGCTGACTGTGCGACCATTCCAAATCCAACGGCTGAGCAGCTTGCTGAGATAGCAGAGGCCTCCGCCGAGTCCTGCCGCACGTTCCTTGATGCAGAACCTGTCGTTGCAATGCTTTCATATTCAACAAAGGGCAGCGCCAAGGGGGACCTCGTCGACAAGGTCGTTCAGGCAACGGAGATGGTAAAGGCCAAGTGTCCTGAACTCAAGGTCGATGGCGAACTCCAGCTCGATGCTGCAATCGTGGATTCCGTTGCAAAGCAGAAGGCTCCAGGCTCAACCGTCGCCGGCCATGCCAACGTCCTCGTATTCCCTGACCTTCAGGCTGGAAACATTGGCTACAAGCTCGTGCAGCGCCTTGCAGGTGCTCAGGCATATGGCCCTATCCTCCAGGGATTCGCAAGGCCTGTGTCTGATCTGTCCAGGGGCTGCAGTGTGGAGGATATTGTAGTAACCGCCTCCATCACCCTTGCCCAAGCTGCCTGCTAGTTCTTTCTTGGTCTTTGAGCCGTCTTCGGCGTCACAGCGCTTGGGCTGTACAAATAGTACTATCCCTCGCTCGTATCCTTGAATACGGCTCAAATACCTGCGAAACGATTTCTACAAATAACGTCGCAGGGGTTTGTTGATCTTTGTACGCTCTACTGCATCGCAGCCGCACAGGCTGTACAGCAAGTACTGTCCTGTGCGTTGCTTTTTGTTGTGTCTGCCTTTTATGTGAGATTTTCAAAAGCCATTGATTGTTTCCTTTCTCTTTGTTTGCTTGTCGAGGTATTCTGTTTCTGCTTTTTCGATACAGGTGTTGATTTGTTCTAAAGTAGGAAGCCGTTTCTGTATCCGCTGTCATGTAAGTCCTCCTGTTTCCTGCCGTGTATATTGAAGTGAGTTTTGAGTTTCGTTTACCTTTCTTCTCATGGATTCCACGTCGTAGGTGAGTGGTATCGATTTCCTTTTGATTAACTTCGAAAAGATGAGAGTGGTCGTTTCCAAGAGGACGACCATCCCTGCCATGATGAGGTATGCAGGCCATCCTGCCTGAGGAAAGTTTGCGAAGATTGAGAAAAGGGAGTGGAAGAGATTGTAGATCGTGTCGCTCGCCCAAAGCAAAGCTGAAAACCTGCCAAAGGCAAGGATGGCAAGTCCTGTCGTCATCGATGCTGCGGCGAGCAGGCCTGCAATTGGCGATAAGAGTATTGCAATTGGATTCCACGAGCCTGTCATGGCAATCTGGATTGGGGCACAGAAGAGCAGAACCATGATTGAGAGCCAGAAGGGCGAGAGAATTCGCTTTCCTGTGAATACTGCGATTGGAGAGTAGGAGAGTTCTTGGAGAAATACTATTGCAACTACAGCTGCATAGCCATAGCAGTTGCCAAGATCCACCATGGAGAATGGAAACAGCATGGCTTGGATGAGAAACGTTGCACACAGCCTGCGTTTTGCAGACTTCATGGCCGATGTACCGCCAAACAAACCTAGGCAGAACATCATAAAAGCCCTTAGAAGCGATGGCCTGGGGCCTGCTGTGAAGACGAACGCTCCAATGGCAAGGAATGACATGAGCTTTGTAGTCTGCTTGATTCCAGTCCCTCCAATTCCTTCAAGAAGCTTGCAGATTCCTACAAGTATTCCAAGGTGCATTCCTGACAATGCCAGAACGTGGGAGCAGCCGCACCTTTGTGCAAGTTCCTTCAATGGAAAGCCATAGTCCTCGGATCTTCCCAATAGAAGCATTGCACTCAGAAGGTCTGAATCCTGAGGGGTGGAGTTTCCAAAGAGTCGCTTTTCCAGCCCTTCTATTACAGATTCCCTAATGTCGTTGATTCTGTTTCTTTTGAGAACCTGCAGTTTTTCGAATATGAAAAGCTCGTCGCTGAAATGACCGATTAGGCGTACCTTTACACCGTATGAGACTATGGATTTCGAGGATGGAGGCTTTCCAATTGCCGTTGCAAGGCCGCTTGCAGTGGTTCTGAAGCTGTGTATTGAACCACAGTTGCTGACTTTGAGCCTTATCATATAGTTGCCCGTCGATGAGAACGATGAGTCCTGTACCAAGGTGCCTTCCAAGATGCAGACTGTTTCCTTGGGAAGCGCCATCCTAAGCTGAGCTTCACTTGCTATGGTTGAGACCATGAACGCTGCAACTGATACGAACATGATGCAGCGCAGCATAGTTAGGATGGCGATGTCTTCCCTTCTTGAAAACTTGCCGCATCCAAACAAAAGGGTGCCGGACGGGGCTAGGGAAACGGCTGCAGCGCCAAGGACCGCTGCCACAATCCCTAGACCCCGCCCAGCGATGGGAAAGTATGATGAGACGATGAGAAACAGCAAGGAGTGGGATAGAAAAATGGTTTGGGGTAAGGTGTTTCTCTCGCTCATACAAAATGAATACGTGGAACTAGTAGAATTCATTCACGGTTTTTGGGCATGTTTTCTTTGTGTTGAATGTAACTTTATGAAACATAACAAAATAAAATTTTGAAATTTTACTCATGTGGTGCCTGCTCATGTACTTGGAGACGTAGGAGTGGGTGCAATTGACTAGCACTGCATTGGTGCTTTAAACTTCAAGTGATGATTTGGGATTTTGACTACAGCTCAGTATCCGCAATAGCAAAGCTACTCGAAGAGAACGGACTTTCCATGACCAAGAAGTTTGGCCAGAACTTCCTCGTGTCCCAGCAGGTATTGGATAGGATCGTCTCCCAATGCGGGGGCCTTGAAGGGAAAACCGTTTGGGAAATAGGGCCTGGAATAGGGGCTTTGACCACAAAACTCCTCAAGGCAGGGGCTGCTGTGACATCGTTTGAGATTGATCATGGCTTTTGCCGCATACTAAGGGAGCAGGCTTATATAGAGGAGCCTAGGTTCAGACTGGTGGAAGGAGACGCCCTCAAGAACTGGAAGGATCTATACAACAAGGAAGGCACCCCCGATGTGATATGCGCAAACCTTCCGTACAACGTTGGCTCCATATTCATAGCCTCCCTCATAGAAGGACGCTGCGTTCCGCAGCGCATGGTCTATACCCTTCAGAGCGAGGTCGTGCAACGCATGTGCGCCAAAGTGGGTGGCGAGGACTACAGTGGCTTCACGGTGCTCACCAACATAGACTACGAGAACAGAGAGGCCTTTAGGATAAAGGCCGGCTGCTTCTTTCCTCATCCAAATGTGGACAGCTCGGTTGTTGTTATGCAGAGACGACAGGAAAAACTCGTACCTGAAGGGCTCGTTTCTCGTTTGATATCGCTTGTACGGGTTCTGTTTTCGCAGAGGAGGAAGACTGTCAAGAACAACCTCAAGGGGATCGGTCTGACAAGCGATGAGCTTGAGAAGGTGCTTTCGGCGGCCGGTATACCTTCAGGTGAACGTGCCGAAAAGCTTTCCATGAACCAGATGGTTGCTTTGGCCCAGGAGCTTGAAGATGCAGCGCATCGTAGTCCCTCCAAGGAGGCATTTGAGTGAACCTATACATCTACACCCTTGGCTGCCGCTTGAACCAGTGCGAGAGCGAGGCCGTGGCGGAATCCTTTGAGAAGAGCGGCCATGAAGTTCTGAAGCAGTTCGAGGTTGGCGACGAAAAACCAGACCTTGTCATTGTAAACACCTGCACGGTGACAAGCAAGGCGGAGCAGAAGGCCCGCCGTATGATACGGCTCTTTGCTGCGAAGTGCCCTGTCCTAGTGACGGGGTGCTATGCCCAGATGGCTGCAAACGAGATCGAAGGGCTTGCTTCAAACGTGGTGGTTCTGCCTCTTGCCCGCAAGCCTGAGCTTCTGAGCCTTCCTCAATTCCTAGGAGACAGGTTCTGCGAAAACTCGCAGCCTATTCTTCTTGAAGCTCTTCGCGAATTCTCAAGCCTCAAGATCCCTTTGGGGAAAAACCGCTCTAAGGAGAACAGGTTCGACTACGCACCAAGCGGGTTCACATACCATTGCCGCTCCTATCTCAAGGTTCAGGACGGGTGCGACAACAACTGCGGCTACTGCCGTGTCCACATAGCCCGCGGACCATCGTCCTTCCTCAATGCGGACACAGCCGTCCAAAGGGCACTTGAAATAGAACGACGAGGCTATCACGAGATAGTCCTGACCGGTGTGAACCTTACAATGTACGACCACAACGGAAGAGGTTTGGGTGGCCTAATGGAGAAACTTCTAAAGAATCTGGGTCCGGATATGCGTTTTAGGCTATCGTCCATGGAGCCCGACAATGTGGATGACCTTCTTCTTGAACAGCTTGCAGACCCTCGTGTACAGCCGCATTTCCACATTCCAATCCAAAGCGCAGCGCCAAAGGTCATGACAAGGATAAACCGCAACTACAGTCTTGAACACCTTGAGTACGTGGTCAAAAGGCTAAGGGAGATAAAGGACGATCCGTTCCTTGCGTGCGACATAATCACCGGCCTTCCGGCTGAGGGGGATGAAGAGTTCGAGCAGACCCGTAGGTTCCTTGTGGACAACGGCTTTGCCATGATGCACGTCTTCCCTTTCAGCCCTCGCCCGAACACTTCTCTTGAGAAGGCCAGGGACAAGGCCCCGGAGAACGTGAGGGACGAACGTGCAGCCATCCTCAGAGCTCTTGCCCTGGAGATGAACCAACGCTATCTGGAACGCCAGATTGGAAAGCCCGCAGAGGTCATCCTCGAAGAGAACAGGAACGGCACTTGGTATGGCCTCACCGGCAACTATATGCATGTGAAGGCCGATTCCGTTGAGCCTGATTCAAAATGCGGAGATCTTGTACATTGTATTGTAACTTCAACCAACACGGTAAGTTGCATGTAAGTTGCAACTGTCTTTGCATTTGATGTAGCATTAGTATGAAATGCGCGAAATCCACTAAACGAGGAAAGGAATAGATGAAGAGAAAAGACGGAACAAGGGTCAAGGATGCAGACCCAATGTATTGCATCGTTCCATACATAATGAACAAACGCTACGATGCAATGAACATGATTACATTGGACATCCCTGTCATGCCAATAAAGAAGTACCTTAGGGAGAAGAGGCAGGAGGGAAAGTTCGTCAGCCATCTTGGAATCGTCGTGGCAACATACCTTAGGACCGTGTGCAAGTATCCTCTTCTCAACAGATTCATAGTCAACAAGAAGATATACGACAGGAAGAACTTCGACGTGGCCATGGTCGTCCTCAAGGAGGGCGACGGGGACATGGAAGGCACGATGAGCAAGATACGCTTCGACCTCAGCGACAATATCTTCCAGGTTCAGGAGAAGATAGACCACTACATAGAGGAGAACCGCAAGGAGACGAACAAGAACTCCACGGACAAGCTCATCAAGAAGCTCCTGAAGATCCCCGGTCTTGCCAATTTTGGAGTTGGACTTTTCAAATGGATGGACAGACGTGGCATCCTCCCTATGAGCGTGATAGATGCAAGTCCTTTCCATACAAGCCTTACCGTGTCAAATCTTGCCAGTATAAAGACCAACCACATCTACCATCACTGCTATGAGTTTGGAACCACCAGCGTGTTCATAACCATGGGTAATGCAAGGGAGGTCGCCTTTAGGGAGAAGGGCGAGATAGTGTTCAAGACCTGCCTTCCCCTTGGTGTCGTAATGGACGAGAGGATATGCAGCGGTCATTATTTTGCATCGGCTTTCCAGAACATGAAGCGCTATTTCGCCAATCCTTCGCTCCTTGAGATGTCCCCTGAGGAGGAGAAGGCCTACGAGGAGAGACTGAGCGAAGAAAAGGAAAGTAGGGCCGATGATTCCTTGGAGGTTTCCAGTGGAGAGGTTTTGGTTACAAGGGGTATCTGATGCCTTCTGCCATGGTGCGTATGAAATACCAAATGGCTTTGCAATAGAGCTCCATGAATTTGAATGCACTGGCTCCACGAATGCAGTTCTTATGGAGATGGCCCGTAGCGGTGCTCCAATAGGCACCGTGGTCTGGGCCCACAGACAGGAAGGGGGAAGAGGCCGTCTTGGGCGTTCGTTCTCATCTCCTGTTGGAGGTGTATACATAAGTATGCTTGTACCCTGTCCTACAGACCCCAGGGACATCGGCTTTGCACTGACTGCAAAGGCTGGGGTTGCGGTGAAGCGTGCAATCAAGGACGTGTGCGGGGTTGGGTGTGGCATAAAATGGGTCAACGACATCGTGATGGACGGCCTTAAGGTGTGCGGGATCCTTGCCCAAATGGTCGCACGTGAAGAAGGAAACGTCGTGGTCGTGGGCATTGGCGTGAACTATGCAACGCCGTTGTCGTGCTTTGCAGAGGACCTCAAAGGCGTTGTCGGCTCTTTGTACGACACGGACAAGGTGTCAGCCAAGGACGTGCCTCCCATGCGAAGCTTCGTGATGGCGTTGATTGCAAACGTATACGGACTTGTATGCGGCAGCGAGGCCTGTGGAGAAGGGTTTTCGAGATGCACTGGAAAAAAAGAAAAAAGCAGTGCAAAATGGCTTTGCGAATACAAAGGCTCTAGCACAATTCTAGGAAACGAAGTAAAAGTAATCCAAGCGGGTGCGGTTGTAGGAGAGGGGCGTGCCGTCCTGATAGACGACGACTGCCACCTGCACGTACTTTGTGATGATGGACGTGAGGTTGTCCTTTCCACGGGAGAGGTGAGCGTCAGGAAGAGAGGTTTGGAATGATAAACAAGGAAGAATGGAAGAGTTTGGTTCAGAACACCTTGCAGATGATGTACGAGGAGAGCGGACATGAAGGTGCGCTTCCGCCTGTCGTGCTGCAGGTTCCGCCAAAGCCTGAGATGGGGGATCTCGCGTTCCCTCTCTTTGCATATGCAAAGACCTTCTCCAAGGCTCCAAACGTCCTTGCCCAGGACCTTAGCGCAAGGATCAATGCGCTTCCCAGTGGTTCTGGTTCATCCAAGCCCAATGGCGAGGCGTTCGCCCTTGGCCCATACATGAACGTAAGGGTGAATATGGACGATGTCGTCTCCCAAATGTATGGGAATATAAAGGAAAGCGGTTCTTCCTATGGACATACCAACCTCCTTGGATCAAAGAAGGTCATGATAGAGTTCAGCTGTCCAAACACGAACAAGCCACTTCACCTTGGACATGTAAGGAACGACTGCATAGGCCAGAGCATGAGCCAGATCCTCAAGGCTTGCGGTGCCTATGTCATGAAGGTCAACCTCATAAACAACCGTGGTGTGCATATATGCAAGTCCATGCTTGCATACCAGAAGTTCGGCAACGGGGAGACCCCTCAGTCCTCAGGCATAAAGGGAGACCACCTTGTTGGCGACTACTACGTGCGCTTCGCCAAGTGGGAGGCCCAGGAGCTTGAGAAGGATACGAAAGCCAACATGGCAAAAGGGATGTCCGAGGAAGATGCAAAGGCCCTTGCCAAAAAGGAGAACGGTCCTGACATGGAAGCCCAGGCTATGCTTAGAAAGTGGGAGCAGGGGGACCCCCAGGTAATGGAACTTTGGAAGCTCATGAACGGCTGGACCCTTGCTGGCGTTGCACAGACATACGAGCGTACCGGCATAAGCTTTGACAAATACTACTACGAAAGCGATACATACAAGCTTGGAAAGGACAAGGTCCTTGAGGGGCTTGAGAGGGGGATCTTCCAAAAGGCCGACGATGGCTCCATCTACATAGACAACTCCGACATAGGACTTGACCGCAAGATACTGCTAAGACGCGATGGGACTTCCATCTACATAACACAGGACATTGGAACGGCGATCAACAGGCATGAGGACTGGCCTTTCGACAGCCTCATCTATGTCGTTGCAAGCGAGCAGAACTACCATTTCAAGGTTCTCTTCCATGTCCTGGACAAACTTGGGTATTCATGGGCCAAGGACCTCCACCATCTTTCGTATGGCATGGTATTCCTTCCTGAAGGCAAGATGAAGAGCCGCGAAGGCACTGTCGTGGATGCAGACGACCTCATCCAATCCCTTACGGACATGGCCAAAGAGCAGATCCTTGAGAAGGGCCGCGAGGATGATCTCGATGATGTTGACGACACCTCCCACAAGATTGCCCTTGGCGCCTTGAACTACTACATCCTACAGTTCAACCCAAGCAAGGACTTCGTGTTCAACCCAAAGGAATCCCTCTCCTTCAACGGCAACACCGGGCCGTATCTTCAGTACATGGGCGCCCGTATATCCTCAATGCTCAGAAAGTACGACGAGGCGGCCTATCGTGATGTGGCGTTCAACCCTGCCGTGCTCTCCCTTGAGGACGAACGCGAAATGCTCAAGATGCTTTCATCCTTCCCTGAAGTCGTTGGCAAGGCCTGCACACAGTACGATCCCAGCATTGTGTGTTCCTTCCTGTACGATCTTTCAAAGCGGTTCTCACATTGGTACCACGACAATCAGATCCTCAAGGCCGATACCCCTGAGCTCGTCAAAGCTCGTGTATCACTTTGCGAGATGGTGCTTCAGGTCATGAAGAACGCATTCGACCTTGTTGGCATTCCATTCCTTGAGAAGATGTGAGTTCTGCATAGGGCAATACGGTAATATATGGGCCGCTCCTTTGGGCGGCCCTTACCGGCGAGAGGGCGACTATCTTATTCCAAACCTTGCGCTGCCGGAAGAACCGGAATAACAGATCAGCAAGTACAGGCGTATTCGCAAATACCGCTCTTGCCTTTGCAATCGTATCTTGGCTTGCATCCAGTCGGTCAATCGCAACCTCAATCATAATTCTTTTTGCTCTTCATGGAAAGTTGGGGGATTGGGAAAAGGGTGGTTCTGCAATTGCCCATCTGGGCGCTCTGGACGCTCTTGCCACTCTAAAACGGTCTAGATTCAGAGATGCAGGGCATTCAGGTGCTGACAGTCACAATCAGGTACTCTCAGGTACGCTCCAAAGCGCTCTACTTGCATCACGATTCAACCGCCTTCAAGAGCCACAACCGCCACAAACGTCTCAACCGCCACAAGCGCCACAACCGCCACAAGCGCCACAAGCGCCTTAAGAGCCACAGATGCCCTCGATTGTCTCAACGGTCTTCAACAGCCCCATAAGCCCCAACGGCCCAAGGATGGATGCTCCATTTCGATTTCCGCCTCCCAATCCCCCAGCTTTCCGTGAAGAACTCACTTTTTTGGGATAGGAAGTGGATTTCCGGGCTATGAGGAAAAACCTGGGTTCAGATTGGCTCCAAACAGCATCAGCAGACTGTCCACGAGGCGGTTGAGCTCCCAGTCCGTATCTTCGCAGCCCAAGGCTGTGGCCGCTTCCGGCGTGGCTGCAAGTTTTGCAATGCAGTTCTGGACCGCACTTGAGAAAAGCTCCCCTGCGGCATCGGTGTCGTTGATGTCAAGCCAACTGCGCTGCACACAGTATTCAAGTGCAACCTTGACACGTGCAGTTATCATGGATTCAAGGTCGTGCGCTGTAGCTGCGAAGCCTTTGTCATAGAGCCTTTGCTGCTGGACCACGGCGTAGTAGTGTGAAAGAGGTGGCTCTGCGAACGTTTCAATGAAGCTTTCAACCAACGAAACCAAAAGCTCCTGCGCATCCTTTGCCTTGAAGTCCACCAGAAATGTCTTTTCTGCAAGCAGTGCGTGGCAGTGGTCCACCATGCTCTGGATTATTTCTTCCTTGCTTCTGAAGTGGCTGTAGAGGCTGGACTTCCTAAGATCTGTAGCTGTTGCTATGTCCAGAATGCTTACGTTGGCAAGGCCCTTCTCGTAGCCAAGCTCCAGCGTCTTCAGAATTATGTTTTCCTTCATGTCCATGGTCTCAAAGTATACGAACGAATGTTCGTTCGTCAAGCGTATTTTTTCGTCCTTTTCTGCGAAAGGCTATGGAACAAGGACATCGGTTTTGGGTATAAAGCCAAGGAAATCAAATTTTAAGGATGTGTTTTCAATGTACGCACTCGTAGAAATTCTTGGAAAGCAGTACAAGGCAGAAGAAGGAAAGTCCATCCAGGTCGATCTCGTCAAGGCTGAGGTCGGCGGGACAGTAACATACGATTCCGTCCTTGCAGTTGTCAAAGAAGATGAAGTCAGGTTTGGCGCTCCATACGTTGAAGGTGCCAGCATTGTAGCCACACTCGAGTCCAACATCAAGGACGACAAGGTTCGTGTCTACAAGTTCCGCAGGAGAAAGGGATATCGCAGGACCCAGGGTCATCGTCAGCAGTATTCCATTCTCAAGATCGAAAAGATCAACGCTTAAGGGAGGCAATCAATGGCTCATCATAAAGGTGGTGGTTCATCCAGAAACGGAAGAGACTCTAATGCACAGCGCCTTGGCGTAAAGCGTTACGGCGGACAGGTCGTGAAGGGTGGCGAGATCCTCGTCCGTCAGCACGGCACAAAGATTCACCCGGGTCAGAACGTTGGCTTGGGTTCCGACTACACACTCTTTGCAAAGGTTGGCGGAAAGGTCCTTTATCACTCAAGGAACAACCGCAACTATGTAAGCATAGTCGTCGAAGAGTAAGTTCGAGAAAAGATCTCTATGTTTGGTTTTTCAGATGAAACCTATATCGACATTGCCTCCGGAAACGGAGGCAATGGCTGTGTTTCCTTCAGGCGTGAGAAGTTCGTAGCCAAAGGCGGCCCTGACGGCGGTGACGGCGGAAAGGGCGGGGACGTCGTCTTCGTCGTCAAGAACAACCTAAGGACTCTTGCACATCTCAAGGTCATACGTTCCTTCCGCGCAGAGAACGGCAGAGGCGGTAGCGGTGCGCGCTGCTATGGACGCAACGGAAACGACATGGAGATACCGGTTCCACCTGGAACCGTAATCAAGGACGCCAGTACAGGGGAGGTCATAAAGGACCTTACAGGCATCGACCGCTTCGTGTTCCTCAAAGGTGGTCGTGGCGGCCTTGGCAACTATCATTTCAGAACCTCTACGAGGCAGGCTCCAAAATTCGCACAGCCAGGTGAGCCAGGTGTTGAAATGAGAGTTGGAGTGGAGCTTCTGGTCATAGCTGACGTGGGTTTCGTTGGCTTTCCCAATGCAGGCAAGAGCTCCCTTATGAACATGCTTACAAATGCGCGCAGCAAGGTTGCATCGTATCCATTCACTACAAAGATCCCCCAGCTTGGCATGATGCGTCTTGGAGACCAGGACGTCGTGATTGCGGACATACCTGGGATCATTAAGGGTGCAAGCCAAGGTGCAGGCATGGGCTTCAAGTTCCTCAAGCACATTGCAAGAACGGGCGGCTTGGCATACCTCATTGATATGTCGGACCCTCAGTTCCTTGACCAATATGAGCTTCTGAGGAACGAGCTTGGTACGTATTCGCCGGATCTCCTTGAAAAGAGGGAGGTCCTCATTGGTACAAAGCTTGACGAAGATGGAGCTGCCGATAACTTTGAGAAGTTCAAGGCCAAGTATGCAGACAAGAAGGTCTTTGGAATGAGCATATTCGACGAAGACTCCGTCAAGCCAATCATGAAGGCGTTTGTTGATATGATTGAGGAACCTTTCGCAGAGAGAGGGTTCACGACAAAGCCTAACGAAGACGCCTTCTACCCAGAGACGGACGACAGGTTCATGCCTCAGGAATAATAGAGCCAAAAAGAGACGAAGCAGAGAGTAATGATGGAAGACGGAAGAGGCGAAAGAAGAGTTGCAATGCTTGGAGGAAGCTTTGATCCCGTTCATTTGGGGCACTTGTTTCTTCTTCACTGTGCGGTTTCCATGTCTGACTATGATATGTTCATAGTGGTTCCCGCCGCTTTGAGCAACTTCAAGCAAACAAGTGCACCAAAGGCAACTGACAAGGATCGCCTTGAGATGCTGCGCCTCGCGCTTCTAGACTACAAGGACATCTATCCACAGGATGAAGATGCGGACATAAGGCTATCCTCCATGGAGCTGGACCGTGGTGGTGTTTCGTACACATACGACACAGTCATGGCTTTGAAACGTGACATGGACATACATACCCGGCTTGGCTTCATAATGGGTGACGACCAGATTCCAACCTTGGACCGATGGTATCGATTCGACGACCTAAAGGGGGAAGTCGATTTCCTGGTGTGCCGTCGCAATCAGGATGGAGCGCTCTGGAACCTCATGCCTGAAGGTGTCGTCTATTCAAAGCTTGAGCCTGAGGAACTTGCGGTGCAGTCCTCAAGCGGTTTCAGAGAAGATGTCAGCGGTAGGATGGAAGACCTCCCAAAAAGAGTTGCAGAGTATGTCAGAGAACACAACCTATACAGCTGATAGGATTGCAAGAATTGGGGACCTTGACCGTTTCCTGAAAGGCAAGGTCTCTGAAAAGAGGTATGTCCACAGCCAAGGGGTGGCTGAAACCACGGCTAGGCTTTTGGAGCTGTATCCATCCAGCGACTATCCAAAAACATGGAAAGGCATTGATGCCGCTTCTTTCTGCGGACTCTCGCATGACGTTGCAAGAGAGATGGACGATGCCTCAATCCTTGCATATTGTCATGAAAACTTCATTGGTCTTACGCATCAGGAGATTGATTCTCCTGTCCTGGTTCATGGAAAGGTATCTGCTGACATCGTTTCAAGGCTTTTCCCTGGATATCCTGATTCCTGGAAAAAAGCCATAGAGGTCCATACCACGGGATGTGCAGGGATGGACAGCCTTGCACTTGCCCTGTTCGTCGCTGATTTCATAGAACCTTCACGAAGGTTCATGACTGACGAGAGACGCTCCTACTACTTGGCTTCGCCAAACCTTGGATCATGTGCGTATAGGGTTCTATGTGATATGATGGACCACTGGAAGGAAAGCGGGTTCCTTCGCATAGCCAATGGTTCACTTGAAATGAAGGCTGACCTTGAAGCCAAAGGATGCGATGAAGGACGGTTTCCCTGGATGGATAGAAATGCAGCAGGTGGAGGACTCAGTTGATGTTGGTGAAAGGAAGTACTTCAAAAGTCCTCTTTGTAGTTGCTGTCATCATATGTCTGGCCGTTCTATGCTCATGCACGTCGTCCAACAGAGACTGCTTCTATGCATACTTCGAGGACAACGCATTCATTTTGGTGTACGACAGGAACCAAAACATCCTCTATGAAGTGGTGCTTCCTCTTGAGCCCATACTTCTTTGGGGAAAGGATGCAGGCTTGGACTCCATCCCCGTTGCAATGAGGAACTTCGTAGGCCTCAAGGAAAGCGGTTTCATCGTTGGAACAAGCGGTTCTCTCCAGACGGTCCGTGACATGCTGGATGTCATGGGCTCTGATAGGGAAGGAGAACCCAGCGGAGCAAAGAGGCTTGCAACGTTTGCGGACAACGTTGCAGTATTGAGCAAAAAACCGTTGTCCGATAATATGAACAGGCTTTGCGGACAGGATATGTCCAAAGTCTTGGATGTACTTGAGAACAAGAGTCCAAATGCCATCTACTATGATGCAAGAGGGCTTTTCGGCAATGAAGATCTGAACTTCTCCCAGCGGTACTTCACTCAGTGGCTGGGCCAGGTTCTTGGAGGATATTGATGATGAAAGAAGAGATTGGAAAGAAGGCGGCAGCCATAAGCGAATTCCTCGTTGACCACAAGGGCCTTGAAGTGACAACCATAGATGTGTCGGAGGAGTGTTCCTGGACCGAATGCTTTGTGATCTGCACAGTCACGAGCCTTGGGCATCTCAGAGGACTGGCCCGTGAACTTTGGGGTCTTTTGGACGAACTTGGACTTGAAGTGAACAACCGCCACAAGGCAGTGGGCGACGATGGCTGGGAGCTTATAGACTGCGGAGACATCGTGATCCATCTCATGAGCCAGGAGCTCAGGGACTTCTACTCTCTTGAGAAGCTTTGGCAGAAGATTGGAAAATAACCCATCAAATGGCTCAAGAGTCAGCTGTGGCTAGCTGTGCGCCTTGACCACCATGCCGCTCCTACTTCCAGTAGGGGCGCTTTCGTATACGGCGAACCCTCCGTTTACCATCACATACTCCAGACCAGTGCACATTGCAAACGGATTGGCAGGGCTTGAGTTGTCATGAAGCGTCTTTGGGTCGAACACCACTATGTCCGCCTTCATGCCTTCCTGGATTGTTCCTCTGTCTTTCATTCCAAGTCTTTTCGCTACCTTGGAAGTCATCTTTGAGATTGCTTCAGGCAAGGTTGCCGTTTTTTCTTTCAGACACATGGTCTCCAATAGGTGAATGGCAGCGTTGGCGCTTCTTGGATGGCTTAGTTCTCCAGTGTATAGGGCATCCGTTCCAAAGAGCATGAGCGGGTCCTTGAATATCCTTCCAAGGTTTTCTGAGCTTTGGGTTATGTCTGTCATGAGTGCAAGCTCGCTTTCCTTTGACAACAGTTGAAAAAGGGTGTCGAACGGGTCTTTGCCTAGTTTTTCAGATGCTTCCCGCAGTGTTAGGCCATCGTATTCGGGGGAACTCTCAAGGCTTGCTATGGTTATGTCGTCCCACGTGCACAGCTCCACTATGCTGTCCCATCCATGTGGATGCATTATCTCATCTATTGCACGAGCCCTCAGAGAGGGATTGCTTTCCATTCCTGCAAGTGTTTTGGAAAGCTCTTTCTTATCAAGCCTTAGGAGGAACGGGGGCAGCAGGCTGAACAGACTTGTGCTTCCGTATTCGTATGGATATTGATCGAACTGAACATCAAAGCCTTCGTCCTTGAAGCGGTGTATCTTTCCAAGCACTTCGTCCACTTTGCTTTGATTGGCCCTTCCAATGGCTTTGAGATGTGAGATTTCAAGTCTTACACCTGTTTTCCTTGCATAGCCAAGCACCTCGTCTATAGATGGGAGTATTTCATCCCCTTCGCATCTGTGGTGCACCGCGAATATGCGGTCGTGGTGTTTCACGGTATTCAGCAGTTCTATGATTTCATGTTCGTCCGCAAAGAGACACGGTGCATAGTACAGTCCCGTAGATAGCCCAAAGCATCCTTGTTGCAGTGAGATTTCAAGCAACCGGCACATTGTGGATACTTCTTCTTTCGTAGCCGCTCTGTTTGGGTTTCCTTCCATGGCCATCATGCGAAGCATACTGTGGCTTTGGAGAAACCCCATGTTGATGCCAGGCTCAAGCTTTTGGGAGAAGGACTGGAAGTCCTTCCAATCCCATGGCTGTGCATAGTGTCCCAGTATGTCTGCGAAGACGGCTGGGTCTTCAAGTCTTCTTGGATAGACTCCTATGCCGCAGTTGCCGGAAAGGTCGAACGTTATGCCTTGCTGGACCTTGTGTATCATGGAAGGATTGCGTATTGCTTCAAGTTCGCTGTGTGCATGGATGTCCATGAAACCAGGGCATAGGACTTTGCCATCCACGTCGATTATGGAAGTGGAGGAGGTGGCCTTCAGGTCTTTGCCAACGGTTGCAACAAGAGAGCCATCCACAAGGACATCGGCCTTGAATGGGGTGCCGCCTTTTCCGTCTATGACGAGGGCGTGTCTGAAGAGTGTCATGCTAGGCCCGTGCAACCGCATCCAGTATCATGGCCACGAGGGTTTGGCTGTTGCCTCGTATCTTCGTGGAGGCCAAGGCTGCCTTGAGCTCAGGGATCTTAGTCTCCCCAAAGAGAGCTGGTGGAAGCTTTGCCTTGTACATTTCGTTTGCAAGCAGAATGAAGGCAATGAGGGTGCTTCCTTCCTCGAACGGTGTTATCCTGAGGATTTCAGAGAACATGAACGCCGCCCTTGCCACGGGGTGCAGTACGGACCATGGGCCTGCGTACTGCTCGAGCATGGCCTCCGTCTCCTGCGACTGAGGGCCGCCAAGCTTGTAGTAGCCTGCGCTTCTTTCGTTGATGGAGCTCATGAGTCGTCTGTGGATATCGAGGAGCTTCTTCTCGTTGAGGTCGAACGGTATGGAGGAGAGTATTGAGCTGGCGTTGAGGGCCATGACCTGTTGCTTTAGGGTGAGGGACGTCTGGTTCTGTAGGTTCAGGACCCCTTCGAGGGCCTGTAAGGAGGTCTCGTTCCCGTCGTATGTCATGGCTTCCAGTATCAGCTGGGCCTTTTGCCTGTTGGTAAGTGGTGTGACTGTCAGGCTTGAGCGTATGGAGTCCGCCTTGCTGTAGTCCTGGATGCCTGTCCTAAGGCTTCTGTTCTTCATGTATCTAAGGGTTCTTCCATCGGCTGGCTTCTGGGTTCCTACCGGAATGCTCCACACCCAGTCTCCGCAACGTGCGGCGCCCTCAATCTTACCCTCTGCGCACAGGGATCTCACGCGTCTTTCGCTTATGCCCCATTTCTGGGCTGCTTCCTTTGTGCTTATGTACTCCATGGAATTCCCTCCAAAGTGGTCGTTTTCTCGTCCACGGGTTCAGGATATTCCGAACTCGGATGGAATTTCAAGTGTCGTTTTACCGGTTTTTTACCAAATAGGGGATGCTTTTTTCAAGACTGTGCAACAAATTGCAACATTTTTTGCGCTTTTTGGGCCCTTTGTGTAAAAAAAAATTTACTTTTTCCTTTCAAATAGGCGAAATGCGTGAGATAATACTCAGTAGCATTTTTCTAGGAGGAGAAAAACATGAAAAAAAGAACTGCAGTTCTGTTGCTGGCGCTGTTGGCAATAATGTGTCTTGTAGTCTCATGCAAGAAAAAAGAGGATAATTCACCAATCACACTCGAATTCTGGACACATGAAGATGCTTCAAGACAGGCTCTTGAGGACAAGTGGATCAAGGAATTCCAGGAAATCCATCCAAACGTAACGGTCAACGTCACAAGACAGAGCGCTGAAAAACTCCGCGAGCTTGTTCAGACCGCTTTCGCTTCCGGCGAGGGTCCATCCTTCTTCAACCTTCCTATCGAGAACGAGTATCAGTACATCGAAGCCGGCCGCGTAGCTCCATGTGACTACAAGACCCTTGGTTTCAAGGATGCAGCGGACCTTCTCGACCACTATCAGGATGGCATGATAGATGCAGTCGTATACAACGGCGATGTCTACGGCCTTCCTCTTGAGCTGACCAACTGGTCAATCTTCATCAACAAGAACGTCTTCCGTGCAGCTGGCCTCGATGCTGAGACTGACTATCCAAAGACTTGGGAGGACATGGTCGAAGTCTCCAGCAAGATCGTTCTCCGCGATGGTGACATCATTACAAGACGTGGTTTCGACTTCAGATACTCCTATGAGCTTACATACTTCGTTCCAATGGTAGAGCAGCTTGGCGGCGAACTCAACGAGAAGGAAGGATGCGTCAACAAGGACGCTTGGGTGAAGGCTCTTACCTTCATGCAGAACTGGGGACCTCAGGGACTCAACCTTGGTAACTCATCACTTACAGCTGCTAGAAAGCTCTTCAACAAGAACAACGGTGACATGGCAATGGCCAACACAGGTCTCTATCAGGAAGCCAGAATCCTTTCTGACAACCCAGACTTCTACAACAGCGGCGAGTGGATGGTCGTTCCATATCCAGTATTCGAGGATGCTGTCAAGGACGTTGCAGGCTGCTACTATGGACACTTCTACATGGTCAATGCCGACAAGTCTGAGCGCGAGCAGAAGATGGCTTGGGAACTCATCAAGTACTTCCTCCTCACAGAGGGACATGCTGAAGAGTACCTCACCAACGTTGGTCTCATCCAGCCTCTCAAGACGCTCATGAACGGCGAGACATACCAGAGCATGCCTTACTCTGATGTCTTCAGTGGCGACTTCGCAAGATCCCACATCGTATACTACGGAAAGGGTGCTGCAGAGATCCAGTCCGCAATTGGAAGCGCAGTCAAGTCCGTCATGCTCCAGGGCACAGATCCAGCTGCAGCATACGATGCTCTCCAGAAGAACGTTCTCGAGATCCTCGCAGACTGATTGTCATTCAATTAGGTGTTTTTCATGCAGTGGACCACTTTGCTGGTCCACTGCTTTTAGATTTAGAAAGGTCATGCTTTTATGAAAAAGAAACTAACTCCATACAGCATAGAGAAGAAGCAGGCACGTTGGGGATTTCTCTTCACCGTTCCTTGTCTTGTGTTCTTTGCTGTGTTCAGCTTCTATCCAATCATCAGCGCGTTCATAACCAGCCTTACGAACCGTGATGCAATAAGAAGGACCTATGACTTCATAGGTTTTCAGAACTATACATACCTGTTCACACAGAGCAACGGAGGATTCTCCCTTCTCAATTCATTGAAGGCTACAGCAATATTCACCATTGGTACGTTCGTTCCAATGGTCGTGGTCTCCCTTGTCCTTGCAGTGCTAATCATGCAACTTCGCAAGCCAGGACACTCGAAGATGTTCGAGCTTGCATACTATACCCCTGCAGTCCTTTCCTCCGTCGTAGCGGCTACGATTTGGATGATTCTGTTCCAGCCTACGGGTCTTTTCAACCAGATCTCAAATTTCGTGATGCATACGTCAGGCAGAGACTACCAGTGGCTCACCAACAATTCCATGCTGAGAGCCTCCACAATCATAGTGTATTTCTGGAAGTACATTGGATATTTCACTATCCTGTTCATAACAGGTCTTGCATCCATTCCTCCAACGATCTACGAGGCCGCCATAGTTGACGGCTCTTCGCGTTGGCATACGTTCTGGAAGATCACCCTTCCTCTTCTCAAGCCAACCGTAGTGCTTGTCTCCATCATGGCAATGCTCCAGTGCCTCAAGACGTTCAGCACCCAGTACATGTTCGTACAGGGTGGAACGGCAAGGGAGCCTATAGATGTCATAACCATGAACATCTACTACACCGGCGTCGTGAACAGGCGTCTTGGACGTTCAAGTGCAATGTCCATAATCCTGTTCCTCATCATGCTTTGCTTCACCTATCTGCAGTTCTCGACTCAGAAGGGCGGCGACGACGTAGAGTATTGATGGAGGTGTAGAATGAACAACAACAAATTCGTTGGAAAGGTAGGCATTGGAGAAATCCTCACATACGTGGTTCTCATTCTTGTGCTTGTATTCACCATAATGCCGCTTCTCTTCATGGTCACAGCGGCCTTCATGGATGCAAAGCAGATCATGGCAATGCCTTATACCTGGATTCCAAGCAAGGAATACTTCACTACTGAAAGCAGGACGTTCTTCACGAATTTCCAGAAGGCCATCGTTGGAAACCACAACGACCACATATTCTTCACGAACCTGTGGAATTCGCTCATCGTTGCATTCACCTGTGCCTTGACGACGGTTCTCTTGGCTTCGTTGTGCGGCTATGGACTTGCAAAGTTCAACTTCAAGGGAAAGACGGTCGTATTCATGGCGATCATGAGCACCATGATGATTCCTTTCGAGGCCATCATGATTCCGTTGTACCTTGTCGCTTCCAAGCTCAAGATAATCAACACCATCCCTGGTCTTATTATACCGTTCCTTGTAAGCGCATTCGGTGTGTTCCAGATGAGGCAGTATCTCATTACATTCCCAAGCGAATACCTAGACGCAGCAAGAGTGGACGGCCTTACTGAATTTGGAATATATGCAAGGATAGTCCTTCCAAACTCGACCCCTGTCATAGCAACGCTTGGAATACTGTCGTTCAGGAACCAATGGGACAACCTTCTGTGGCCGCTTCTGTGCTCCCAGGCTGAGAAGATGAAGACCATCCCCTTGTACATCTCCAAGTTCGCAGAGGAGAAGCAGACTGACGAAGGTGCCCTCATGGCCTGCGCCCTGTTGGCTTCCATTCCAATGTTCATCCTGTTCTTCTCGCTTTCGAAGTACTTCCTTGGCGGTGCTGCGGTCTACGAGTCAAGAAAGGGTTGATTTCTTAGTATGGCAAAACTATATGTCTTTGATTTGGGAGGCGTTGTCCTAAAGAACATCGACTTCCGAGACAGAATGATCGAACTCCTTGGTGTTGATGCCAAGGAGTTCCTTGTAGAATACAGGCACTATGACTTTCCAATCATGGATGGTAACTACGACATACATGATTTCTACAGGCATTTGGAGCATGTCTTTGGCATAAAGGTTCCAGGCGATCCTTTCAAGGATCTTTTCCATCCAGTGGAGAACTCTCCAATGGTGGAGCTCATCAAGGCCCTCAAGGCTCGTGGAAGACGTGTCGTGTGCGCTACGAACAACTGCACCCCTCATTGGAACGTCATACAGGAACGTGGCTGGGACAAGCTTTTCGATTCCTGCTACGTTTCGCATCTCATTGGTCTTACAAAGCCTTCCAAGGCATTCTTCGACTATGTATTGTCCCATGAAGGCGTTGAAGGAAAGGATGCCGTTTTCCTTGACGACTACGAAGAGAACATACTTGGTGCAAGGGCTTTGGGAATAAAGGCCCTCTGGTACGATACCCAGCTTTTTGACAAGGATTTGATGACGGTCCTTGATATGTAGTTCTGTAGTTCAGCGGACCACGAACCTTTCCAAGGCCTCGGCGACTGCACTGTTGTTGCAGTCGCTTTCCGTTATATAGCGGGCTACAGCCTTTATGTCGTCAGGTGCGTTTCTCACCGTTACCGGGACTCCCACGATCCTAAGCATGTCTATGTCGTTGTAATAGTCTCCTATGGCGAGGACGTTGCTTCTTTCTATGCCATAGTGGTGGCACAGGGCATCGACGGCGGTTCCCTTGTTGACTCCTTTTGGAACTATCTCAAGGTACATTGGTGATGAGAGGAAGCAGTCGATTTCATTGGAAAACCTATCAAGGATGGCGTCCTTAAGCTTCAGTATCCTGTCTGTGTCGCTATGGACTCCAAGAAGTTTGTTTGGACTTATGCGGCAGAACAGCTGGTTCAGGTCCTCAACGACCCCAACGGTGTCGGTTGCATCGGCCTCTGATTTGATCCAGTCCTGATGCCCTGGGTCGATGTACCAGTCGTTGTGGTGGTATGCAAAGCAAAGGCATCCCATTTCCTTGATGAGGCTGTTTATCTTGGCCGCAAGCCTGCGGTCCACGTTGTTCTCCTCGATTATGGTTCCATCCCAATCCTCTATAAGACAGCCGCCAAGGGATGGGATGACGCCAGTTATTCCAATTTCATTCATATAGCGTCTTACGGATGGTGCAATGCGGCCCGATATTATCGCAAAGTGCATCCCTTCTTCCAAAACGGCCTCTCTTATTGCTTCCCTGTTCTTTGGTGAAAGTCTCTTGTTGTCGTCTACGAGGGTGCTGTCAACATCGCTGCATATCAGTCTCGTCTTTGCATTGTCATTGTCGTTGTCCATATCGTCACTCCCTCCACAAATTCAACCTCCCAAATGAAAGACTTTTAATGTATGATTGTCAAGAAGAGGTTTTGCAGGTTGCTCTTTGATGGAGGTTTCGTTTTGAAGAGGTTCCTTAAAGTCCTACTAGGCATTGTGGCGTTTGTTTTGTTGGTTGTTCTCGTCTATGTTTCATATGTTCTCATCGACTACCACAGACTGGACGACAATATGGTTCTTGATGTCGAAGGAGCTCTTTCTTCACAGGAATCCGTGCCGGTTGGCACTCGGCAGAACATTGTTTCGTGGAACATTGGTTTTGGTGCATATGAGGACGACTACGACTTCTTCATGGATGGCGGACGACAGTCCTGGGCCAAGAGCAAGGAAGCTTTAACGACCAACCTGTCCAAGATAGGGGCTTGTTTGGAGTCTTTCGATGCTCAGTTCAATCTCATCCAAGAAGTGGACTTCGATGCAACAAGGACCTATCATGTTGACGAAAGGACATACATGGTAGAAGCCCTTGAGGGCCAGAACCATGTGTTTGCACAGAACTACGATTCGCCGTTTCTTTTCTACCCGTTCTATCAGCCTCATGGAAAGTCCAGGGCTGGAATCATGACGTTCTCTTCCTATTCCATAACAAATGCCGTGCGCCGCAGTCTGCCAATAGAGGATTCCCTCATGAAACTTTTGGACCTGGACAGGTGCTACAGCGTTTCGCGCATTCCAACTGACAACGGAAGGGAGCTTGTGCTGTACAACCTTCACCTGTCTGCATACACATCTGATGGCACAATTGCCATAAAGCAGCTTGAAATGCTTCTTGCAGACATGCAGGCGGAATACGAGAATGGAAACTACTGCATTGGAGGAGGGGATTTCAACAAGGACGTCGTTGGCCGTGGAGTAAAAGCCTTTGGCATAGAGGAGACCGAATTCTCATGGGCCCAGCCAATACCATCCTTTGTATTCGAGTCCAATGAAATGCATCTGGTAGCGCCATACGATGAATCCAACCCCATTGCCAGCTGCCGCAATCCAAGCGAGGCCTATTGGGCAGGACAGTACCAGATAACGGTGGATGGCTTCCTCGTTAGTCCAAATGTAACTGTTGTGGAGAGCTATGTGGTGGATGCTCGCTTCGAGTGCTCTGACCACAACCCTGTGTATATGACGTTCGTCCTTGAACCGTGAATGTGGATTTTTGTGTGTTTGCGACCGTTTGGGACATGGGTCTGTTGAAAAAATGTGTCCAAGTGGGTAAATGATTCGTTATGAAGTTGATATACATTGTGGAAGACCATAGCGTGATAAGGGAGGGCGTCAGAAGATACCTTGAGCTTGCAGGCTACAAGGCCATGTCCTTTCCAAACCTGACCTCCGCCCGTGAGGCTTTCAGAGTCACGAAGGCTGATCTGTTGATTCAGGATGTGATGCTTCCTGACGGCGATGGCTTTGAATTCGTAAAGGAGCTTCGCAGTACGTGCGATGTCCCGGTCATCTTCATGACCGCAAGGATCGCCGAGGAGGACCGCATCCACGGCTTTGAACTTGGTGCGGACGACTATATAACCAAGCCATTCTCTCCAAAGGAACTTGTTCTTAGAGTTCAAGCGATATTCAGACGCATAGATGGAGCCCCTTCTGAAGGCGGTGCATCGGGTGGTGCCATTGCCAGTCCTCGTTTTTTCAAGGCAGGCGCTTCTTCAATGCTTTTCAGCGAGGCGGAGCACCGTATTGAAATGGATGGTGTTCTCATAACGCTGACCGCAGCTGAGTGGCGCATTTTGACGCTTTTGATTGAGAATTCCAACAGGGTGATTCCAAGGTCGGAGATGCTCCAGAAGTGCTTCGATTACTCGTCGGAGGCATATGAAAGGATCGTCGACACCCATATAAAGAACCTTAGGGCCAAGCTTGGCCCGGCTCCATGGATAGAGACGGTAAGGGGGTATGGCTACAGATTCATAGGGTATGCGTCGGAGCCCGATTTGTCCGAGGCGAAGGACTCATGCGGTACTAGGAAAACATACCGGAAAGAGGAAGAAGGTAGATGAAGAAAGCCTTCTTCAAGTACTTCATAAGCATATTCTCCATAACCGTTGTGACCATCCTTTTGCAAAGCATCATCCTTGTGGTTCAGTATTCACACAGCCAGACCAAGTGGAAGACCAGCGTCTACAACGATTTTGTTGATGCCTTGGAGGAGAGTATAGAAAGCGGGCGCTTCAAGGACTTTGGTCTTGGAAGTCTAAGGCTTATAATGTCGTCATTGGATGACAACAGGGTTTCCGGCTATGTGGTCAGAGACACAAAGGGTAGCACCGTGTTCACCTTTGGAAAAACGTCCGAGGGCAGAATGCTTGCCGCAATCCTTCCGTCCGGGCAGGAGCCATCGGCCACGTCTGCATCAAGTGGAAGGCTAATGTCCACGGATTCCCACAACACTGTGAGGCTCAACTTTGTCTTCTCTGGTGGTTCTCTTGAAAGCGTGGAAGATTCGGAGGCCTTTGTCCTGTCCAGCGATGCGGACAGCTTCATGGTTGTGGAACGAAAAACCCCCTACAGCAAGTACCAGACGTATCTTGTCCTTCCAAATGCGATAAATGCCGATGACATAGTAGGCTCAATAACATTGGCCTTCGAGGGGGAGGACCTTTTCATAATAGACCTGTTGACATACTCCCCAAGGACATATGCCTATTCCAAGGATGTCTTCGACTCCTGTCTTAGAGGAGTGGTCGTGTCCGTTCCCGTGTGCCTTGTAATAGCATTGGTCGCTGCATGGGTCATAAGCTCCCGCAACATAAGGTTCATAGACGGTGTACGCACTGCATTGAAGAAGCTTGCAAAGGGAGAGACGAATGTAAAGCTTAAACGAAGCCGCAACAGCGAGCTTGACGAGATTTCCATAGCCATAGAGGAATTGGACAAGGAGCTTCAGAAAAACGCCATGAGCCGTAGGGCTTGGCTTAGCAGCATATCCCATGACCTCAATACCCCTGCAAGTGCAATCAAGATGATGGTCGATGGCATAGGTGACGGAGTGTTTCCCCTTGATGAAACATCCATAGAGGAGCTTCGAAGGGAATCCGACACCCTCAACGAGCGCATAGGAAAGGTCATAGACTTCTCTTCCATGCAGGCGGATTCTACGCCCGTCATAGACGAGGTTCCCGTAGCGGTGCTTGAGAACTGTATAGTGAACAGCCTTCCATTCCTGAAGGATGGAACAAGGCATGTCGTATTCGAACACGTTTCAGACAATGTGAAATGTGATGTCGTCCTCATGACTCGTGCCTGCATGGAGCTCATAAAGAATGCATTCGAATACGGAGAGGACGAAAGTTCTGTAACCCTTCGAGTAGGAGAGGATTCCTGTGGATGCTTCGTATGCGTTGAGAACAAGGGCTCGATTCCAAAGGACATTGAGGATGAAAGCTTCCTTGAGCCGTGGATTCGAGGTGACTGGTCCAGGACCAGAGGCGGTTCGGGTCTTGGTCTTCCAATCGTCTGCACCGTAGCCAGGCTCCATGGTGGAGCCGTGGACTTGGAGAATGTGGAAGGCGGTATTGCGAGGGCTACGATTCGTTGGTAGATCCCGTGGCCGTGGGTGCTGCAAGCTGTGTGGCCTAGGCCTTGAACCTCTTGAGGCTCAAGGCGTTGAGCACAACCGACAGGCTTGAGAGGCTCATGCACAGCGCCGCCAGCATTGGATCCAGCGTTGGTCCTCCAAACAACGTAAGCAGTCCTGCTGCGACTGGAATTCCAAGTGTATTGTAGAAGAAAGCCCAGAACAGACTGTGCTTTATGTTCTTGATGGTAGCTCTGCTAAGGCGTATTGCAGTAGGAACTGAGTTGAGGTTGCTGTTCATGATTACAACGTCTGCAACCTGCATTGCAGCATCTGTTCCACAGCCCATTGCAATGCCTATGCCTGCTTTTTCAAGGGCAGGTGCATCGTTTATGCCATCGCCAACCATTATACTGTCCTTTGCCTTCTCTATGAACGAGAGCTTGTCCTGCGGCAAGAGAGAAGCATGGAAGCCATCGAGTCCAGCCTGTTTCGCTATGGCGGCTGTGGTCTTCTTGTTGTCACCTGTAAGCATGGTGGATTCAAGTCCAAGTTCCTTGAGCTTTCTCACTGCTTCCTTCGCCTCCTGCCTCAAAGTGTCCTCTATCATGACAAGTCCTTTGTACTGGCCGTTGAGTGCAACGTATATCTGTGCCTGTGAGTCTTCCTTTGGCATCTCTATGCCGTTGTCCTCCATGAGGGCTCTGTTTCCTGCAAGGATCACACCTTCTTGAACAATGGCCTTGATGCCTTTGCCCACTATGGCCTCGAAGGAGACACCTTCAGCGGAGTCTGAAGCTCCAAGCTTTTCAATCGTGCAGCTTTGGCCGCATTCTGCGTTTTCGTTTCCATTGTCGCCTTCTGCTATGTTCTTCGAGGCTTCGTCCTCATATGCTTCAAGGATGGCCTTTGCGTAGGGGTGCTCTGACCTTCGCTCCGCCAGTGCGGCTAAGCGAAGCGTGCCAAAATCGGTATAGAACGAGACTTTGGGCTTTCCTTGGGTCAGAGTCCCTGTCTTGTCGAACATGACGGTTTTCATGCTGGATAGCTGTTCGAGGGCCTGTGCACTGCGGAACAGTATTCCAAGCGAGGCCGCCTTGCCGGTTGAGACCATTATTGCAATTGGTGTGGCAAGTCCAAGCGAGCAGGGGCAGGCTATGACCAGCACGCTTACGGCGCACCTAAGGGCGAACGAGATGTCTCGTCCTGCAAGAAGCCATGCAACGAGGGTGACAAGCGAAATCGACATGACGATTGGCACGAACACTCCCGATACCTTGTCCGCAAGCCTTGCTATTGGCGCCTTGGACGCCTGCGCCTGTTTGACCATTTCTATGATGGATGAGAGCACCGTGTCCTTGCCTATCTTCTGCGTTCTGAATATGAACGAGCCGTTGGTGTTTATCGTGGCACCCCAGACCTGTGATCCGACTGTCTTGTATACAGGCAGGCTTTCGCCTGTGAGCATGCTTTCATCGACGTCGCTTGCTCCTTCCTCCACGACTCCATCTGCGGCTATCTTCTCTCCTGGGTGCACCAGTATAAGGTCGCCGACAGCTATGTCCTTGGCATCTATTTCAACGTTCCTGCCGTCCTTTACGAGTGTGGCCTTGGCCGGTGCCAGGTTCATGAGGCTTCGTATGGAGTCGCCGGCCTTTCTTCTTGACCTGAGCTCTATGTGCTTTCCAACCATCACCAGCGTGATTATCATTGCCACGCCCTCAAAATAGAGGTGGGGATGCTCCATTGTCATGCCGGCCATCTCCATTGCTTCCATAGTATGGCCCATTGCCATGTGCTGGGCCGCCGTTTGCGCCGCCTGGGCATTGGCTACCGTGGTCTGGATGAGGTTCACAAGGCTGTAGACGAAGCTCGCCGTCGCACCCGTTGCCACAAGGCTGTCCATATTGGGTTGCAGCTTGAACAGGTTGAAGAACCCCTTTGTGAAGAACGTGTAGCCTGCAATCATCACTGGTATGCATAGGGCCATCTGGATCCAGCCCGATGTCATTGGCATTGACGGCACCACCATGGGACCCATGCACAGTATGAAAAGCGGAACTGTGAACGCTATGCAGGTGTAGAGCCTTATTAGGTGAATCCTCTCGCTTTTCTTCTCCTTCTTCGATTCCTCGTCGCTTTGGCCTTCCTGATTGTCGTCATGCGGTGGAAGGAGCTGGAAACCAGCTCTCTTCACTATGTTCTGAAGTTCCTCGAAGGAGACCTTCTCTTCATCGTATACTATGGTGGCTTCCTCTGCTGCAAGGCTCACCTGGGCGCTCTGTACGCCTTCCTTCCTTGAAAGCACTCTTTCCACGGATGCACTGCACGCTGCGCAGCTCATCCCCTTGACTCTGCAAATGACTTTCTTCATATGTTAGATTATACTAACTGCCCTTTTCCACGGCAAGTGTTGTATTAAACGTCCAAGCTCTGTATGATTGCTGCCATGTGGGTTTGGCCACGATTTTTGTTTGGCAGGCATCGTCGATGTTCTAGCAAAGGAGAGTATTATGGATTTCAAAAGGATTCTTACGATTCAGGACATTTCATGCGTAGGACAGTGCTCGCTCACCGTTGCACTTCCAATACTCTCCGCCTGCGGGCTTGAGACTGCAATCCTCCCTTCGGCGGTTCTTTCGACACATACCGGAGGATTCACCGGCTACACATTCCGCGACCTTACGGACGATATGCCAGCCATAGCCGCCCATTGGGAGAAGGAGGGCATTGGTTTCGATGCCGTCTACACAGGCTATCTTGGAAGTTCAAAGCAGATCTCATACGTCATGGACATAATGTCTTCCCCTCTTATGAATGCGGGGGCTTTGAAGATCGTCGATCCAGCCATGGCAGACAACGGCAATCTCTACTATGGCTTCAACAATGCTTTTGTCAAAGAAATGAAGAAGCTTTGCTCCATTGCCGACTTCGTCCTTCCAAACATAACTGAGGCCTGTTTCCTGACAGACTACGAGTACAAGGAAGTCTACGACGAAGCCTATATAAAAGGACTTCTTGGAGAGCTTGCCTCCTTCTGCAAAGGTACGATTGTCCTCACTGGTGTTAGCTACGACAGCGCCTCTACAGGTGTCGTCGTCTACCGCAACGGCAATATGGACTACTACCGCCACGTCAAGATAGAGGGTGGCTGCCATGGAACAGGCGACATCTACGCCTCTGCGTTCGTTGGTGCCCTCATGAACGGCCACGACGCGGTTGCATCAGCCAGGATAGCCGCTGACTACACCGTCAAGTGCATAGAAGTCACTCAGAGCGACAAGGACCACTGGTACGGAGCCCGCTTTGAGCCGGTGTTGGGCTCCCTCATCTCCGCTGTAAGGTAATTCTTGGTCTTTTGTTCATCTACTGCGTCGGTTCACTCGGGTCGTACATCTCAGTACTGTCCCTCGTTCCCATCCTTGTAGCTGAGCCAAAATCCCTGCGAATTGCATTCTTGGTCTTTGAGTTTCCACAAAAACTTGGAAAAAACTCATTTCAGTGGAAGATTTTCCACTTCTTTTGCAGATTTTTCGATTTTTGTGGAAGTCTCCTCTTTGAGTTTTATATCGATTTCACAGAAAACGCGGTTTGAATAGAAAAAAGTATATCGAAAACGAGAAAAACAAGATTTGGATACAAAACACTCTACTGTGTGCCAACCAAAAACTGTTTTTGTGAAAGCTGCTTATATTGCATACCAACATTTTGCACGCGGTGCGTGCAAAATCTGGACAATTGTGAAATGGTCTTTGCATAAAATTAATGAAAGCAGCCTTTTATGCAAACAAAGTTTAATGTTTTTGGAAAAATATCGTTTTTATTACACCCTGAGATGTCTCCTTGATGGAAAGGCCTTGGTTATGAAAAGTTGGATTTTTCAAAAACCGTGAATGGAAATGCGAGGTTTCTTTGAATTAGTTAGATAGAAGACAAAAACACAGAAAAGGAGGTGCTTATGTTTTCTTATCTAAGGTTCGAGATGGAGAATTCCTTGGGGATTCCTGTGAAGGTGGAGATCAACCACAAGGCGGGTCTTTTGTCCTATGGAATTGCGTTTGGTGGAAGCGGTGACCAAAACAACGGAAAGGTTCGCACTATGAGCAAGGGGAACTCTGACAGGTTCATCCGCAGGTGGCATAAAGTGAGCTGCAATGACCTTATCAGGGATCTTGCGGCTTACCAGGAAACTCAAAAAGGGGATTATTGGAAGCTTTTCGTCAAGTACAACGATGTTGATCTGTCCATTTCAGGGCAAAGACCGGGGGCATCGCTGTTCGATTCGTTCATAGAGCCGCTTATGGAGCTGTTCGACGGTACATTTGGAATCACTCAGTTCGTGAAGGCTTCAAGGGTGGATAGGCTTGAGATAGAACTGTTCGATCCCTTTCCTGTTCCTGAAGAGCTCTCTTTCATGGAAGGTTCCGATGAATGCTGCCATGTGGAGCACGTAAGTCTTTCAAGGGATGATTTGACCCTGACCTATACAAGAAGATTCCCGCAAGGTTGTTTCCACAACAGCTATGAATGCCACTGTGAAGGGGAGATCCGCCAGCTGTTGGACCAGACATCCGACATCTTCGAGGGAGGGGATTTGTTCGAAGGGCATATAAGTGAAGACGACGGCCCCATCCTTACTTTCACATTCCATTTCCACGATGGAAACCAAGCGATGGTCAACAGAAGCCTTACAAAGGAAGGTACAGGCAGCCAGGTCTATGATGAA
The DNA here is from genome assembly GCA_934277975.1 of uncultured Spirochaetales bacterium. GTDB lineage: Bacteria > Spirochaetota > Spirochaetia > Sphaerochaetales > Sphaerochaetaceae > UBA9732. The sequence continues at coordinate 38,707 of CAKQWE010000002.1, forward strand.
TTGCTCGAAGTCATTGGTCAGACCATAGAATGCACCGTCTTTGGAGGTGGAATGTTCGACCCTGATAGGAATGACAGAGGGATCGAACCATCCGAAAAGGCCTTTCTCTGGTGAAAGCGCCCCTATGGACTGATACATGAGCGATTGGTGCAAGTGGTATTTGACATCGGGTTGCTTGATGTATATCATGATATATATCAAGGAGGTGGCCCATGGACACTGCAAAGGTTTTCGAAAACGGAAGGAGTCAGGCTGTAAGGCTTCCAAAGGATTTCAGGTTCAAGGAGGACGAGGTGTTTGTGAATAAGATTGGTGATGTCGTGTTTCTGGTGCCAAAAGACAGTCCTTGGAGTGGAACCATGGCTGGCCTTGCAATGTTTTCTGACGATTTCATGGATGGCGGACGTAACCAAGGGGAGTTCGATGAAAGGCTGCTATGAGATACATGCTTGATACGAATATTTGCATATATGCAATAAAGAAGAGCCCCAAGAGTCTTTTGGATAGGCTTTCATGTCGCGAGCCAGGGGATTGCTGCATATCATCCATTACTTTCTCAGAGCTAATGTATGGAGTTGAGAAGAGTTCGACACCAGAGAGGAATCGCATGGCTTTGGCATTGTTCCTTTCTGCGTTTGAGGTAATTGGTTTTGACTCCAATGCTGCAATCGAGTTCGGGGACATCAGAGCTTCTTTGGAAAGAAAGGGGACTCCCATAGGACCTTTGGATACTCTCATAGCTGCACATGCTCGTTCGAGGGGGTTGGTACTTGTAACCAACAACGAAAAGGAGTTCTCAAGGGTTGGTGGTCTTTTGGTTGAAAATTGGGTGTAACTGGTTTCCGCGTGTTGCGAAAATGTTGCAGTATGACAGGTCTGTTGCTTTTGTGTTGCCAAAATAACGCTTTTGAAAACTTGTGGGGCATTGCAAACAACGGAGGAGAAAGTTTTATGGCAAAGGCAAGGATACTGTGGTATACTGCCTGTATCAAACTAGTGGGCGTTGGAAGATTGTGCATAGGGGCCTTGGACAAAAGTCTCATAGCCGTGTACGTTGGACGACGAAGACATCATTCCTTGGAGGTATGAAATGGAAGAAAAGAAGAACATCGGCAAGCTGCTTTTGGGTGAGTGGAACACGAAGACGATCGTTGCCGTCGCTGTTGGTGCAGCTCTGTTCGGAGTCCTCATGTGCTACGGTGGAATCCCTGTATTCACGAATACGAGCCTTACGACCGCAATGCTTGTGCCTGTCATCGTAGGCGGTCTCTTTGGACCTCTTCCTGCATTCGTCGCAGCAGGTGTGGGCAACGTGATCGCTGACCTCATAGGCGGTTGGGGAATGTGGTTCGACTGGTCCGTTGGAAACGCCGTCATGGCTTTCTGCGTTGGACTTCTTCCTGTCTACGGCGCAAACATCAAGGAAGGCATCTTTGAAGTCAAGCACATGATCATCTATGCAATATGCTGCATCCTTGGAAACGTGATTTCGTTTGGAGTCATAACTCCAATCTTCACGGTTCTCTTCTATGGTGGAGACCTTGAGGTTACGTTCCTCCAGGCTTTCGCCGCAACCGTTGGAAACTTCGCGGTTCTGGTCGTAGTTGGAATCCCTGTCCTCAAGGTCCTTGCAAACCGCTACAAGTCAAGGTCCAACCTGGCCCAGGAGCACAGTGACAACTACTGATCCTGTTCTGTGGATTGGGGCTGTTGTATGGCAACAGCCCCTTTTTTTGGTTTTTCGCTAGTTTTCTGAAAAAGGAACGAGAGGTATCGACCTCTCAAACGACGATAGGAACAATCAATGGCTGATACGGTAATCAGATTCAAGGACTTTGGGTTCCAGTACAAGGTTCAGCAGAAACCTACTCTGTACGATATAAACCTGGAGATCCACAAAGGGGAGAAGGTCCTGATCCTTGGAGGATCGGGCAGTGGAAAGTCCACATTGGCCAACTGCATAAACGGACTCATCCCTTTTTCTTACGAAGGAACCATGACAGGGTCCGTTGAGGTCAACGGACACGAGACCAAAGGGTCTTCCATATACAAGCTCAGCAAAGAGGTGGGAACGGTCCTTCAGGACAGCGACGCCCAGTTCGTTGGCCTTTCGGTTGCTGAGGACATAGCCTTTGCAATGGAGAACGAGTGCATACCTCGTTCCCAAATGGTCCCAATCGTGGAGGAGCATGCCTCAACGGTTGGAATGCAGGACTTCCTCAAGGCTGTGCCGTTCGACCTCTCCGGTGGACAGAAGCAAAAGGTTGGCATTGCAGGAGTCCTTGGCAGCAACGTGGACATTCTCATATTCGACGAGCCTTTGGCGGCTTTGGACCCCAGAATGGGTGAGACGGCTATAGAGCTCATAGACCAACTTGCACAGGACAAGGACAGGACTATAGTCATCATAGAGCACAGACTTGAGGATGTTCTTCATAGACGCGTTGACAGAATCATACTCATGGCTGAAGGCCGCATAGTGGCGGACACGACTCCAGACGAAATCCTCAAAGGCGTACTGCTCCAACAGTATGGCATCAGAGAGCCATTGTACATAACCGCAATGAAGTATGCAGGCTGCAACCTTGAAGATAACGATGGCCTAAGCAGCATAGACAATATGGTTTTCTCTGATGAAAGCCGTGAAAGGCTCCTTCGTTTCTTTGAGAGCGAGGTCGAATCGCACGAGCCTCATCCTGGCGACGAACTTGTATCAGTGAAGGATGTGTCCTTCTCATACGATGACAGTCGCAAGGTCCTTGAAGATGTTTCGTTTACAATCAGCAGGGGTGAACGCATAGCTGTAGTTGGAAGGAACGGTGCGGGGAAGTCCACGGCCGCAAAGCTCATATGCGGAATCTGCCGTCCAAACAAGGGCTCCATAACAATAGGCGGCAAGGATGCAAAAGGCCTTTCGATAAAGGAGATTGGAGAGCGCGTTGGCTATGTCATGCAGAATCCCAACCAAATGATCGTGAAGGACACCATAAAGAACGAAGTGGAGTACGCTCTCACGCTGCGCAGCATGCCAAGGGAGCAGATAATAGCCCGTGCAACGGATGCCCTCAATGCATGCAGCCTCTTTCCAATGCGAAACTGGCCTGTGGATACGGTGAGCTACGGCCAGAAGAAAAGGATAACGGTTGCGTCCATACTTGTTCTTCAGCCAGATGTGATAATCCTTGACGAGCCGTCTGCAGGTCAGGACTACAGAAGCTACACGGAGATCATGAAGTTCCTCGATGTCCTCAACAAGGAGTACGGCAAGACCATAGTGTTCATAACCCATGACATGCACCTTGCATTGGAGAACACAGACAGGGCCATAGTCTTCACAGATGGCAGGCTTCTCAAGGATGACAGAACGTTTGCCGTGCTTGCTGACAATGACACGATAGAGAAAGCCAACCTCAAGCAGACCTCCCTCTACAGGCTTGCCCAAAGGCTTGGACTCGAACCTGAAAGGGTCATACGTCATTTCATAGACTACGAGAACTGCAAAAGGCGCGAATGCGGAAAGCCCATGGAACAAAATACAAAAGGGGAGGAGCATGCATGAACAATAGGTTTTTGATTAACTTCACTCCAGGGAACACGATGATGCACAAGCTTACTGGGGGGACAAAGGTCCTGCTGTTCGTTCTGTTCACCATTGCCATAATCGCCACTTTCGATGTAAGGGTCATTGCCGTGCTTGCCATCCTCCCAATAGCCGCAATCATATCGATGAAACCCAACTACAAGCCAATAAGGTTCATGATAGGTTTCATGATCCTTGTGGTTGGCATAATCGGCTCACTCATGCTGCTGCTTGTGTCCCCTGACGCAGGGCTCACGAATGTTGGAGGCAGCACCGTGATATGGCGCCTTGGAGAGAACCTCTTCGTCACGAAGGAGACCCTCTGGTACATATTCGCAATGTTCGTAAAAAGGCTTGCCTCTTTCATGGTCGTCATAGCCTTCGTTCTTGCAACGACTCCAAGCGAGTTTGCATCGGGCTTGGCCTTTCTGCACGTACCATACAAGGTGTGCACAATCGTTTCGCTGGCATACAGAACCATCCCTGACATAGCAAGACGCTACACTGACATAAAGAACAGCATGCAGATGCGTGGCGTGGAGCTCTCGAAGAAAGCCTCTCTTGGAAAACGTCTCAAGGCCACCGCGGCTCTTCTCGTCCCTCTTGTCGTATCGTCGTTTGGCAAGGTGGAGGTCATAGCCAATGCAATGGACCTCAGAGGCTTTGGGAGACTCAGGAAAAGGACGTGGTACTCCGAGCACGAACTCACCAAGGCGGACAGGATTCTAAGGAAGTTCTGTATCCTGTTCGCAATTGGAATCGTGGCCTACATCGTATGGTTCAGAATCATAAATCCATGGCCTGTAACGTATTGGAGCCCGTTCATCGCCCGCGAGGACATTGTCAAGGTGGGGCGCTTCGAAACCCTGTCCATCCTCAAGTGGTTTAAATAGGCCGCACGACAAGGCCTCTGCAACAAGGAGTTCGCAATGAAGAGAGCAGTAGTACTACAGACCGATTTCGGCGAAGGCAGCGTATCGGTATCCACCATGAAGGGTGTTTGCAGAATCGTGGATCCAACGCTTGAGGTCTTCGATTCAACGCACAGCGTAAGGCAGTTCGATGTCCTCAAGGCAAGCGACGCACTGTTCTATGTAATACCATTCTGGCCGGCAGGGACGGTTTTCGTATCCGTCGTGGATCCTGGAGTTGGTACGTCTCGCAAGTCATGCGTCGCACTTTTGGAAAATGGGAGCTATATTGTCACTCCAGACAACGGGACGCTTACATACATGAAGGATAGGCTTGGCATAAAGCAGGTTCGGGAGATAGACGAATCCGTTAACCGCTACCCAACGACCCGTGACGTGCACATCTTCCATGGCCGTGATGTCTATGCCTACACCGCAGCCCGTCTTGCAAGTGGGGTGATCGACTACAAGGGTGTAGGCCCTGAATATCCTGTTGACCAAATCGTCGAAGCCCCTTATGTAAGGCCGGAGAAGAGGGATGGTGAAGTCTACGGAATGATCGCCGACTCATCCAAACACTTTGGACTTGTCACCACGAACATTCCGTTCCGTTGGCTTTCAGAGTGTGGAATGGAATATGGAGACCGCGTTGAAATATTCATGGAGCATGCAGGACAATGCGTCCTTGAAGAGGTCGTTCCAATTGCCAAGAGCTTTGGATTCGTACCGGAAGGCAGCGATTTGGTGTACAACTCAGAGACTTCCATGATAGAGGTCGCCACCAACCGCAGGAACATGGTCGTTGAGCGCAGCCTTGGGGATGGCGCGGACTGGACGCTCAGAGTGAGAAAGGTTTGAAAGGAGCATTCGATATGGAGAACACAAGGAAATCGGTCCCAAGTGGAGGACTTGTCGCCGTTCAGAGCGATTATGGCATGGGCGGTGAAGCCTCCAAGATCGTTGGCAGCATATTGTCTACAAGCTCAAGTACGACCGTGTACGACGTGACAAGCGCAATCCCCAAGGGGGATGTTGCTACGGCTTCGTGTGCAATGTATTCGTTCTTTCAGTTCTTTCCAGCGGGAAGCGTGTGTCTTTCCCTTGTTGGTGAAGGGCGGCCGTGTGTTGTGAAGACCTCCCAGGGACGGTTCATAGTGACGCCTGACAACGGTACGCTTACGGCTTGGTACTCCAAGTTTCCATTCGAGGACGTTCGTGATGTTGACCTCTCCGGAGCTCCTGCTGGATGCATACCCCTTGCATGGGCGGCGGCCCGTCTTGCAAGTGGAAAGTGCACCTTCGAGGACATGGGGCCTGCATACTCTGCAAAGGACATCGTGCTCATAGACGCCAAGCCTGCAAAGGTTGGAGAAGGCGTTGTGGAATGTGGGGTGTTCAGCCTTGTGAGGAACTTTGGGAATCTGAACCTGAGTGCTACATATGAGGAGTTCGAAAAGTCCGGCATACGCTTTGGGGACCATGTCAATGTCCTGATGCGTAGGGATGGTGGTGAAATATTCAATGAAGACATGCTCTATGAGCATTCATTTGGATTTACAAAGCCCGGCGACCCAATCCTTTTCAATGGAAGCACCGGCTACATGGGACTGGGGCTCAATCTTGAAAGCTTCGTCTCCAAGTATATGCCTGAGTCAATGCAGGAAGGGTTCGACCTGTCTCGCTATGGGATTGTGATAAGAAGGATCTGAAGATATGCAAGAAAAATGTGCAGAGCGTCATGCAAAGGCAGGTAAACCTGATATCGTCCTCATGACAGACTTTGGACTTACGACAGGCTTCGTAGGTTCCATGTACGGAGTCATACGCAAGGTTGACCAGAGCCTTGGCGTGTTCGACCTGAACCATGAGATACGGCCATACGACATGCGTCAGGCTGCGTTCCTGCTTGCAGACACCGTCATGTACTGGAAGGACGGCACGGTGTTCGTTTCCGTCGTAGACCCGGGGGTTGGAACATCCCGACGCTCGTGCGTGGCCCTTCTTGCCAATGGAAGCTATGTGGTCACACCAGACAACGGCACACTTACCGCTGTAAAGGACCAAGTCGTTGCGGTACGTGAGATAGACGAACGGGTCAACCGCCTCTCTGGATCGGAGCGTGCCAACAGTTTCCATGGCCGTGATGTCTATGCCTACACCGCTGCTCGCCTTGCTTCTGGTATAATCGATTACGAGGGGGTGGGGCCTGAGTATTCCGTAGATGAGATAGTTTTGTTTCCCCAGACCAAGGGCCACGTGGAACCTGGTCTCGCAAGGGGCTGCATAACGGGCTGCCTCAAGCACTTTGGCTCTCCTGAGACCGATATCTCCGTGATTGACTTCGAGAAGACAGGCATAGTGTACGGCGACATGGTCCATGTTCGCATAGAGAAGAAAGGTGCGGTTCTCTTTGATATGCCTGTGCTCTATCACAAGTCGTTTGGGTTCGTGCCTGAAGGCGAGCCCATACTTTGCAACGGAAGCACAAGTCCATACATGGAGATAAGCCTGAACAAGCGCAGTTTCGCCCAAAAGTACCTTCCAGACATCTTCGATGACGGCGAGGTGTTTACAGACTATTCGATCGAGATTTCAAAGCTATCGGGCTTGGCTGCCCCACAGCTTTCCAAGGAGGCGTGATATGAAACCCTTTGTCGTGATGCAGACCGATTTTGGCGTAGGTGGCGGCGGTGCCATGTACGGCGTGTGCAAGACGGTTGACCCTGATCTTGGAGTCTACGACCTGAGCCATGTCATTCCAAAGTTCAATGTGGAGGCGGCGTCCAAGTCCTTGGTGTCAGTGATTCCATACTGGCCCGTTGGAACCGTGTTCGTGTCCGTTGTGGACCCAGGTGTTGGAACATCAAGGCGCGCATGCGTTGCAAAGACATCCAACGGCTACTATGTGGTCACGCCTGACAACGGTACGCTTACGCTTCTCAAGAAGGAGTTTGGCATAGATGCAGTCAGGGCGATAGACGAGACTGTCAACAGGCTAAAAGGTACGGAGAAGACAAGCATCTTCCATGGTAGAGACCTCTTTGCATACTGTGCAGCCCGCTTGGCCTCAGGGGTGATAGACTTCGAAGGAGTAGGGCCCCAGTATCCAGTGGAGGAAATCGTCCTTTACTAGGCTTTCTGGAGCTTTATGGCCCAGTTCTCACCGGATCCAATCCTGTATTCCTGCGCAAAGCTTCCTTGGTTGAGTGCAAGGCCCACGTTCAAGAGACTGTTTATGTAAAGAAGCGGCTCTCCTATCTCCACCTCTGTGAAGTTCCTGCACATGCGCATCGTGTAGCCAAAGACTATCTTGTGGTTGTGGCTTATGAGGACCCTTACGTTGTCTCCGTACTTGATGCCGTACTGTTCAAAGATCATGGTGTCAGGTATGTTCGTCCAAAGGCTGCCGTAGCGGGTGTCTAGGACGTCTATGTTTCCACAGACCTCCCCGCCTTCTATGACTGGATCAGATACGTTGAGCATGACAGGGTTCGGTTCAAGGAGAGGTCCCACTTCGTCGAACGTTATGATTCCGCTTGCAATCCTGGCGCCTGTGTATGCATACACGTCACGTCCATAGAATGTGAACGACCTTTGGCTGTTCTTGAGCCTGTTGACGGTTTCGCTTATTCTGCGCCTTTCAAGGATTCCAATCTCCTTTGCGACATGGGACAAGGTTCCGTTGTCTGGTGTGACTATGACATGCCCAGATTTGGTAAGCACCGCAACGCTCTCGCGCTCCGATCCCACTCCTGGGTCTACGACCGATACGAAAACGGTTCCTGGAGCCCAGAACGACATCGTTTGTATGAGTCTGTAGCTTGCCTCCCATATGTTGAACTGAGGGATTTCATGCGTAAGGTCTTCAAGTTTGAGGTTGTGGTCCACTTCGTCCGCAACGCCGTGCATGGCGCTAACGGCTCCATCCACATATCCAAAGTCCGACATGAACACAACCGTGCCCCTCTTCGTCCATGGTGCGAGTTCCTTGAGCTCCTTTGCGCTTTCGTATGTCATGTGTTCATACCTCCGTAGTCGTTGTATTCGTACAATCCAGACCTATCATTGCCGATCGAGCCCTTGGTGTTCAGGAACATGATACAACTGCCGTCGCCAAGGGGCAAGTCCCTGTCCTCCTCGCATATGGATCTGAACGTGTATTTCGTCCGCCCCCTTTCGAAAAGGTCGAACATACACACGAAGATTACATAGCTCCTTCTTAGGGACCCATATTCCAATCCCTTGTCCAGCATTCCTGTGTTTAGACCGTTCTAGAGTGGCTAGAGTGGCCAGAACGCCCAGATGGACAATTGTAGAACCGCCCTTTTCCCAATCCCCCAGCTTTCCGTGAAGAACCTTCTTCCCCAATTGACCAACAAAAACTCGGAAGAACCCGAAAAATGAATTTCAGGACACATTGATGGCTCTTCAATATATCGATGTTTGTGCTATATTGTCACCATGCAGAGCCGCTATGTTTTCGTGTCGGATGAGACAAATATCCATTTCAACCTTGCTTTGGAGAAGTGCCTTATTGAGGAGTTCGACCCTAAGTCCACAATCCTATTCCTTTGGCGCAACCGCCCTGTAGTTGTCATTGGACGCTACCAGAACCCTTGGGAGGAATGCAGGCTTTCTGCAATGGAGGACAAGGGGGTCGTCCTTGCAAGGCGTTGCAGTGGGGGAGGTGCGGTCTATCAGGATCTTGGTAATATTTGCTTCACGATAATCTCCTCTGCGGACGGGAGCGACAAAGCCCGCAACTTCAAGGTTGTAGTGGAGGCTTTGGACATGATGGGCATAAAGGCCCAGGTCAGCGGAAGGAACGACATTGTCGTAGATGGTCGCAAGGTCTCAGGCAGTGCGTTTCAGACAACGAAGGGCAGGTTCTGCCACCATGGAACCATGTTGGTATCCACAGATCTTTCCTGCCTTCCAAACTACCTTACTCCAAACAAGAGAAAGCTGGAGAGCCATGGCGTGCGCTCAGTGGCATCCAGGGTCGCCAACCTTGTGGAGTTCTCTCCAAACGCCACGATGGAGATGTTCGCATCCAGCATGGAGAAGGCCTTTGAAAACGAATTCTGTGGCAACGAAACCGACAGAGAAGCCATAAAATGCCCCATCAATCATATAGGACTTGAAAAAACAAAGGAATGGCCTTCTCTTGGCCAGTCCTTCGAAATGTTTTCAAGCAAGGAATGGAACCTTGGAAAGTCGCCTACGTTTACGGATAGGTTGAGCGGAAGGTTCGAGTTTGGATGCGTTACGTTCTATCTTGTGGTGAAGAAAGGTGTGGTCTCAGAGGCATGTGTCTCAAGCGATACATTGGTGTCAGGTGGGGTGGAAAGGCTTGAGAAGGAGATTGTAGGCCTTCCTTACGATGCTGCGCAAATAAACGAAAAAGCCAATGCCTCCAAGGACTCCTTTGTGTCCGGTGCATTGGCCCTTCTATCCAGTCTTATGGTTCAGGACTCTCAGTAGTCTTCGTCCTGATTGTCGTCCGAGTACTCGTCGTCGTAGTAGAAGCCGTCACCCATGAGGTCGTCTTCTTCGTCCTCCTCGTCCTCTTCTTCATCCTGATAGTCGTAGTCTTCGTAGTCGCTTACGTCCGGTGCGTCGTAGGCGTCTTCGAATTCCTCGTCCTCGTCGAAATCGTCCTCATCCTCATCATCGAAGTCATTTTCTTCGAGAGTGTCATCATCACCGAACAAATCATCGTCCCAATCAGACATTGCAACCTCCAGCTGTCTGAAAGGATAATTGCATACTGGTGGCATGTCAATTGAGTTTTTGCTATACTCTGCGCATCCACTCGCCAAATATCCAAGGAGGATGAACGAGAATGAATAGGAAACCAAGAACAGCCATTGTGCTGCTTGTAGCACTTGCCATACTTCTTTCCGCTGCAGGATGCTCCACGTCAATAGCCCTCAGGACCCTTGTCCCTGCGGAGATCAACGTTAGCGGATACAAGACCATAGCCGTGCAGTCCACGGCGTACAACTATTCGCCGTCTGACCTTTGGTGGAGGTATTTCTTCATTCCAATAAGAGGCAATGTAGAGGAACGCTACATCAACGATCTAACGAAATTCTCTCTTTTCGATGCCTCAACGTCAAGCGATGTCGCAAAATATGCATCGGAGAACCTCGTCAAGGCCATCGACAAGGGGTACTACGACATAAAGTCACCCAACCTCACAGACTCCCTCATAACGGTTGGAAAGAGCCTTGGAACGGTTAGGCAGACCCTCATGGACAACGGTGTGGACGCACTTCTCACATCCAACATCAGCTACATGAACTATGATGAATTCATAGAATCCGAGCCTGTGTACTCCAAGGACTCTCAAAGCACAATCGTTGGATACAGATTCTATCTGAATCAAAGCGCAACAATAAGCCTTACCTACTCCGTCATAGACGTGGAGAACAATGTGATAATGGGAAACGACACCCTTACAAGGTCAAGTGGGCCGTTCAGGACTCAAATAGGACACACCAACGATGCAAAGGAGTTTGTATCGGACCGCAGCTATTTCGAGCTCAGACATGCCTCGGATATGTTCGACGATCTCATTGATGGGTTCGTGGACGATATAACGAGGAAGCTTACACCTCACTATGTTACGTCCTACTTTGGAATCATGGACAACAAGCCAAAGGTGAAATCCATTGAGAGCGCCTACGACTATGTCAAGAGTGAGAACTATAGGGCGGCTCTTGACCTTTTCGTTGCCGAATACAACAGATCAGGCCACGTTCCATCAGGCTACAACGCCGCAATCCTGTACTACACCCTTGGCCGGTACGATGAGGCTTTTGCCCTGGCCTGGGATGTCTATGAAAGTAGCGGGAATTCCCAGGCTTTGGATCTCTATTATAGGCTCAAGGATGTGAGGGAGAAGCAGGAGGCTGCAAGGGATCAGATGAACAGTACGACGAAAACACCATCTTCCACTGGTGAACTAATAGGTTTTTGATGGCCTATTATGGCCTGTTTTTAATAAAAAGTTAATTTTTTAATGCAAAATGCCCGTCTAGGCCATTGTTTTTAGTGAATGATGGCCTGTTTTTGTATGTTTTCATGTTTACTCTTCCATTTTTTTGAATGTTCGGTTAGACTTTACGGAGTGAAACAGTGAAAATGCCGTTTGTCGGCAAAGGAGGCCTTTGTGCTTATTGATATTACTGTGGCCAATTTCAGGTCAATCAAGGAACCTCAGACGATTTCGTTTGCGGCCTTGAAGGATAAGAGGCTTGACCAGTCAAAGGTCGAGATCGTGTCCGACAAACTCAAGGTTCTTAGAACAGTTGCTGTTGTGGGACCCAATGGTGTTGGAAAGAGTACGATTGTCAGGGCCCTTGAGGCTATCAAGGGCATCGTTACGGCGGATCTCACGGAGGAGAACCCCCTTAAGAGAATCCTCACGGGTTCCATATTCGCCTACAACGAAATCAAGAACCAGCCAGCCGAGTTCGCAGTGCGCATGCTTCTAAGGGAAGCTTCGCAGGATGAGCGCGAGGTTGTTGCCACATACACCATAAAGGCCGATACCGACCATATATGGGAAGAGAGCCTCTACTACAACTTTGGCTCCTCCAAGAAGCTCATGTTCGAGAGGATAGCTTCGTCAGGTCTTGAGGAGGAGATTTCCTACAAGGTGCGTTGGGGCAAGCTCTACAGGGGTGACAAGAAGCGCAGCGAGAAGGCTGTGGACTCCAAGCATTCGTTCCTAAAGCATGCAGCCTCCAAGGGTGGAGAGACCTGCTCCGAGGTCTACGGATGGTTCGAGAACACTTTGGACATCCTTCCAATGGGTGTTGGTTCGTCATCCGAGAAATATGTTGCTGCAATGCTCAACCAGCATCCTGCATGGAAGGATCAGCTCATAAACTTTTTCTGGAGCATGGACATCACGGACATAAGGGACATAAGGGTTGGTTGCAACAAAGATGGAAAGTTCGTCCAGTCCAACGATGGCGACATGGTTTTCTTCATCCACTCCAACACCAAGGCTGCAATGTTCAGCCCATACGCAAAGGAGAGCCTTTCCATGAAGAGGCTTTCTCTCCTTGCCCTGGCTTTCTTCGAAGCCTTCACAAGGAGCAAGGTCCTTGTGGTCGATGACTATGGTATGTTCCTGCATCCTGAGGTCATCATCTATCTCACGAGCGTGTTCACCAGCGGATGCAAGCGCGCCAGCCAGCTCTTCGTATTCGACTGCAACCCAACTCTCCTTGAGGATGGCCTTCTCAGAAGGGACGGCATCTATTTCGCAGAGAAGGACAGCGTGGGGTCCACCATCTACTATCCTCTTAGCGACTTCAAGTTTGGTGCGAGTGCAAAGACGCGCGCAATGTATGAGAGCGGAGCCTTTGGAGCTCTTCCAATCACAAGCGAATTCCGCTTTGTAAACGAGGAGGCATGACATGATGCGCAAGAGAAATCCAGTCCAACCAAGAAAGACTATGCTTATCGTGACTTCCAATCCAGCCCTTGCAGTCTATTTCTCAAGGGTCAGGAAGGATTGTAGATATGTCAGCCTCACCGTTGAGTGCCAGACTGCCGATAGCCTTGAGGATCTCATCAAGGTTACTGCCAAGAGAAGGATTGCAGGAAAGTATTCCAGCGCCTGGGCTGTTTTCACGTTCGATGACTTTGGCCTCAAGGCCGGAGATGTGAACGCCTTGGCTCCACTTGCCAATTCCAAGAAGGTGAAGCTTGGATGGACCAACCCAAGCCTTAGCCTGTGGCTGTTCCTTCATCTCAAGCCAATCAACGTCTATGTGGACAACTCCGCATCGTTCGATCAGGCCATTGCAAAGGTGTTCCCTGGCTATCAGGAGACCGAGGACTTCATGACCAACGAAGGAAAGGACATCCATCTTAGGCTGTTCTCTTCGTTCAGTACTGCGGTTCTCAATGCAAGTTCGTACAACAAGCTTTGCGAAAAGGCCACAGGCCTTGCTGCAACCAGCTTTCCTCTGCTGTATGAAAACATCAAGGAAATCTGCGGAGAGGCTGATCTTTCCCACAACCAGAAGCTTCTTTCCAAATAAGGGGATGAGATGGGCGGGTTCGTACTGTTCACCTACACAATCTCCATAGCTGTGTCGTGCATGGCTTTGGCCTTGGCCATAGCCGCACGAATATTCCGCAAAGACCCTTGGACAGGATACTACATAGTATTCCAGAGCTGTCTCATTGGGATAATGGGTACAGGTTTGGCAAAAGGTCTTTCCCTGTTCTTCATGCCAAATCAGGTCTATGCGGTGTTCAGCTTCATATTCACGACGCTGTTGCATGCCGCAATGGCGTTCGTGATTGTGTTTCTTCCGTATTTCCTCAGTTGGGTCATAGCCAAACCTTGGCGTAAGCTTCAGCGTCTGCAATTCTACCCTTTGGCGCTGGTGTACTTTGGAATTGGGCTTGCATCTCAGCTTGTTGTGAGCCAAGAGTTCTTCTTCTGGACTGCAGTGGGACAAACGATTGCATTTCTCATTATGTATGTGTTCTGCATCGTCACCCTTTGGCAAAACCTCAAGAGCATAGAGAACAAACAGGCCAGACGGGTCTGCCTCGCCATAAACATAGTGAGCCTTTCCCTCATTCCATTGAGCATATTCTCCCTGTTCTTCTCTGCTGTCAAGGAATTCAGCTACCCGGTTTATGTTCTGGCGTTCTCCATAATAATGCTCGACTACTACTATTCCCGTTTCACATTGGAGGTCGAAGAGGAGAAGAAGCATTCCACCTTGAGTCTTGAAAGCCTTGCATCCTACAAGGTCACGGAACGCGAATTCTCCGTAATCAAGCTGATATGCGACGGCCTTACAAACAAGGAGATAGCAGGGGAGCTGTCCATATCAGTCAATACAGTCAACAACCACGTTGCGAACATATTCGACAAGATGGGTGTGCGTTCCAGAATAGACCTTCTAAAACTCCTGAAAGAAGGCCCTTGGGCGTAAATCTTGTTGAAAGAATACTCTTTTTCTAGTAAAACATTATACGATAGTGTCGTTGGTGGAAAAACGGCCTGGACTGGGCTGCAGACCAAACCTGAAACGACCCATTGGAGTCTTATTATGGAAGTTAGAGTAAGATACGCACCGTCCCCAACGGGACTTCAGCACATAGGCGGCGTGAGGACCGCTCTTTTCAACTATTTCTTTGCGAAATCCAATGGAGGGAAGTTCATACTCAGAGTGGAGGACACAGACCGCGAACGTTACAGCGACGAGTCCCTTCAGGATTTGTATGACACACTCGATTGGCTTGGGGTCAAGTGGGACGAAGGTCCTGTTGTAGGCGGCCCCTATGGTCCTTACATCCAAAGCGAAAGGACTGCAATCTACCAGGAGTATGCAAAGAAACTCGTGGACATGGGTAAGGCATACTACTGCTACTGCACCGCTGAAAGGCTCGAGCAGCTTAGAGAGAAGCAGATTGCAGAGAAGAGCCCTGTGCAAGGATACGACGGCCACTGCCGTGATTTGACGGAGGAGCAAAGAAGGGAGCTTGAAGCCCAGGGATTCAAGCCTGTCATAAGGCTCAAGGTCCCACGGGAAGGCAGCACCACGTTCCATGATGTCCTCATGGGTGACATCACAAGGGAGAACAAGGACGTAAGCCCAGATCCGGTGCTTCTCAAAAGCGATGGTTTTCCAACATATCATTTGGCCAATGTCATAGACGACCACCTCATGGGCATAACCCACATAATGAGGGCTCAGGAATGGATTCCGTCTGGGCCTCTCCATGTACTGCTCTACGAAGCTTTTGGATGGGAGGTTCCCACATACTGCCATCTTCCAATGGTCATGGGAAGCGACGGCCACAAGCTGTCCAAACGCCATGGTTCGACCAGCGTGCGAGACTTCAGGGCAAAGGGATACCTGCCAGAGGCCCTTCTCAACTACGTGAGCCTTGTTGGCTGGTCCTACGATGGAGAGAAGGAGTTCTTCACCAGAGAGGAGCTTGAGAAGTGCTTTTCTCTTGAGAAGATAAACAAAGCACCTGGAGTGTTCGACTATCAGAAGCTGGACTGGTTCAACGCACAGTACATAAGGCAGAAGTCGGACAAGGAGCTTGCAGACCTTCTCCTGCCGTACCTCAAGCAGGCGGGCAGGTTGGATGATGCAGGCTATGGCAGACTGCTTGCATTCGTGCCTGGTGTGCGCGATAGGCTCACGCTTTTGTCCGACATCGTGGCTATGACCGATTTCCTTGAGGACCATGGCGAGCCTGATTCATCCATCCTCATTCCAAAGAAGATGGACGCAGCCTCTTCGCTTTCGTCCCTCAAGGCCGTGTACGAACTGGTCAAGACCGATATTGGCGCCGGCAAAACGGACGATGAATTGCAGACGCACATGTGCGAACTTGCACAGAAACTTGGAATCAAGAACGCTGGAGTCTTCAATCCTCTGCGTGCAGCGGTGACTGGACTTCAGGTGAGCCCGCCACCGTTCAGCTGCATCCATCTCCTTGGAGAAGAGGAGTCGTACAGACGCATAGAACGTGCAATAGAAGTTTTGGAAAGAGAGGTAGAGAAGAATGTCTGAAGTAACAATGGACAAGATAGTTT
Organism: uncultured Spirochaetales bacterium; assembly: GCA_934277975.1. Taxonomy (GTDB): domain Bacteria; phylum Spirochaetota; class Spirochaetia; order Sphaerochaetales; family Sphaerochaetaceae; genus UBA9732. The sequence continues at coordinate 54,794 of CAKQWE010000002.1, forward strand.
CGCTTTGCAGAAGAAGAGGATTCATATTCCAGAGCAGTGAGATCTACGGAGGCCTCAACGGCGCCTACGACTACGGTCCACTTGGAGTACAGCTCAAGAACAACATAAGGGACCTTTGGTGGAAGGAGATGACTCAGCTGCATGACAGCATCGTTGGTCTTGATGCTTCCATCCTCATGCACCCAAGGGTTTGGGAGGCAAGCGGGCACGTAAGCAACTTCACGGACCCAATGGTTGACTGCAAACAGTGCAAGAGCCGCTTCAGAGCGGATCAGATAGACCTCAACGGACCATGTCCTGTATGTGGCAGCAAAGGCACTTTCACAGCTCCAAGGAACTTCAACCTCATGTTCGCCACACACATTGGACCAGATGTGGATGCGGCATCCACGATCTACCTCAGACCTGAGACTGCACAGGGCATCTATACGGAGTTCAAGAACGTCGTGCAGTCCTCCCGCGTGAAGATTCCATTTGGAATCGCCCAGGTTGGAAAGAGCTTCAGAAACGAGATCACGACCAAGAACTTCATATTCCGTTCATGCGAATTCGAACAGATGGAGATGCAGTTCTTCTGCAAGCCAGGTACGGACGAGAAGTGGTTCCCGTACTGGAGGGAGCAGAGGATGAACTTCTACATCAACAAGCTTGGAATCGTTCCGGAGCATCTCAGATGGCATCAGCACGGGCCGGATGAGCTTGCCTTCTACGCAAAGGACGCATATGACATACAGTTCCTCTTCCCAATGGGGTGGCAGGAGCTGGAGGGCATCCATAGCAGAACGGACTACGACCTTACTCAGCATCAGAAGTTCTCAGGCAAGGATCTTACATACCTTGATCCTGAGACGAACGAGAAGTACATACCATACGTCGTCGAGACTTCGGCAGGGCTTACAAGAAACGTTCTCATGGCCCTTTCTGACGCATACGACGAGGAGAAGCTTGAAGACGGCGATGTGAGGACCGTCCTTCACTTCCACCCAAGCGTTGCACCTGTCACCGTTGCGGTCCTTCCTCTTGTAAAGAAGGATGGCATTGGCGAGTATGCGGACAAGCTCGAGCATGAGCTTAGAGAGGATTTCGCAACGTTCTTCGACCAGAGCGGAGCCATTGGCCGTCGCTACAGAAGAATGGACGAGATTGGAACTCCTTACTGCGTGACAGTCGACTACGATACTCTCAAGGACCACACAGTCACACTCAGGTTCCGCGACTCCATGCAGCAGGTAAGGGTCCCTGTCAGCGAGCTCGTTTCTGAAATCAAGAAAGCGACCAAGGAATACAAGAGGGTATGAGCATGAACACAGCACTACAGGTACTTGTAGACAGAGGCTTCGTAAAGGACTGCACCAATCTGGAAGGTTTGTCTGACCTCATGGACAAGGGACCCGTAACGTTCTACTGCGGTACGGATCCAACAGGTCCATCCCTGCATGTAGGCCACATAGTCCCGTTCTTTGCAATGCACCACCTCCAGGAACATGGGCATAGGCCAATAGCCCTGGTTGGTGGCGGTACTGGCCTCATTGGAGACCCATCCGGCAAGACGGAGATGCGCAAGATCCTGCCGCCGGAGCAGATAGACGCCAATGCAAAGAACATTGCAAAGCAGCTTGCAAAGGTCGTGAACTTCGATGAAGTCCCACCTGAAGGCTACGGCAAGGGCATGATCGTCAACAATGCCGACTGGCTTGTTGGACTCAACTACATAGAGTTCCTCAGGGATGTAGGCAAATACTTCTCCGTAAACAGAATGCTTACGTTCGAAGGTGTCAAGCAAAGGCTGGAGAGAGGGCTTTCCTTCATAGAGTTCAACTATCAGCTGCTTCAGTCCTACGACTACTACATGCTCTACAGGAACTATGGCAACATGCTTCAGATAGGTGGTGCGGACCAGTGGGGCAACATAGTGGCAGGAATAGACCTTATCCAAAGGATGGGCGGTCCTGAGTGCTACGGCCTCACGTTCAACCTCATCATGAGGGCTGACGGCAAGAAGATGGGAAAGAGCGAGCAAGGGGCTGTGTTCCTTGATCCTACGCTCTACACGCCATACAACTTCTATCAGTACTGGAGGAACATAGCCGATGCCGATGTCATCAAGTTCATGAAGCTCTTTACTTTCATGAGTCTTGATGAGATAGCAACGTACGACGATCCAGCAAGGAACATCAACGATGCGAAGGCTAAGCTTGCCTATGAGATTACAAAGATAATCCATGGTGAGGAAGAGGCCCAGAAGGCTGTCGCCGCTGCAAAGGCCGCCTTTGGAAACGGCGGAGACCGCAGTGCAATGCCAACCGTCAATGTTGTGCTGGGTGATGGCAAAGGCATCATAGACCTGTTCTTCGAGGCTGGACTTGGCGCAACCAAGAGTGATGTAAGAAGGCTTGTGGAAGGCGGTGGATGCTTCGTCAATGACAACAAGGTCACAGATGTCAAGGCTATCATCACAAAGGATGACGCAAAGGACGGAGAGATGATCCTCAGAGCAGGTAAGAAGCGCATAATGAGGGTTGTCGTAGAGTAGGCGAAGATTTTGAAGGCTTTCCTTCAATTCCCTTGAAATACCGGATGCGAAAGGCTGGAAAAAGATTGTTCAGCCTACGAGCGTCCGGTATATTTTTGCCTGGATGGTGGCTGTATTCTCCAATGTGCGTTCGTTTCTTGGTATATCAATGTGAAATGAGCCATCGACTTTCATGGGCTTTCCTGAAAGGCATACTATTGTATTGGCGACAAGGCATGCCTCCGTTATGTCATGAGTGACCCAAACGACGGTTCTTTCATCCTGCTTCCATAGCTTTATGAAAACCTTGAGAAGATCTGATTTGAGTTTGGTATCCAGGTTCTGAAACGGCTCGTCCATGAGAAGCATCGTTGATTGAAACGAGAAGGCGCGGGCCATGGCGACTCTTTGCTTCATGCCTCCGGAAAGTTCATTTGGGTACTTCGCCAAGCTGTCACCAAGTCCAACTTCATTGAGCATCCTCTCAGCTGTAGCGGAATCTCCTCCCAAAACAAGAGCAACGTTCTCAAGTGCCGTCATCCAAGGCAGCAGCCGTGGTTCTTGGAAGAGGTAGCTCGTCCTTCCTTTCTCTCCTGCATTTCGTATGATTGCTCCGTCATCAGAGGAAAGCGTTCCGGCAACGATGTTGAGCAGCGTTGACTTTCCGCATCCAGACGGCCCTAGCAGGCATGTTATCTCGTTTGGTCTTACTTCAAGCGAAAAGTCATGTATAACAATGTTGTTGCCAAAGGCTTTGCTTAGATTCTCTATCTTCATTGGGAAAGCCTCCTTCCTGAAACCTTTCCAATGAAGAGGTCGAATACTCCATCTCCAAGTGCTGTAATCAGAACCGCCACTATGGTCCATGCAAGGACAACACTGGTTTCAAGCTGGATTTGGGCAAGCTGCAGAGAGCGGCCTATTCCGTGTTTTGGTAGGACTATCACCTCTGCGGCTATCACAACCTTCCATATCATGGAAAGCGTCTGTCGTGCACCTGTAAGGATCTGCGGTGCTATGGAGGGTATGATGAGGTATCTCAATCTGCGAGAGCCTTCGATGCCGTATACCATGCACATCTGCCCAAGTTTTTCATTTATGTTGGAATATGCGTCCATCGTTTGCACGAACATGACAGGGAAAGCCATGAGGAATGCGCTGAACACCGGCACAGCTGAAGTTCCAAGCCAAATGAACGCAAGAAGTATCACGCTCATGACAGGTGTGGCTTTGAATAGTGCCACAAGAGGGGCTATCGCCCTTCTAAAGGCAACGAACCTTCCTGCAAGGATTCCACTGATTGTTCCGCACAGCACTATGAGTACGAAGCTGTACAGCGCTCTAAGTACGGTACCTCCAATGTTCGAAAGGAAGGCCTTGGAGCCAAACAGCCCAAGGGTCGTCCTCAATACTTCAGCAGGAGTTGGAAGGATTATGGGAGCATCCAACGCAACTGCTGCAATCCACCATACGAGAACGATTGCAAGGCATGAAAGAACTGAAACGCACCAATATTTGCTTCTTTGCTCTTCATTGTTCATGGAATCTCCTTGGTGGCCGTGCACAGAGACATCGGTCTTGGTGCTGTTCATGCATTGTGTCTATAGTATACCATCAAGTAGTATCTCTATGCCAATGGCTATGAGTATGACGCCTCCAAGGATCGTGGCTTTTTTTGCAAGTCTGGTGCCAAAGCGCTTGCCTATTACGACTCCGGCTATGCAGATTCCAAATGTGATGATCCCTATCATGAAAGACGCCACCAGTGCAGTCTGCACGTCATACTGTTCAATCGTGAAACCTACGGACAGGGCGTCTATTGAGGTTCCAACCCCTTGTATGAATAGCCTTTTGAAAGAAAGAACCTTTGCGTTGCCGTCTTCGTCTTTGGTTTCGCCCTTGATGCCTTCGACTATCATTTCGATTCCAATCCATAAGAGGACCGCAAACCCAATCCATGGGATGAACTTCTCGAACTTTCTGAAATACTCAACGATTGTGTGGATGCATATCCAGCCTGTCATTGGCATGACGAACTGGAACACTGCAAAAGTGCCTGCTATAAGGCTCATTCTGCAGAATTCCATTTTGGGTTCACTAAGTCCGTTTGCAAGAGAGACTGAGAATGCATCCATTGCAAGGCCAACGCCAAGGAGGCATGTGTTAAGGAAAAAGACGAGGCTGAATTGCATAACGGTGGCAATCATACTCCAAAACAAGAGCTTTTGTTAACAGAAGTTGGACTGCTTTTGCCCGTTGTTGTCGAAGATGGTCTTCAAAGGATGCCAAGGGTCGTCAAAGCCAAAAGCCTTCGTCCGGCAGCTTGTCTCCTATGGCGTCGGGGGCGAGTTGGAGTAGGGCTTTGTAGTATGCGGCGGCCTCATCCTTAGCTTCCTTTCCTTCCTTGTAGATCAGGGCGCACTGGGGGATTGCAGGAGTGGCCATGGCTGCCTTCATTATTCCAAGTTCCTCTATCCTTTCGCCTGCGGCTTCTGGTACTGAGAGAATGGCGTCTATGGAGCTTCTGTAGGCGGCCTTCATCTTCTCTACGGCCAAAGGATTTTCATTTGCGTAATCGCTTCTCACTACGAGGATGCTCATTGGGTACTGCTTCTGGCCTGTGAGGGCTGTCCATTCCTCCTGAACATCGCTAAGGATCTTCACGTTTGGGTTCTGTCTAAGCACCATGGAGACGAAAGGCTGGGGGAGGATGGCTAGGCTCGTCTTGTTGGCTATCAGAAGCTGTGCAAGCTGGGCCGGAGCGGTGACAGAGTAGTCTGCTTCGTACTGTGGATACAAGAGCTGTGCCATGTGGTCAGGCGTTCCACCTGCCCCTGGTACGTTAATCGTCATAGCCTTACCCACGGCTTCGCCTGTGCCAACGATGCTTAGCATTCCTTCACCTATGATTGCAACGGCCTTGATTCCAACACCCTTGTTGTAGAGATTCGCTGCGGCGTTGGCAGGAAGCGTCGCCATGTCCAGTTCTCCCTTTGCAAGTCTGGCGACCGCTTCGTTGGGTGACGGATATACGCTTATCTGCGCCATATCACCAACGAAGTCTCCAAGCATGGAGCTTGAGAATCCAGTTGGTCCCTGCATGACTCCAAGACGAACCACAGTATCGCTTTCTTCGTTTATAGCCTGTGCAAACACCTGCGTCATGCATGTGATCAGAATAGCAATCGAGATTATTCTTCTAATGTTCTTCATGGTTTGGATTCTACCTGTTTCAATGTGTCCATTGCAATTGAGAAACAATTGTCGGCGATTGTTAAAATACGACATTGTTCCTATAATCACATGTATGCAGAACATGTCTGATGCCCGTAGTTTGACGAAGAAGGAACTGAGCGAAAAGGAACTGAGCCTCAAGGATACGCTTTTGAGCGGACAATGTTTCAGAATGGGTGAATGCAACGGAATTTGGACAGTGAAGGCCGGTGTTGGGTCATCGTTTAGAACTCTAAGGGTCTCTCAGAACGATTTGAGCCCAATTATGGATGACCCTTTCTGGTCCAACTACTTCGACATTGGTCTTGACTATGAAGGCCTCAAATTTCGCTTTTCTCAACTGTCTCCTGTAATGGCCAAGGCTTGTTCCTACGCCCCTGGGATACGAATCCTCAACCAAGACCCTTGGGAGGCGCTTTGTAGCTTCGTCGTTTCCCAGAACAACAACATAAAGAGGATAATGGGGATAGTGGAGAGGATGTGCGACTTCTATGGAGGAGGTGGTTTCCCTGAGGTCTCCACGCTGGCTGTTGCAAAAGAAGACGATCTTCGTTCCCTTGGCCTTGGATTCCGTGCCCCCTACATAGTGAACACTGCAAAGGCTGTGCTCTACGGAGACATAGACCTTGGCGCTTTGAAATCAATGGACATAGATGCAGCCCGCACATGCCTCATGAAAGTGAAGGGCATTGGCCCAAAGGTGGCGGACTGCGCCCTGCTGTTCGGCTGCCATAGGCTGGACTGCTTTCCAATGGATGTATGGATGAAGCGTGCAATGGCCGAGTTCTTCCCAAACGATGACAAATCCATCTTTGGGAAATACGCCGGCGTTGCCCAACAGTACATTTTCCATTACGCTAGGACATCGGGCTATTTTGACAACAAGGAGTGACGATATGGTTTTCGATTCGTTGGACCAGCTTGAGATGTATATTCCAATTCTTCCCGCCCTGCGTGTGGTTGCGGACGTCATGGACCATGATGACGTGTACGACAAGGAGTGCGGCACATACAGCACATACGACGACAAGGTCACATATGTAGTATCAGAATACAAAACCTCCGTTGGAGGTAGACAGTTCGAGTTCCACAAGGACCATTCCTGCGTCCAGATAGTCCTAAAGGGCCAGGAACTCATGAGCACCACATGGCGCGAGCTCAAGAGCCAATGCGAGAACTTCAATCCTGCTTCCGACATTGGCTTCACTGACGCAGAACCCATCTCTGTCCTGCAAGCCACCCAAGGCCGCTTTGCCGTGTTCTTCCCAGGCGAGCTGCACAAGGCGGGCGTCGCCTTTGGAGAACCCTCCATCGTCAAGAAGGTGTGTTTCAGAATCCTGGACTGAGCTTTGGCCTTTGTATCTCTTTATTTGGGGAAGTTTCCATTTGTGAAGAAAAATGTTGATTTGTCCCCTTTCGTTTGACCTCCCGTCTGCATGGTGTATATTTGGGGCGGTTGATGAGGTTGCTGGCAACGCAGCGACCTTGATACATGGAGGTCTACTTCTATGAAAAAGACATCTACAGCAAGTTTCATCGTAGCCATCGTACTTGTCGTGGCTTCGATTGCATTGTTCGTTCTTGGGGCATTGAGTGTCAACGCCACACAGGTGTATTCAAAGATTGGCAACGGCTACAGCTACATGCGCATTTCCTACAACTTTTCGCTGGCCAGGGTTGCAAACGGGTTCATGATGATCCTTCTTGGGGGTTTTTCCTTCCTTGGAGGCATCTTGCTTTTCATCCTTGCCGCTGTGACACGTCCCGCAAAGGCCAACTGCGCCGTGAAATGCTGCACATCGCAGCCAACACAGGCATCACCACTTCCACAGGCCGATGCCCCTGAAACCTCCGCTTCCTGCTGCAACTGCAAAGCGGATGCATCCGCTACTGAAGGCTCCTCTTCAGAGTCGGAGAACTGAATCGTACCTAGCTCCAAAGCGATTTGGCAGGTAATATAGTTTTTCCCTTCCCAATTGGCCTGCCGCCTGACATCCCCATATGAAGAGTTTCAAGTGCATACTCTCCCAGGCGGCAGGCCCTCTTTTTCTCTTGCTCTTTGCGGTGATAACCGCGTCAATGCGAACAGCGCCGTACAGAAAGTACTGTCGCTGTTCTTCTTCCTTGTTCTGACCGCAAATAGCTGCGAGCGGCTTCTTGGTCTTTTGATCTTCTACTGTGTCGGTTCGCTTAGGGCATACATCTCAGTACTGCCCTTCGCTACAATCCTTATAGCTGAGCCAACTAACTTCGAAAAGTTGGTTCTTCACGGAAAGCTGGGGGATTGGAAGACGGGAATCATCGAAGGAGAGCATCCAGCCTTTGGGCGGTTGCGACTGATGTGGCGCTTGAGGCGGTTGTGGATGGTTGAACAGAAAGAGGCTTTATATCCAAAGCCCCCTCTTTCAGCGTTTTCGATACAGCTTTTCCCATCCAAACCGCTGGACAACCCCCTCGTATGCTGTTTTGATGGAAAAAAGGACGAAATCGCACATAAGTGTGCGAAATCGAATGAAAAACAGTTGAAATCGCACATCATCGGGCCTCGTTCAATGTCATTTGCGGTCAGAACAGGAAAGGGGAACCGCGACGGTACTATGCCGTACGGTGCGGTTCGAACAGACGCAGTTGTCACCGCAAAGAGCGTTTCAGAGAGTCCCTGAGTGTCCCGGAGTTTCGGGTCTAGACCGTTTTAGAATGGCTAGAGTGCCCAGAGTGGCTAGAGCGACTAGATGTACCAGAGCGGCTAGAGTGGCAGGATCGTCCAGATGTGCAATGGAAACGTCGCCCATTGCCTTCAATCCCCAACTTTCCGTGAAGAATCAGGTATATTGACAAATGGGCCTAGTTGAGTGTAGTAATCAATACGCATCATGTGATGCGAATCGAATGATGCATTTCAAATGAACCAAGATGTGCAAAGCTTGTGAAACTGTGGCTGCGTGTTGATTGTTCCCTTGTGAGCATGTTTGCTTGGGTTTTTGGAGAAGGAACCAAAGTTGGAATGAGCGATATTATCAGAATAGAACATCTTTACAAAAGCTTTGGGGCTGTCAAAGCAGTGCAGGACTTGAGTTTTAGAGTAAAGGAAGGGGAGCTGTTCGCCTTCCTTGGAGTCAATGGGGCAGGGAAATCCACAACCATCAACATACTTTGCGGCCAACTTCAAAAGGATAGCGGTATGGTGGAAATAGATGGCATGGATATGGACCATGACACTGTTGGCATCAAACGTGAGTTGGGTGTAGTCTTTCAGAACTCAGTATTGGATGGAGCTTTGAGTGTACGCGACAACCTCAAAAGCAGAGCCGCCCTATATGGTATAAATGGAGTGGTCTTCACAAAACGTTTGGAAAGACTCTCAAAACTATTGGATTTTGATGGCATCATGAACCGTCCTGTAGCCAAGCTCTCCGGAGGTCAACGTAGACGCATAGATATTGCAAGGGCTCTGCTTCACAATCCTAGGATATTGGTTTTCGATGAACCCACCACAGGTCTAGACCCTCAGACAAGAAGGATGTTGTGGGATGTTGTTACGAAGCTGAGGAAGAGGGAAGGCCTTACGGTTTTTCTTACCACCCATTACATGGAAGAGGCTGCGGATGCCGATTATGTAGTCATTTTGGACAACGGCAGAATTGCAGGCGAAGGAACCCCTTTGTCTTTGAAGAACGCCTATGCCGGCGATTATGTAACGCTCTATGGCGTGGATGAAAAGTCTGTCAAAGCCTTGGGTTTGTCCTACAGTCCCATAAGGGACGGTTGGCGTATTGAGGTGGCTACTACAGGTGAAGCAACAAGGCTTATACTGGAAAACCCCGCACTTTTTTCAGACTATGAAATCACTAAAGGGAAAATGGATGATGTGTTCCTTGCCGTTACGGGCAAGAAGCTAAATGGAGGGTATGGAAGATGACAGGGTTCTTCGCATTGACCAAACGAAACTGCAAACTGTTCTTCAAGGACAAGGGGATGTTCTTCACCTCCCTCATCACCCCTGCGATTCTGCTGGTGTTGTATGTAACGTTTCTTGCAAGGATATATAAAGAGTCCTTCTCCTCCGCACTGCCTTCTTCATTCGCTTTGGACGAATCCCTAATCAACGGTACTGTGGGAGGGCAGCTCGTTTCCTCTTTGTTGGCCGTCTGCTGTGTAACGGTGTCCTTCTGCTCCAACCTTTTGATGGTGCAGGACAAGGTCAGTGGAGCAAGGAGGGATTTGACAATGAGCCCTGTATCCAAATCCACACTGGCGCTTGGCTACTTCACGGCAAGTGCGTTGTCCACCATGCTTATCTGCTTTGTAGCTTTGGGTCTATGTCTTGGTTACTTGGCCGTTGTTGGTTGGTATATGCACGTCAAGGATGTTCTCTTGCTGTGCATTGACGTTTTCATTCTTGTGATGTTTGGTACAGCTTTGTCATCGATCATCAACTGCAACCTTTCAACAAATGGCCAGTCTTCTGCAGTAGGGACCATTGTAAGCGCTGGCTACGGCTTCGTCTGCGGCGCATATATGCCAATCTCCAGTTTTGAGGAAGGTCTGCAGAGGGTTTTGTCATTTCTCGCTGGAACATATGGAACGGCTTTGTTCAGAAACCATGCGCTAAGAGGTGTGTATACAGAGATGCTTAGCATTGGTTTTCCTATGGATGTAGTCGAAGGAATCAAGGATTCGATAGATTGCAACCTCTATTTCTTTGGCAAGAAGGTTGGAATTGGATCGATGTATGTCGTGATGTTGTTCTCAACGACTGTTCTGGTTGGCGGATATGTCCTTCTGAACATGGTCAGGAAAAATGACTGACAGCCTGCAAGGGGCTATGGTGGAACACTCTATGCATGGGCTTGCATACCCGCATTTCAAACCAGCACCAACAGGGTTGTCACTGTAACGGTGAGGGAAGCGAGGATCGATACGAACATTGAGCCTTTGTTGAAGGAGACGAAGAACGCCGTCGTTACACCCAACAAGCCTGCAAGCCATTCTGCTCCAAAGTCGGTAAGGGCCAACGGGAATATGAGGGCTCCAAGGGCTGCGACAGGAAGTAGTACCATGCATTTTTTGATGAAGCGTGGAAGCTTTGAAAGGAATGGCATGAAAAGGGGTAGAATACGAGGAACCATTGTTGCAAGAGCACATAGCAGAATCATCTTCATTACGTTCATACGAGACCTGCCTCCTCGTCGGTGTAGATTGCAGCTCCCAAAAGGGTTGCGGCAAGCATGGAGATTATGAACGAAATTCCAACGGACAGCGAAAAGCACAATATGAGAATGGAGTTCAGGGCCGCTGAGAACATGAATACTAGGATTGTCTTTCCTTGTTTTTTTGTTTCGCTTCCAAGAAGCGATGCAAACATGGCATACACCGTTATGACTGATGCCTTCTGTATTACCTTTGGCAGAAACGTCCCTGCAATGTATCCAACGGCTGTACCCAATACCCATCCTATGTATGAAGTGAATACAAGTCCGCACATATATTGCATGTTGAGCTTTGAACCTTTAAAGGATGCAACGGCGAATACTTCATCTGTCGTTCCAAACCCGGATACAAGTTTCAATGGGATGCTGTCTGGGTCTTCAAGATGGCCAACAAGGGAGCTTGCCATGAAAAGATACCTTGTATTTATGAAAAGAACCGAAATGCAGATCTCAAGAAGAAAAGCTCCACTGTTATAGAGGTTCATCATGAGAAACTGTCCAGAACCGGAGTAGTTCGTAAGACTGATTAGGATTCCTTCTATGAACCTAAGCCCGCTTGTCCTCGTAAGAAGACCAAACGCAAGGGCTGTAGTGAAATACCCTACGAATATTGGAGATCCGTCCTTTATTCCTTCTTTAAGAGTAAGTTTTTCAGCCATATAGCCTCTCCAATGGAGGTAGTTTATGTTTTGTCGTCTTTCGAATCAATATGGTTGTGATTGCAATCATTGGCTTGGTAATAGCAGCACGTAACAGCAGAAAGTAGTACCGCCCAGCCCTCGAACAGCTGAGCGGTGTTTATCGCTTTGTTTTTCCGAGGTTGACCGTCCACTGGCGGTGCCTCTTTGCATTTGAAGCATCGCAAAAGAAACGCTACCTGTCAAGTTTTGTTCTATTCTCAGTTTGTTCTTGAAAGGAGTCTTTTTTATGGAAAACGGGTCAAAAACAGCTATAAAAGTCTTGGAAAACGGGTCAGTGTCAATTGTTTTCGTTATGGAGAAACAAAATGCTTTGGAGGAAAATTGAAACAAAGATAAATGGCTGGTTGAAAGATGGTAGAGAAGCTCTTCTGATAAGTGGTGCAAGGCAGACAGGAAAGACTTTTGTCATAGAAAAATGCCTTGAAAGCTCCAAGATGGATTTCGTTTCGTTCAACCTTATAAAATCTCCGGAGGTCGTAGAAGTCCTCAATGATTGCTTCAAGAGAGACATTGGCGACTTCGTTTCCAGAATCTCCCTTCTTGCAGGCAGAAGACTGGCCAAAGGCAAGACCGTTGTGTTTTTCGATGAGGTTCAGGAATGCAAGGAAATTCTCACAGCTATGAAGTTCCTCGTGGAAGATGGCTCCTTTAGATATATTCTCAGTGGTTCACTGTTGGGTGTTGGACTGGTTGGGATTAAATCGGCACCAGTCGGTTATTTGCGTACTTTGAAGATGTATCCTTTGGATTTCCATGAGTTCTTGGTGGCCTTGAATGTGCAACCGGGATTGATTGAGGCTCTGAGAAATCGGTTTGAAGAAAGGAAGACTGTAGATGATGTGGTCCATAGCAAGTTGATGGAGACTTTCTACATCTATCTTGCAGTTGGTGGAATGCCGGCTGCTGTGCAGAACTTCGTTGATGGTCGGGATTTCATGGATGTTTCAGATATCCATCGTATGATAATAGAACAGTACAAAGTAGATTTCACAAAATATGAGAAAGAGCAGAAACTGAGGCTTATTGGTGCATACAACCTCATCCCCTCTGAGCTCAATTCAAAGAACAAAAGATTCATACTATCTGACTTGGACAAGAACCTCAGATTTGAGAGATATGAGGATTCTTTCCTTTGGTTTTCGAACGCAGGTGTTGCCATACCTGTCTTCAATGCCACAGAGCCTGTTGTTCCTCTTGCAATAAACAAGAAAAGCAATCTTTTCAAGTTGTTTCTTTCCGATGTTGGAATGTTGTCAACGCTTTATGGAAATGCCACGAAATTGAAGCTTCTCAACAATGGAGAGGATATGAACTGCGGAGCTGTTTTTGAGAATGCTATCGCTCAAGAACTTTATTCAAAGGGATTCAGTCTATTCTATTATAACAACAAGCGACTTGGAGAGCTTGATTTTATAATAGAGTTCAATGGTTCTTGTCTTCCAATCGAGGTCAAAAGCGGCAAGGACTACTCCGTCCATTCTGCATTGGATAATGTCCTGAAAAATCCCGACTTCAATATTCCTTTTGCATATGTGTTTTCAAAAGGCAATGTCCGTAAGGAAGGGAAGATTGTGTATTTACCTGTATACATGAGCATGTTCATTGAGGAACACAATTTTCATGAAAAGGTCTCGGTTCCAGACCTGTCGAAGCTCGTCCTGTAGTTCCTAAACTTCCATCATGTCTCCAAATACAACAAAACCGACCACGAGGGTCGGTTTGTTGTCTTACGGCGACTTGGGCTCGCCTTACGGTGCTCATAAGGGTGGGCCGCACCTTCAGGCCGGCTCCGCTTCGGATGCTCGACGTTTCGCATCCTCCTACCGCGGAGCTTCGAGCCATATCATGTCTCCAAATACAACAAAACCAACCACGAGGGTCGGTTTGTTGTCTTACGGCGACTTGGGCTCGAACCAAGGACCTACTGCTTAGAAGGCAGTTGCTCTATCCAACTGAGCTATTGCCGCATTGCAAGTGGATTATAGTAAATTGCCCACACAGTTTCAAGTGTCGTGGGCAATTTAGTTTTGGCCTGTCCTTCTAGGAGCAGGGAGGTGTGTCCTAAGCTCCAAGTCCTAAACCACGAGTCCTACTCGTTCTTCATGGAATCCGGCTGGCGGGTGTTCTCAAGGACATCGCGCCAAAGGGAGCTTTCAGTGTTGACCTTGTTGCGCGATGAGATGGCGACGCTTATTGGCATGTTCACGAACCTATTGTTCATCATGGTTGTGAGAACCGCCGTCTTGCCTGCCATGGCGGCATGGACTGCGTGAGCACCAAGACGGGCGCAGTAGATGGAGTCGTATGAATTGGCCGGTGCGCTGCGTATGATGTAGCTTGGATCTATGTACTTCACGTTGACCTCCATGCCATCCTCTTTGAAGTACTTGATGATTTCATCCTTCAAGAACAGCCCTATGTCGTTGTATTTGACGTTTCCAGAGGCATCGGTCCTGCCTGTTTTGGGAAGGAGGTCCTGACCTGCACCCTCAGCGACGAGGATTACTGCGTGTCCGCGGTCCTGCAGTCGTTTCTTGAGGTGCGTAAGAAGGCCGTTCCTGCCACGGAGGTCGAACGGGTTCTCAGGTATGAGGCAGAAGTTGACATCGCTCTGGGCAAGGGATGTCTTGGCGGCAATGAAGCCGCTTTCGCGTCCCATGACCTTGACAAGTCCAACACCGTTTATCGAGTTGCGGGCTTCTATGTGTGCACCGCGGACGACAGGGACCGCCATTGAGACGGCTGTGTCGAATCCAAACGACGTTTGGATGAACGAAAGGTCGTTGTCTATGGTCTTTGGAATTCCAACGACGGAGATCTTGAGACCTCTGCTCTCTATCTCCTTTGCAATGGCGGATGCTCCGCGCAGAGTACCGTCACCGCCAATGGTGAAGAGCATGTTTACGTTCATTCGTTCAAGGGTGTCCACGATGTCCGCTGTTTGCTTGCCGCCTCCTCTGGCACTTCCAAGAATGGTTCCGCCTTTTTCCTGAATGTCGTCAACGATGTCCGGATCCAGCTTTATGACAGGATATTTTGAGGTGGGAAGCAACCCTTGGTACCCATATTGGATGCCGCTTATCTGGCGTACACCGTAGCGGTACCACAGGCATCTTACGATTGCACGGATCACGTTGTTCAGCCCTGGACATATCCCGCCGCACGTGCATATGGCGGCATGGACGTGGATTGGGTTGAAGTATATCATTCTTCGAGGACCTGCAAGCTCCACTACGTCAGTGCAGGTTGGGACGTATCTGCCATCGTCCAGTTTCTTTGAGTCGAGGCTGCAGAGTATGCGCTCGTCGTCCGACACATAGTTTGCAATCCCGTCGCCGTATATATCGCTCATGACGATTGGCGATGGAATCTTCGCCTCTCCAAGTCTTTGTACCGTGTAGTCGACTTTTGGCACTCCTTCCACGAAGGCCACAGAATCATCGCTTCTCATATCGCTTTCCTCCTATTCTGTATTCGTACTCCACCACCCTTATCAGCCACAGACGATCTGTGCCAAGACCGCTGGCCTGCCATCTGGGAAGAGAAGGGCTATCTCGATGGTCCTTCCCGTCATGGCACCTCCTGAAACGACAGACTTTTCCTTCATGGTGAGCACATCCCCTTCATGGGCCGATGCCTTGAAGATAACACTCATCTCCTGAATCTTCATGCTCTCCAACTGCGAAGTTGTATACTTTCCAAGAATTGCCCTAATGTAGGCTGCATTGTTCATGTGATGCCCAAGGTCAACATCGGACGAAGTCACAGTCACTTCACCAAGGGTCCTGCATCCTTCAAACGATGGATCCATGCGTGGAAAGCCTTCGAACTGTATCGTGTCATCGCTGAACTGGAATCCTTCTGGAAAAAGGGTGTCGAGCTTCTCCAGTCTGTTTTCCTTAAGATTCATGATCGCCCACTCCGTACATCCTTCTGCAATGATATCTCCATTGCGCTGAAGACGATAGCATCGGTCTGTCCTGAATGACGTGGGCTTGACGGGCCATGTGGAGGCTGTCATGCGGCCCATCATGAACGGGCGCTCGTAGAAGCGGATGCGCGTCTTGACCGTGAGCCAGAACATGCTGTTTGCAACCATGTACGGCTGGCCTATGCCTATGAGGTCCGCGTGCTCTGATGCCAGGTCCATGAAAAGCGAAAACGTGTCGAAGATCCCAAGTCTTCCGGAGTAGTCGCACATGCCGGGAGTGACGGTAATCTGTTTGGAATACTCGTTTGGAATCGACTCTTTGTCGTATTGCTCCATTCCAGTCCTCCTATAGACCATTTCCAATGGCTCAATGATAGTCAAAAGACGCTGCTTTTTCCAGTATTTGCAAAAAGTATGGATGATTCTGTATATGCCGATTGTTTTTGAACGACTTGGCTAAGAACCAGTTAAGGTCGCTCCGTTTTGCGGCTGTGCCGTTGGTTTGCGGAATATGTTTTGTTGACAGTCTGCATCTGCGAATCCAATAATGTACTTGTATGCCGGCTGTTGCGGGCGTTGGTGGTATCTTGCATCGCAGCGGGAACAAAGGAGCCTTGATTTTGAAGAAACTGAACTGGACACGGAAGACGACCAAGGACCTGCTTTTCACCATAATGATCTTCGTCGTTGCACTTCTTGCAGGACTTCTTTTGAAATTCCCATTGGACGCACCTGACCAGATACCCCTCATATTCGTGCTTGGCGTCATGCTCATTGCCCTCAAGACCGATGGCTACGTGTGGGGCATAGCTTCTTCGGCTCTTATGGTGTTTTTGATTAATTTCGTGTTCGTTGACCCTTTCATGGCCTTCAATTTTTCACCATACACAATACCGTCGGCCATCGTTACCTTTGCCGTGTCATTTACGACAAGTGCACTCACAACCAAGGTCAGGGAGCAGGAGAAGATCAGGGTCGCTGCTGAGAAGGAGCAAATGCGAGCCAATCTCCTTAGGGCTGTGTCCCACGATCTTAGGACTCCTCTTACTGCGATATACGGTGCCACATCAACCATAATTGACAGGTATGACGAGCTTTCCAAGGCCCAGCAGCTTGAACTGCTGCGGGATGTGAAGAACGACAGCGAATGGCTTATGAGGATGGTTGAGAACCTTCTTTCAGTCACTCGGGTCACAGGGGACGATGTGCAGCTCAAGAAGAACTCCATAGTATTGGAGGAGCTTGTTGGAACCACCGTTTCCAAGTTCAACAAAATGCATCCCAAGCAGAACCTCCATGTTGAGCTTCCATCCCGTTTCATAACAATCCAAGGGGATGCAATCCTCCTTGAGCAGGTTATGATCAACCTTCTGGAGAACGCTGTCTTCCATGCGGATGGGATGACCCAGATCAAACTGGTTGTTAAGGAGAAGGGAAAACGAGTTGTGTTTGAAATAAGCGATGACGGATGCGGCATTCCTGCCGATAGGTTGGGTTCCCTTTTCAATGGTTCATGGACTTCGAATGTTGGTACGGCTGACAGCAAGAGAAGCAACATGGGCATAGGGCTTTCCGTTTGCTATTCCATAATAAAGGCACACGGTGGAACAATGGTTGCAAGAAACGGAGCGAAGAAGGGTGCTGTGTTCAGCTTCACTCTGGACAAGGAGGTTGATGATGAGTAACAACAAATACAAGGTTCTGATAATCGAGGACGATGCCACGATCATAAGGTTTGTGGAGACTGTACTTTCCACGTCAAACTATCAGGTGATAACAGCTACCAATGGTGTAACGGGCGAAAGGATGGCCTCTTCTCACAACCCTGACTTGATCGTTTTGGATCTGGGCCTTCCTGACATGGATGGGCTTGAAATCATCAAGCATGTAAGGGAGAGCTCCACAGTGCCAATTCTGGTTCTTTCCGCCC
The DNA here is from genome assembly GCA_934277975.1 of uncultured Spirochaetales bacterium. Classification (GTDB taxonomy): domain Bacteria; phylum Spirochaetota; class Spirochaetia; order Sphaerochaetales; family Sphaerochaetaceae; genus UBA9732. Next base: position 72,312 of record CAKQWE010000002.1, read on the forward strand.
GTACCCATGAGTCTGACAAGGTCTCTGCCTTGGATCGTGGAGCCAACGACTATGTTACCAAGCCTTTTGGCATAGATGAATTCCTTGCGAGGGTGAGGGCTTTGTTGAGAACGTCACGGCACTGTGCCTCCTCCTGCTCCGTGCCTGGAGGCAGATTCGTCCTCAAGGACCTTGTTATAGACTACGACAAGAGGCTTGTGACCATGGCCGGTGAAGACGTGAAGCTTACACAGACTGAATACAACATACTTGCCCTTCTTTCCGAATATGCTGGAAAGGTTTTGACTTACTCCTCCATTGTCCGTTACATTTGGGGTGTCAACGATTCTGGAAACGTCAAGAAGATCCAGGTCAATATGGCAAATATAAGACGTAAGTGCGGTTTCGATCCCGGCGATGACAGCTATATCATAAACGAGCTTGGAGTAGGCTACCGCATGAAGGACGGCAAGGAGGATTAGTTTTGTCTGTCAAGGTCCTTTTCATTGGTGGCACTGGGACGATAAGCTCTGCAATCGTCGAGCATATGTCTGAACTTCCCAAATGGGAGGTCTACGTACTCAATAGAGGGAACAGACTTGAGAACCTTCCATCTGGAGTGCATCAGCTTACGGCGGACATCCATGATCCTTCGTCCGTGGAGAAGTGTCTTGACGGTCAGTCCTTCGACGTGGTCTGTGACTTCATTGGGTTCGTGCCATCTGACCTTGAGTCCGTATGCCGTATCTTGAAGGGGCGTGTTGGACAGTTCGTCTACATAAGCTCCGCCTCTGCATACCAGAAGCCCCCTAGGACCTGGCTCATTACGGAGGAGACTCCTCTTGAGAATCCTTATTGGGAGTATTCCCGCAACAAGATAGCCTGTGAGGAGTACCTCATGCGCCTTTTCAGGGAGGAAGGCTTCCCTGTGACCATCGTTAGACCCAGCCACACGTACTGCGAACGCTCCGTTCCCGTTGGAATCCATGGAGCCAAAGGCAGCTGGCAGGTGCTGAAACGCATGCTGGAAGGCAAGCCTGTGATAGTCCATGGCGATGGCTCATCCTTGTGGACCATGACTGACAGCCGTGACTTTGCAAAGGCCTTCGTTGGACTTCTTGGCAATCCTTCTGCCATTGGTCAGGCATTTCACATCACATCCGATGAATCCAACACATGGAACCGCATCTACGAAACGATAGCTTTGTGTCTATCGCATGAATATGATCGTGAAGTCAGGTTCGTCCCTTGCTATGTGCCTTCCTCCATCGTTGCGGCCTTTGGCCCTGTGAACGGCTACGATATGACGGGAAATCTCCTTGGAGACAAGGCCAACAGCGTCGTGTTCGACAACTCAAAGGTGAAGGCGCTCGTTCCTTCGTTCCATGCTTCCATATCGTTGGAGGAGGGTTTTTCCCGTACCATACACAATGTAGTCTCATCTCCTGAGCTCCAACGTGAAGACCCGGATTTCGACCTTTGGTGCGACAGACTTGTCGCAGCCATGGATGGGGTGAAAAGCGCCCTTGGTTTGCCTTCATGAAGGACTGCTTGATAACCGTTGCAAAGGTCTCTTCTTTCGACGACTTGTCTTCGCTGTACGAGAACCCTGGTTTTGATGGTTCCTGCTGCATGAAGGAAGGAATGAGGTTCGTATCCCATGATGCCAAGATGCCGTCAGGCTTCTGTGAAAGTGCATGGCAGAACCTGTATCCATATGTGTTTGCACTGGCAAACGGTGGAGGAAACTTCTTCGATGGCTGGATGAAGAACCCTCACTCCGCCATGGTTTCCTGCAACGACGGCTTCAGGCCTGTGAGTTTCTATATAGAAGTTGTTGAACAAAGTCATTGAGGTAGGGTGATGAGCGTTTGGCTATCGCTCGGGTCGAGCCTCTGATTCGCCATATAAAACAAAAACCCACAGCCTTCGCTGTAGGTTTTTTCTTTCGGGGCGAGAGGACTCGTCCTTGCGGTGTCCCGGGTAGGACACCTGCGGACCGCCTCGCTGCAAACGCAATCCTGCCGGAGCGTTTGTCTATCGCTCGGGTCGAGCCTCTGATTCGCCCCATAAAACAAAAACCCACAGCTTGCACTGTAGGTTTTTCTTTCGGGGCGAGAGGACTCGAACCTCCGATATCCTGCTCCCAAAGCAGGCGCCATAGCCGCTAGGCAACGCCCCGGAACGTTTGTTGAGTATATGCAATTGACTGCATTGCGTCAAGAAGGGTAGTGTTGATTTATGTCGCAATACGATTCTTTGCTAAGCGAAGCCTACGATATCCTTGATTCGAGGTACCCAAAGGACATTCGTTTTCTGGATGAACGAGACCCGTTTCAGTTCCTCATTTCCGTGATTCTTAGCGCACAGACTACGGACGAGACCGTCAACAGGGTTGCGCCCGTACTGTTCTCTTCGTACCCCAATGCCTCTTCACTTGCCGCAGCGGACATAGAAGACGTCAAGTCCATAATCCACAGCACCGGATTCTTCAATTCGAAAGCCAGGCATATCATAGACTGCTCAAAGGCCCTTTGCGAGGAATACGGGGGAGCTGTGCCTTCTTCCATGGAGGATTTGGTTTCCCTTCCTGGGGTTGGTAGAAAGACAGCCAACTGCTTGCGATCCAATGTGCTGGGCCTCCCTGGGATTGTGGTGGACACCCATTTCTCCAGAGTCGTTTCAAGACTGTTGGGATTGCCTTCAAGAGATCCCGTGAAGATTGAGCGAGTAGTGGCTGACAACCTGCCACAGAATAGATGGTCCAGGTTCTCAATGACGGCCAACAGCCATGGTAGGGATGTGTGCCATGCATCCAAGCCGCAGTGCTCCAATTGCCCCTTGTCCTCTTTGTGTAGTTATAACCAAGCAAAGGACTTTACATCTTTTCGATAATTTGATAAGTTCAGTATGTTGCTCTGCAAAGACGCTAAAAAGACGCTTATTTAAGGTGGATATATTATGGCACGTAGATGTGAGATTTGTGGAAAAGGTACTATAGCTGGTAACAGCGTTACAAGAAAGGGACAGCCAAAGAAGAAGGGCGGTGTCGGTCAGCATATTGGTGTCACAACCAAGAGAGTCTTCAAGCCAAACCTTATCTCAGTCAAGACAATGGTTGACGGAACTCCAAGGACAATCAAGGTCTGTGCTCGCTGCCTTAGAGCTGGAAAGGTCCAGAAGGTTGTATGATAGCTGAGCAAACGGCTTTTGTAGCTTAAGACCTAGAAGTTGTGGTTGCGCTTGTGCGCAATGAAAGGACTCCCATGATGGGGGTCTTTTTGTTTTCAAATCCCATGCTCTTGGGTTTCCAGCCACTTTAGCCTGTTGAAGTTTGTGGGCAATCTGTAGTGGCTGTGGCATTTGTGGCAAGTGTGGAGCTTGTAATGTCTGTAGAAATTTTCAAAACGGACCCTGCAAGAGCTACTTTATCCTCATGGTTGGGAGGCTTCGTATCGACATCCTTGTGCAACAGCCTTCGCCAAAGACCTTTGACATGTGGGATTCAAAGGCATCGGTCTTGCAATGCGGGGTGTAGGCCTCTATAGTGCCTGCGAATCCGCCTCCCTGGATGCGGTAGGCCCCTTCGTGTCCTAGGAATGATTGGGCCATTGCGTAGGCGAGGGCGATCCCTTGTTCCGTGCTGCAGTTTGGGCTGTATATGTTCTGTAGGAATTCGAACGATGATTGACCGCTTTCCATTACGAGATTCAAATAGCCAGCGAAGTCCTTTTCGGACAAGGCTTTGAGCATACCGTCCACGCAATCGTTCTCACGGAAGAAGTGATAGGCCCTAAGTATGGCTCGGTCATTGGAGAGGTCTCTGCGTATGGATGAAATGGAGTTGAAGAAGTCTTGTGGTGACACCTCTCGTAGGGCGGTTTTCCCAAACCATTTCGCCACGGTTTTCATTTCAAGCGGGATTGAGGAGTAGTCGCAGGTGAGGTCTGCATGGCTGCCACCTGTGTTGACTACAACATAGTCGTATCCGTATTCCGAGAAGTCTATTGATATGGGTGATATCACAGGGTGCAAGGGATCTTTGAAATCGATTCCCACAACACCTCCGTTTGCGCAGGCTATCTGGTCCATGAGACCGCATGGTTTGCCAAAATATGAGTTTTCCGCCTCCTGTCCCATGATTGCAAGCTCTGTGGTTGAGAAACGGTCGTCGTTGAAGAGCGAGTTGAAGATGGTTCCAATGAGGACTTCTATAGCCGCTGAGCTGCTGAGTCCTGAACCCTTGAATATGTTCGAGTCCGTGTTGGCCTCAAAGCCTCCAAGGTATCCTCCTCGCTTTACAATCGCTGCTGCAATGCCTCTTACGAGTGACTGTGTGGTGCCTTGTTCCTCTTCATGCACGTTCAAATCCGAGATGTCCACATTCACAGCAGGATAGCCTTCGCTTAGGATTGTGACGTTGTAGTCCATTGTCTCGTGGACGGCTGCTATCGTATCCAGGTCTATCGACCCTGCGATTACCTTCCCGTTGTTGTGGTCCGTGTGGTTGCCTCCAAGTTCTGTTCTGCCAGATGTGGAGAACAACGCCTGTGATGTGGCTCCGAAAAGTTCAACGTGTTTCCTTTCAAGGTCTTCAAGTCTCTTGCTTTTTTTCCCCGCTTCTTTTGAATCCAATGATCTTCCGTACAGACCTTGCAGCTTCTGCAATCCAAAGATATCCATCGTTGATCCTCCTGAGAACAAGTGCAATGAAATTATACAAGGAAATATCGTTGCGGTACAGCAATTTCCCTTTGTTGAAGAATTGAACGCTTCCCATCCCCATTTCGTTTCCGTTGGTGCAAATCCCCTTGATTGCCTCCTTGAGCCTGGCACAGTTCCAGCTATGCATCGCCCCAAAGAACGGGTTGCACATGTCCGCTTGGCCCACAACTGATGCATCCCTGTTTCCTGTAAGGAGATATGCCGCCTTCTCAATCGAGTACCTGAAAGGGAACATCTTTGTAAACACCTTAAGGACGGCTTCATCCTTGGTGCTCTTCATCTCCATTCCAAGACACACGTCGCAGCCCGAGCATTCGTCCTTTTCCTCTCCCATGGCGCGCAACAGCCCACGCCGTCTGCACTCGCTCCCATTGAAGACCGATGTCAATGAGTTCGATGTCAATGGCTCCTTTCCTTCATCCTGGTTTTTTTTCCATGGTTCATTTACGATCCAGGCCATTGAAAGCTTACCATCTCGTCCTGCTCTTCCCGATTCCTGAAGGTACTCCTCAACCGTCTTTGGTAGGTTGTAGTGGACAACCGTCCTAATCGATTTGACGTCTACTCCCATGCCAAAGGCGCATGTAGTTACAAGGACCCCGTCCTTCGTATTGGAGAACCATTTCTCCAATCCTTCACGTTCGTTTTTGGATAGGCCTGCGTGGTAGTACCGGATTGGAAAGGTTCTGTTAGTCTCTGGCATGTGCGTTTTAGGCTTCCCGTTGTTGCTTGCAAGTCTTCTTGCAGCAAGGTCCCTTGCACTTTCAAAGCATATCTGCTGTGTCTCGTGCCTTGTCCTGCAGAATACAAGCGCCGGACGTTCGCACTTTTCAAGTATGTCCGCCACCGCCTGCCTTTTGTCCAGACACCTATACACGGCATAGACGATGTTCTCTCTGTCTGCGTCCCCTCTCACAACTAGAGGCTTGGAAGGGAAGAGGTGTTGTGCAATGAAGCCAATGGTTTCCTTTGATGCTGTGGCTGTGAAAGCAAGGACCTGTTTTGGCATGAGTTCGAAGACGGCTTTCTTCAACTGTGAATATTTAGGTCTGAAATTCTTTCCCCATTGTGAAATGACATGCGCTTCGTCAATGACAAGAAGACTTGTCCTGTATTTTTTTAGTTTGGTCATTACTTCCGGTCTAAGCAAGGTTTCCGGTGTGGTCATTATGATTCTCGTTGACTTTTCTTCTGTGCCTCCTAGACCTTTTGCTTTGGCATCGAGCTTTGCCCAAAGCTGCCTGCGCTGCTGTTTCGTCTGTCCTCCTCTTAGCGCTATACACTCGATTCCAGCCTTCTTCAGCTTTGCCATTTGGTCGTTCATGAGGGCCAGCAGGGGATAGACGATTATCGTAAGACCTTTGCAGAGCACTGCTGGGACGAGGAAGCACAATGATTTGCCTGTCCCCGTAGGTAGTATCACAAGCTGGTGCCTTACGAATGCTCCTTGGTCCTGCTCCAATATCCGCTCCATGACCAGCATCTGGAAAGGTTTGACCATGGTTATTCCAAACAGAGTCTTTGCGGTTCGTCTTATCCGTGTGGTATTCGATTCCATTTGCATTATAAAATCCTCCTATAAATGTAATACAAATAACAGAAGACTTTCATTCACGGCCGACATCATTTGGTTTTTGAGATTTCCTCTTCACTTTGAAGGAAAACATGCTATAATTCAGTCGCTCGTTATACAAAGAAAAGAGTGGATTCCAATGTCTGTTAGACAGCGGGTCCGGGAAGGGAACTGAGGACTTCAGAAATGGAGAAGCCGGTTCCTTTTTCTTTCTTGGTCTTTAGGGGCACTGTGTCGTCTTGAAATGGCGTTTTCAACCAAAAGTCGAAAAAATGACAAAATGGTTGAAAATTTTCAACCAAAGATGCAAAAAACGGAAAAATGGTTGAAATCGACAGACTTGCTACCAAGTTTGTTGTCATCGTTGACATAAAAAGCAAATGGGAATATTCTAGCGTCCTCTGAAATCATTTGATTTCAATCCAATTTGCTAAGATTCAACAAGAGGCAAGAGGTAGGAATGAAACACGATATAACCCATTCTCGTTATGAAGCAGCTAGAAGATTTCTTCTTTTCTGGACCATGTTCGTTGGAATAGGGGCCGTTGCAGGTGCTATAGGAATGTTTGTTGACACTACAGGAGGTTACATGGGTATGGATGCGCTGCTTCCATACTTCCAGGTTCTACCGTTTGCCAGCGTACTCTTTCAGGATTTCCTTTTTCCAGGAATCGCCCTTTTGATGGTCAACGGCATCACGAACCTCACCGCCGCTGTGCTACTTATCAAAAAGAAGAAGGCGGGGACCATATGTGGCGGCATCTTTGGAATAACGCTCATGCTTTGGATATGCATCCAGTTCTACATCTTCCCATTCAATTTCATGTCCACATCATTCTTTGTCTTTGGTCTTGCTCAGGCGCTTACCGGCTATGCCGCCTGGGTCTTCTATACGCAGGAACATTTCCATTTCGATGAAGGCGAATACCCAAACGTGGGACGCAATCCCAAGCGGCTTGTGGTCTATTTCTCCCGTATGGGCTATGTAAGGAAGGTCGCATACGAAGAGGCCAACAGAACCGGAGCTGCAATCTATGAGATAAGGTCCACAGAACTGACATCCGGCACGCTTGGTTTCTGGTGGTGCGGCCGTTTTGGAATGCATCGTTGGGACATGCCAATCGAATCCTTTAACGACATAGACCTACGCTCCTACGACCACGTTACAATCTGCACCCCAATATGGGTGTTCGCGCTTTGTGCTCCAGTGAGGGCCTTCTGCCGCAAGGCAAGTGGACTCATACGTCAGGCCGATTACATTGTGGTCCATCATACACGCTGCTTCTCCTACTTCAACGCCGCCGAAGAAATGGACAGTCTCCTAGGGCTAAGCGCTACAGAGGCACGGAGCATCTGCTGCAAGTTCGGTAGATACGACAAGGCAAGAGACAGAGTTTGACTTGTGTCGAACTTTCATTATATTAAGGATATAAACACTCATTTGGAGGTGAGAAAATGTCAGATGAATACAAAGAAAACACAATAGAGCAGACTTCTCAGGTGCAGACGCCAGTGGCGACCGCCCCAATCAACAATGGCGAAAGCCAGGCTGTCACAGCATTGGTCCTTGGAATCATTTCACTGGCCTGTGTGGTTGCAGGATTCACCGTAATTGGTGCAATAGCGGGGATTGTGCTCGCAATCATCGGTCTTGTGATGGCTCACAAGTCGAGCGTCCTAGGGTGTACCAATGGCAAGCGCACGGCAGGTTTCGTGTGCTCTGTCGTGGGTTTGGTGCTCAATTGCATATGCGTGGTGCTGGTATGCTTTGGATTGGCTATCGCCGCCGTCGCCATGTCCTGGTGGTTCCTCTAGGAATTTGCGGCCATTGACTGCGTCAGGGCGAACGGTGCCGTACACCTGAATACTGAATAGGAGCTGTATATGAGAAAGGATTTTGGAAAGAACACATGGATGTATCCGCTTCCAGTGCTCATAATTGGAACGTATGACGAGAATGGAAAGCCAAACGCAATGAACGCTGCGTGGGGCGGAATCTACGATACCAACCAGGTTATGCTGTGCCTGAGCGCCACGCACAAGACAGCGAAGAACATCAATCTTAGAAAGGCGTTCACCGTAAGCTTTGCAACGGCGTCCCATGTGGCTGCGTGCGACTATGTGGGGCTTGCATCGGGCAACAATACGCCTGACAAGATGGAGAAGGCAGGCTTTACGACAGAACGCAGCCGGTTCGTTGATGCACCTATCATAAACGAGCTTCCAATGGCCTTGGAGTGCACCCTCAACCACATAAACGAGGATGGAATAATCGTTGGGGACATCGTCAACGTAAGTGCGGATGAAAGCGTTCTTGGTGAGGATGGCAAGGTGGATCCTGAAAAGCTCCAGCCAATTGCATTCGATCCCGTCAACAACGGCTATCTCGTATTGGGCCGCAGGGTAGGCAATGCTTTCAGCGATGGGAAGGCTCTCAAATAGGAGCCTCCCCAAGGCTTCTCTTGATCCCGTTGTCGTTCCAGGACTTCAGTCCTCGAACAAAGGCGTTGAGAGGTATCGGTCTCCAGTGTCCGGCAAAAGGACTACAATGGTCTTTCCTTTGTTCTCAGGTCTCTTTGCAAGCTGGATGGCCGCCCATACAGCAGCACCTGAAGAGATTCCCACCAAGACACCTTCCTTCCTGCCAATGAGCCTTCCGGTTTTGAACGCATCGTCGTTTTCGACTGCAATGACTTCATCGTAGACTTTCGTATCCAGAACGTCAGGAACGAATCCAGCACCAATGCCTTGGATCTTATGGCTGCCTGCAGTGCCTTTGCTCAGCACTGGTGACGAAGCCGGTTCTACAGCGACTACCTTCACGTTTGGATTCTGGCTTTTCAGGTATTCGCCTGTACCTGTGATGGTTCCGCCTGTACCAACTCCAGCTACGAAGATATCCACTTTGCCGTCCGTATCGTTCCAAATCTCAGGACCTGTCGTTTCCTTGTGTACCGCAGGGTTTGCAGGGTTGACGAATTGGCCTGGTATGAAGCTGTTGGAAATCTCCTTGGCAAGTTCATTTGCCTTTTCTATGGCTCCCTTCATGCCTTTTGAACCTTCAGTGAGCACAAGATCAGCTCCGTAGGCCTTCATTAGCTTACGTCTTTCAATGCTCATCGTCTCAGGCATGACTATGATGATTCTATATCCACGTGCTGCTGCGACAGAAGCCAACCCAATGCCTGTATTGCCGGATGTGGGCTCGATTATGACGGAATTCGCCTTCAATAGGCCTCTTTTCTCTGCATCATCTATCATGGCCTTTGCAATGCGGTCTTTGACGCTTCCAGCTGGGTTGAAGTACTCAAGCTTTGCAAGGATTCTCGCTTCGAGGCCCTCTTCTTTTTCGATATTCGTCAGCTCAAGGAGAGGTGTCCCTCCAATCAGTTGATCTGCCGATTTGAAAACCCTACTCATATTGGATTCCTCCTGCGATTTGCTTTATAAACCCACTTCTATGGTAGGTTTATATGGATTTTACTTGGATTATGCCAATCCCTATTTCCTTTGTCAACCATACATTTGCCAACAGACGGTTTTGCTTTTTTCCAATCTGGCTTATAATCGTTCGTGATTTGCAATCGGATTTATATTGCAGCGTGATACTACAGACTGGAGGTGATTATGCTCATTTCAACGAAAGGCCGCTATGCACTTAGGGTCATGATTGACTTGGCAGAGCACCAGAACAGCGGCTTCGTCCCATTGAATGCGATTGCAGAAAGACAGGGAATCTCTGAAAAGTATCTGGAAAGCATAATAAAGCTGTTGGTCAAAGCCCATTTTCTTACAGGCCTTAGGGGCAAGGGTGGTGGCTACAAGCTTACAAAGGCAACTGAGCAGTATACTGCAGGCAGCATCCTTAGGGTCACGGAGGACTCCTTGGCTCCAGTTTCATGCCTTGAATTGCAGAGCAGCGACTGTCCAAGGGCCCATGAGTGCAGGACCCTCACTTTTTGGAAGGGTCTGGACAAGGTCATAAACGACTACTTGGACAGCGTTACCTTGACTGATTTGATACGCGACGGCTCAAGTGGATTCGACTACGTGATTTGAAGAGGAACTTTCAAAACTCCTTCATGCGTCCTGGCCATGCCCTGCACGGCTGGAACCACGACTTCAGCGACTTCATAATACACAAAGTATTATCTCAGTTGCTTCAGACGGCTTCCATCTCGGCAATCCATGTCCAATCCACACAAAGCATAGTTTTGAAAGTTCCTCTGAAAACGAGTTCCTTTTGGCTTTCCTGTTTTTGTGCATTATGATTCTCAAGCTTTCTGCAAAGGTGTATAATCCCTAGTGTGCGCTTGTCGCATCAGGAGGGGTTGTGAAAAGGGGATTTGCTGTTCAAATTGTCTTGGTTTTGGCGCTTGGATTCGTCTATGCCCGCACGTTTGGTTTTTCGCTTTCATATTCACCCAACATGGAATTCCAGCAACGGCTCGTGGAAGGCGTCTCATACAAGGAAGGGCCATGGTCGTTTGACATAGTCGAACATGGAGGGTGTAAGGCCGATTTCTCTGTGCTCTACAATCCAGCTGGAACCAGCCTTCTTTTCCACAGCATCTTTGCAAACACATCGTATTCATACGGACTCTGTGGCTGGAGCGGTCTTGGATACATGCTTGGAATGCAGTATTCAAAAGGAATGCTTGGGTTTTGCATATCTCTTGGAGTTCAAATTGCAGCGGCATACGGCCCGTTTTTTGGGGATGTCCTGTTCTCCATAACGCCACTTGCAAAGGCCGTTATAGAAGCCTCTTCACAGAACTTCGAAGCCAACGCCTACATGAGCTTCGTTTCGCCATATTGCAGGGAGTGGAAGGCTGTTCCAGCCGTTGGAGGTTCGTTTGCCGCAAAGGTCTATGGGCCCTACTGGATAGGTGGGGAGGCCTTCGTGAAATATGCCGAGTTCCTTACCGACACACGTACAATGGTATCGGCCTTTGGAATACGGCTCTCGTGCCAGTACAGGACTGAGGGGCGGAGATGAGACGTTTTGTGGTTGTGCCTTTTTTTGCAATGTTCCTTGTCGCTGCCGTTTCGTGCGACTTCGACGGCGACCTTTTCAGAGGGGTGGATGGCAATCCTTTCATGGAGAATGCCTATGATTTTGCCTGTGATGAGGCCGGTGTCAATCCAAGTTTCGTTGTCGTCACTGATGTACACATTGGAAGGGAATTCAACGATGATGGTACACGACGCTATGATGGCACGTTCAAAACGTTTCTTGAGTCCAAAACAGGACATTGTTCTGCGTTGGTATCGCTTGGGGATTTCGTGGATGAGGCCAATGTGGGGAGGTCTTCAGCAAACGGTTTTGTGAGGACGTTCGCCCCTTATTGCTCAGACAGATTCATTGGCGTGATTGGAAACCACGAGACGCATGTGTCGTCCATGGAGGACTGGGAGTCGTCGATTCCTGTTTCCGAGGGCTTGGAGATATACACAAAAAGAATGGCGCTCTATAGGTTTGGAAATGTATCCCTGTATGTGATGGACAATGCAAAGCGCTTGTTTGGAAACACTCAGCTGGATTATTTGGAAGAGGCTTTGGAAAATGACTCAAATCCAGTGAAGATCGTCCTTGCCCATGAGAACGTGTTCACGGGCAGAAAACCGGATCAAAGCCTTGTGGTGTTTGGAAACTGCTCTGCAACGGAGATGGCAAGGTTCTCGAAGATTCTGTGTGACAACGGAGTAGCGCTCGTCCTTACAGGACATACCCACAACGGAGGCGTCGTCTATAGCTACGGAGGTGGTAGGGACGGCGGTTGCTACGAGATGAATCTTGCTGCATATCATGGATATGAATCCTCACTCGACTTGGAAGGCAAGGGCAACTGGTATGTCGTTGGCATTGATAGGTCGTCGAGGGAGGTTGTGGTTGAGACCTACGCTGCGTCAACCGCTTTGAAGGTTGCGGAGAACCGCTTTGGGTATTGAGGAGACCTGAAACGTCTTTTGAAAGTTCCTCTTTTGCTGTTGATTATTTCGGAACCCTTGAAAACGAGACCGATCCTTTGAACTTCTTGGCATTGAGGGTTATTTCATACATTCCCGTCTCCTGTGCTGTGACTCTGAACCTCGCAGAGGAGATATCATCGCCTTTGTATGCGGTCGTTCCTGACGGGTCTTGGATCACTATGTCCATTCTACCTGACACTACATCGAAGGACACTTGGAATTCGTCACCCTCTTCCATGAAGATACTATGTTTTTCATTGCAGTTCATCATGGTGCAGTCCACTGCAAAATGGTCATCGTTGCCAACTCGGTTTCCATTGAATGTACTCACATTGCTGTTGTAGCAGGATGTGAAGAGAAGGGTTGCCGTTATAACAAATAGAACTGCAAAAAGATGTCTTTTGGTTTTCATTGCTTTTATTGCATCAAGTGTTTTAAAATCTTCCATGGCCTGCATGATATGAAAATAGGCCGTCTTGGTCAAGATTTGGTTAAGTCGTCCAATCTCACCAAATCTTAGTCAAAAAGCTGTAGCCGTCCAAATCAATCCTTCATATATTCCGTGCATCTGAGGGATTTCGAAAGCCCTCAATTGGAAAAAGACTCTTAGGAGGGTTCAAAATGTATTATTCAAGTGGTAACTATGAAGCGTTCGCACGTCCTAGAAAACCTGAAGGGGTCGAGAGGAAGAGTGCCTATATCGTAGGAAGCGGACTTGCCGCACTCACAGCTGCGTGCTATCTGGTGCGTGACGGACAAATGGATGGACAGCGCATCCACATCCTTGAAAAGGACAAGATCGCTGGAGGTGCCTGCGATGGATACAAATACGAAGACGTGGGCTACGTGATGCGTGGCGGACGTGAGATGGACAACCATTTCGAGGTCATGTGGGACCTGTTCCGCTCCATTCCATCCATAGAGACACCAAACGTGAGCGTTCTGGATGAGTACTACTGGCTCAACAAGGCGGATCCCAACTATTCGCTTTGCCGTGCAACGGAGAAGTGCGGTCAGGATGCCCATACTGACAAGAAGTTTGGCCTGTCGGACAAGGGCGCAATGGAGATCATGAAGCTCTTCATGACTCCAAACGAAGAGCTTCAGGATAAGCGGATAGACGAAGTTTTCGACGACGAAGTCTTCAATTCCAATTTCTGGCTCTACTGGCGCACCATGTTCGCATTCGAGAACTGGCACAGCGCACTTGAAATGAAGCTCTACATCCAACGCTACATCCACCACATTGGAGGTCTTCCAGACTTCACTGCACTTAGATTCACAAAGTACAACCAGTACGAATCTATGATCCTTCCAATGATCAAGTATCTGGAGAAGGCCAATGTGAAGTTCGAGTTTGGGACGAAGGTCCTCAACGTCAAGTTCCGCAGTACAGGCGAAGGCGACGACCAGAAGAAGGTTGCAACTGCAATCGAGGTCGAGCGCAATGGCAAGAAGGAGAAGATAGCCCTCACAGAGGACGACCTTGTATTCATAACCAACGGCGGATGCGTTGAGAACTCAAGCATGGGCTCCCAGAACGAGCCAGCGAAGTTCAACACTGCCCTGAAGGAAGGCGGTGGCTGGGACATGTGGAAGAGGATTGCAGCCCAGGACCCTGCATTTGGACATCCTGAGAAGTTCTGCAGCCGTCCTGACCTTTGCAACTGGGAGAGTGCCACAATCGAGACTTTGGACTGCAAGATCCTTCCATACATAGAGAAGATCTGCAAGCGCGACCCACTGAGCGGTAAGGTCGTCACAGGCGGCATAGTGACCGTCAAGGACTCCTCTTGGCTCATGAGCTGGACCATAAACCGCCAGCCTCAGTTCCGCGAGCAGCCAAAGGGTCACGTCCTTGTATGGCTCTACGGCCTCTTCTCCGAGAAGGAAGGCGACTACGTGAAGAAGCCAATGCGCGACTGCACAGGCCGTGAGATATGCATGGAATGGCTGTACCACATTGGCGTTCCAGTCGACTTGATCGACGACTACGCAACCAACCACGCCAACACTGTCCCTGTCATGATGCCGTACATAGACGCCTTCTTCATGCCCCGTGCATACGGAGACAGACCTCTTGTCGTGCCAAAGGGAGCCGTGAACTTCGCATTCCTTGGTCAGTTCGCCGAGACCCCGCGCGACACCATCTTCACGACAGAATACTCAATGCGCACAGGAATGGAGGCCGTCTACACGCTTCTTGGCGTTGACCGCGGTGTGCCCGAGGTATGGGGTAGCGTCTATGATATTCGTGCCCTCCTTGACGCCACAGTCAAACTCCGCGACGGCAAGAAGATAACCGACATGGACACCAACCTCCTGGAACGCATCGCCCTCAAGACGATTCTTGGCAAGGTCAAGGATACCGATGTCGAGAAGCTCCTCAAGGAGTACAAGGTAATCTAGGCCGTTTTGAAAGTTTTTCTTCAGAAGAACTTATTTGAAAAGACGCAGGCCCGCATTCAAGCGGGCCTGTACTTTTCATCGTCCATCAGGTTTTGAGGATTGCCTTGACCTCTTCGACTGGAATTGCGGCATATTGTGAAATCTTATCCTCGGAGACGCCATCTGCATACATGGCCTTGTCCTTCAGCTTCTGTATGCTGACAAAGTCATCGGATATGGAAAGGCTGTTGCACAGGACCATATGCATCCTAGAGTCGTATTCGAAGATCCTTCAAGGCTTTCGGCTTTGGACTTGACTCCAGAGCAGACACAATTCTTCACGGATCCCCAGAACTACAATAGCGTTTTGAATCTGCAGCTTCTTGAGTCGGTCGAGAACGCTGCGAAGAACGATGCCCCATTGGCGGATTGGGCTCAATCGAGAGGTTTCAAGAACTACGAGTTGCTTGTCGAGCCAAATATGAGTCTGGACATCAAGGATTTTGAAGCGTTCATTGAATCGAGGAAACGAGTCCTCAAGAATAGACTGAAGGGTTTGTTCAAATAGACAACAAAATGCAATATCGTATTGAACTTTTTTTGGCGGGTATATGCAATTTTGTTCAATAGAACGGGCGGAGTAGGGTTAACCCTCCGCCTATTCTGTGTTCCTAGTAGTTACTGAATTCTATTGACTTCTTCAACGCTTAGATTCGCAGCTTTTGCTATGACATCAACAGGGACTCCTTGTTCCTTGAAACTTTTGACCATGCGGCTTGTGGCGTTGGCTTCTCCAATCGAAACACCCTCGGCTCTGCCAATTGAGATTCCTTCAGCACGACCTTCGGTAATCCCCTCGGCCTTTCCTTCCTTGTATTTCTCAATGAGGTTCAGTTCGTACTTCATATAGCCCTGCCTCCAGCCCTCGTCCCCGTTTATGTCAAGCACGCATTCGTCCAGCTTCTCCACGAACTCGTTGCCGCTGTCCTTGCCCGTACCTATGGATTCGATCCCTCCGTTGAGGTATCCGAAGAACGCATCCAGATTCGTGCTCAGGTCTCCAACGGAGCCCTTGGTGTTCAGGAACATGATACAGCGGCCGTCGCCGAGCGGCAAGTCCTTGTCCTCCTCGCATATGGAGCGGAACGTGTATCTCGTCAGACCTTCATGGAAGGGGTCGAACATGCATATGAATATCACATAGCTGTCCTTGAGCTGTTCGTACTCAAGCCCCTTGTCCAGCATGTTGGCATCCATCATTGACGAATACATCCTTGTCCTTCTTGGAAGGTTGCCCTTGTCCGCCTTCTGTATCTCAATGTCGTATACGGTGTCCCCGTCCTCGAAGTAGACGTCAAGGCGAATGCTCTTGTTGCCTGGATTGAACGCCATGTACTTCTGTGCCTCCAGGGAGAGGCCGTCCTCGTAGACTATGTCCCTTATCCTGCGTCCTTCGAATATTGTCTCAAGCAGCCCTATGCATAGGTCCTTGCGGCGCATGACCTCCGCGAACATTGCATCGTTCTCAAGGGGTATGTCCCTTCTGTTCGCCCTTCCGAAAACCCTCTGTGAACCGTTGTGTCTCTTGACCATGGAAACACCTCCTGGAAAGTAACGTTGAAGGCTCGCAAGAGCCCTTCATATTACCAATTCCAAAAAACCTGCAATTTCCATTCACGGTTTTTGAAAGTTTTTTGAAGAACACGAATAACTCATTGTCACATAAAATAATGTTTTCATAGAAAAAGTGACGGAGATGTCACTTTTTGAAGTAGAAAACGAATTTCAGGACACATCGAATGTTCTATTCAATCATGGACGGGATGCGTTTCTTCTTTTTTTATAAATTTGGGGCGTTTAGGAAGAGAATTTTCTTCAGCAGTTTCGTTTTTTTCGTTTACTGAAGAAACCTAGCGGTAAAACTACACGATCCAGCTTTAGCTCTCCGGGGTGGCTATCTCAAGGACTCCCATGGGGCAGGCCTTGGCGCATTGGCCGCAGGCTATGCACTTCTTGGAGACGTGCATGACGGGGTCTTCAACCATGAGGCCGAACGGGCAGGCTTCACGGCACTTGCCACAGTCGTTGCACATCTTGAGGTCCACGACGCACACTCCAAACTGATTGCGGCTTATGGCCTTCTGAGGGCAGGCGTCTGCACAGCGTCCGCACTGTATGCACGTTACAGGCCTTGTTATGAGACCCTGTATGCCGCTTTGGTTGCCAACGCCCTTTTTTTCGCGTACCTGAAGGAACGCAAGGGATGCCTTCTCCTGCTTGAAGAAGATCTTGGAGCAGGTACGTACACATTCAAGACATCCTATGCAGCGTGCATTCTTGTTTACGGCAAGGCTCTTGACCTTTCTCTTCACCGCAGAGCTTTCGTCCAAACTGTATGGAGTGTTCTCTATTGGAAGGGAGAAGCGCTTTATTCCGTCGAGCCTGTAGTAGGCGTCTGCTATGCATGGAGCCGTTGGAATGGATGTGATCTCTCCAAGACCCTTTCCTCCATTTGCAATGTCCAGGCCGGGTTTCTCTATGATTACAGGCACTATGTCAGGAACTTCATCCGCTCTGAAAAGTCCAAGAGAACCGTACTTTGCAAGTGGCTTGCAGTCCTTGAGTGGGTAGTTCTCCCTAAGGGCATAGCCGGTTCCCATTATGACGCCACCTTCAATCTGGCCTTCCACGTTGGTTGGGTTTATGGCCCGTCCTACATCGTGGGCGGCTATTATCCTGTCTATCTTGTGGGTCTTCTCGTCAAGCACTGCAACCTGTGTTGCATAGCCGTAGGCGACGTGGCTTTTTGGGTGTGGCTTGTCGCTGCCAAACGGATCCGTCTGGGCCAAGTATTCTGCATAGAATTCACGGCCTTCGAGTGCTTTAAGGACATCGTCTGGTGTCATGGAGTTTGCAGCAGAACTGGAGAATCCTCCAAGGGACGAATTCTCAAGAACATCGGCCTTGGTTGCGTTGCTGCCAACTATCTCGTCTATTGCAGCCCTAAGCTGTAGGGAGGCCCGTCGTGCGGCTTCGCCTGTGACGGTGGTGTGCCTTGAGCCTGATGTCGTGCCGCTGTCCGGGGCCTTGAGGGTGTTGGGTTTCTCTTCAACGACCAGTTCTTCTGGAAGGCCAGTGATGTCACATACGATTTGCTTGAGTATGGTGCACAACCCTTGTCCAATGCAGGAGCCGCCGCAGTGGATGACGACGTGGCCTCCACGTATTTCAAGGTCAACACGGCCAAAATCCAAAAGGCCAACGCCAACTCCTGCGTTCTTCATGGCGCATGCGATGCCTGCATACCTGTTGGATTCGTACTCGACCTTGACTGCTTCAAGCGTCTCCACCAGGCCTGTTGCGTTGTCGACGATTTGGCCGTTTGGAAGCGACTGGCCTGGCCTTATGGCGTTGCGGTATCGTATCTCCCAGTGGGATATGCCAATTTCATCTGCAACGTGGTTGAGCATGGATTCTATGGCAAAGCAGGTCTGGGTGACGCCAAAGCCTCTGAACGCACCCGCAGGTGGGTTGTTGGTGTAGTAGGCGTACCCGTCTATCTGGAAGTTCTCATAGTTGTATGGTCCCGATGCATGCGTACACGCCCTTTGCAGGACTGGAAGTCCAAGCGAGGCGTATGCACCGGTGTCTGCAATTACGGTTGCCTTGAGACCTTGGATTATGCCGTTTTCATCGCATCCAAGAGTGAAGTCCATGTCCATTGGGTGTCGCTTTGGATGCACCAGGATGCTTTCCTGTCTTGTGAGCTTCATCTTGCATGGTCGCTTGGTCAGTATGGCGGCAAGTGCGCTCAGGTGCTGCACCGTCACGTCCTCCTTGCCTCCAAAGCCACCGCCAACATAGCAGTTCTCAACCACGACCTTCTCAGGGGGAAGTCCCAGCATAGGAGCCGTCTCCCGTCTTGTGTCATAGACGCTCTGGTCCGTGGAATAGATCTTTACTCCTGTGACCTTGCCAGTGAACTTGGAATCGTCTTTTGATGAGGCGCTTTCTGGATCGTCCACAATTGGGAAGGCCACAGCCGCCTCTGGCTCAAGGAACGCATGTTCGGTCCAAGGGGTGGAGTACTTTTCATGCAGCACATATTTTGACTTCGCCAATGCAGCCTCTACGTCTCCACGGTCAACGTGCGTATGTCCAAGGAGGTTCCCACCTTCTCGTTCCTCGTGGACCTTTGGAGCATCCTCCTTCATGGCCTCGTATGGCGACGAGACGAATGGAAGCACTTCGTACTGGACCTTCACCAGTTCCGCAGCCTTGCGTGCATCATCGTAGGTCTCTCCTGCAACTATGCATATCACATCGCCAAGGTATCTCGTGATGCCTCCAACAGGAATCATTGCATCCCAATCCTTGAGTATATGGCCAACCTTTGCGTTGCCTGGAATGTCCTGCGCCGTGAAGATTCCAAATAAACCGTTTGCGTCCATTGCGAGCGAGGTGTCAATGGAAAGAACCCTTGCACGCGGGTACCTGGACCTGACAGCCACGACGTGCAGCATGTCGTCTGCATAGATGTCGTCTGGATAGACGCCCCTGCCTGTGACCTTGTCCACGACATCCACTCGTGGGATGCGCTGGCCTATGCGCCAGTTATGGTCCTTCTTTATGCCTGCATCTTCACATTTCAAGCCATCGTCTGCAAGGCCGATATCCTTGTTCTTGTCGTTTTCTGCATCCTCTCTGAACATCTTCGCCGCAAGCTCCACGGCTTTTGCGATCTTTGCATAGCCCGTGCAACGGCATATGTTGTTCCTGAGGGCGTGCCTTATCTCCTTCTCCGTAGGGGCGGGGTTCTCGTCCAAAAGCGCCTTTGAGCATATCACCATGCCAGGTATGCAGAACCCGCATTGCACCGCACCAGCCTCTCCAAAGGCCTGTGTGAAAACGTCCTTCTCCCTTTTTGTCAGTCCCTCTACGGTCCTTATGGACCTACCTTCCATGTCGGACACCATTAGGGTGCAGGCCTTTACGGCCTTGCCATCCACCAGGATGGTGCATGTTCCGCATGCGCCCTCCGAGCAACCATCTTTGACAGATGTCAAACGAAGGTCGTCCCTAAGATATCTTATGAGTTTTTTGTCATATTCCACAACAACAGGACTATCGTTTACGGAAAAGCTTGTACTCACACCTTCATCTCCCTATGAATGCCAATGCCACTATTGCTTAGGATGCAATGCAGTATTGCCAAGACATCGAAATTGTAGGCTACGGGAGAACGCATGTCAAAGAAAAAATGAGTTTTTGTTGCAGTTTGTTGCCTTTGGAACCCAGTCCTCACTATGTCCATTACGCTCACTACTTTCGTCAATATGCTTTGATCCTCCGTTGAAACCGTTTGAGACTTGTGCATCTGCACTGGATTTGTGATAGAATCAAAGCATGTTTACACAGGACAGTTTCTTTTGGTATGACCTCGAGACCTTTGGCCTCTCACCATTCTATGACAGAATAGCGCAGTTCGCTGGGCAGCGGACGGACATGGACCTCAACCCAATAGGGGACCCGGTGATACTCTATTGCAGATTGGCAGCCGACTACGTCCCTGACCCACAGGCCTGTCTTGTCACAGGCATCACTCCACAGGAGGTCAAGGCAAAGGGGATTCCTGAAAGCGAGTTCGCCCAAAGGATAAACGAGCTTTTCAGCGTGCCTAATACATGCGTATGCGGCTTCAACACCCTAAAGTTCGACGATGAGTTCATACGAAACCTCTTCTACCGCAACTTCATAGACCCATATGAGAGGGAGTGGCGCAACGGGTGCTCAAGATGGGACATCATAGACCTTGTGCGCGCCTCACACGACCTCAGACCCCAAGGCATACGTTGGCCGAATCCAAAGGCCAACGGAAACCCCGTCTTCAAACTCACTGAACTCACAGCCGCCAACGGAATAGAGCAGATAGGCGCACATGATGCAATGGTTGATGTAAATGCAACCATTGCCGTTGCAAGGCTCATAAAGGAGAAGCAACCAAGGCTGTTCAAGCACTACCTCAAGCTCAGAAGCAAAGTGGAGGTGCGCAACTACCTGAATCCCCAGGAGACTCCAAAGCCGGTGCTCCACACCTGCGCGCAGTTCACAAATCCAAAGGGTTGTACGTCCCTTATCGTTCCAATCACCCCTCATGCAAAGAACGAGAACACCATAGTGTGCTTCGACCTTTCGCAGGATGTGACGCCACTTCTGTGCGCAAAGAGCGAGGACATCTACAGGACCCCTGGAATAATGAAGGTTGCGGTCAACAAGGTGCCGTTCCTGTCTGAAATGAACGCATTGGACGAAGGTGGATACAATAGGCTGGGAATCGATTTCCAGGAGTGCATGGAGCGCTACAACACCATACTGTTCAACCGCCCGCTTCTCATTGAGAAGATACGCGCAAACGACTCTGATTCCTACGAGACTGCTGACGATCCTGACTATGCAATATACTCCAAGTTCTTCACGGACCATGACAAGAGGCTGTTCGCGGTCATCCGCAGTACACCACCTGAGCAGAGGCTTTCGCTCAACCTGGACTTCGAAGACCCCCGTTGCCCGCAAATGCTGTGGCGCCATGTATGCCGCAGCTATCCAACGCTTTTGGATGCTGAGAACCTGAAGAAATGGAAGTCCTTCGCCTCCACGAGGCTGCTCTGTCCTCCAGGCAACGAGATAAACGATGTGAATTTCGTGGAGCGCAAGCTCGACGAAAAGCTTGCAGACACCAGCCTTGATCCCAGGGACAAGCAGGTGTTGGCGAAGCTCAAGGAGTACATCGTCTCCCTCAAACGCTATCTTGGAATGAAATGATTGGATTCTGAAAGGAACCAACACTGACCTTGCGAACCGACTTGCGAATCTCTTACGAAAAAACTTGAAAACAGAGAGGAATGGGGCTTATAGTTTACTGAGAATGGTTAGACGCTGTTTTGTATTTGTTCTGATAGCTTCGTTCGCATTCACGGGTCTCTATGCCGCAGATTCAGAGCTGCCTCCTACAACGGAGGAGGTTGGCGATGCCTTGACTGTCATAATGGACTGTCTCTCTGCATCCATAGTCACATCCTGCACGGATTCCAGCATAACGCTTCCAAACTGCACGGTGTCCGTTGGACAGACATCCAAGCTTCCTCTTAGGGTCGCATACTTTCTTGCGGACCCCTCGGAATACGTGGAGGCTCTGGCTCCCGCCGCAGAGGGTGGAAACTTCCTGTCGTCATTCCTGTCTTTCCTCAACAACGCAATGGAGGATCCTCTGGTGTCGGCGGTGTATGTGGCCATGGCGTCCAGGGGCTACGGCGATGGGGACTACCTCTTGTCGGGATCCATTACGTTCAGCTATCCGGAAGGGGTCACGTTCGACGACGTGATGGAGGTTTGGACGACTAGGCAGAACACTGGGCAAAGCATAGACATGACGGTTGAAATGAGGGTCTACGGATTTGCCATGGCCCGCCCGCTCTACGTCACAGGCAACTTCACAATGGGGGTTGACGATGGAGGAGACATCGTCGTCAGCTCCGTTGGAGAATACACGATAAACAGCCACACATTCGTGAATGGAGAATTTAGGTTTTAGGCCAATGTCCTTGTAGCCTGTCATTTGAGCTTTTTCTTCAATTGTGACGGCGTTTTGGGACATCGGTTTGTATGGAGGATGATATGAGGGCTCAGGTAGCGGATTTCTTGGACAGGCACAGCCTCAACCCAGACGGCATTGGCATGGATGGACTTTGCGACTATTTCATTCGTGAGATGGAGAAGGGCCTTTCGGGTCAGAAGAGCTCCCTGCCAATGATTCCAAGCTACTGCTCGCCAAATGCGCTTCCAAGGTCAGGCGAGACGGTAATAGTCATAGATGCAGGTGGCACGAACCTTAGGACCTGCCTTGTAGAGTTCGATTCATCGCTTAGTCCTGTAGTGCACGATTTCAGGCGCACCCGTATGCCTGGATTCGACAAGGAGGTGGGCGCCAAGGAGTTCTTCGAGGTGTTCGCAGGTGAGATAGAACGTCTTGTGGACAGAAGCGACAGGATTGCCTTCTGCTTCTCATACGCTGCGCAGATATTGCCTGACCATGACGGCATTCCAATTGGATTCAGCAAGGAGATAAAGGCTCCTGAGGTCATTGGAATGAAGCTGGGGGAGAACCTCTTGGCAGAGCTTTCACACCGAGGGCACGATGTGTCCAAAAAGAAGGTGATAATCCTCAACGACACTGTCACGACCCTTCTTGCCGCACAGTCCCACAACACTGACGGCAAGTACGACGGCTGCATAGGCTTCATCCTTGGAACCGGGACGAACACGGCGTACATAGAACAGAACTGCAGGATTCAGAAGCTTCCTGAAGGCCACTGTATGCAGGGCAGCCAGATAATCAACGTGGAGTCCGGGTGTCTGGACATTTGTCTTGGTGACATTGACCGTGAGTTCCTGGACGGGACGGTGGATCCCAAGTCATACAATTTCGAGAAGATGATAAGCGGTGCGTACCTTGGGCCTCTTGGTAGGCATGTCATAGCCGCTGCAGTGAAGGAAGGGCTGTTCAGCGAAGGTTTCTGTGAAAGGTTCAACGGGATGTGCTCCTGCGCAGGCTCTCTTGAAACCAAGGACCTTAGCTGCTTCCTTGAGCACGAGGATTCTCCTTCCGAGTATCCTTGTGACAACGGGGCTCAGTGCTACGACTGTGGCTCAATGGACGACAACATACTTGTCAGGTGTGTTGCGGGTGACGAAGAGGATTCTGACACCCTATGCGAACTTCTTACGGCCTTCATATCGCGTGCCGCAAAGCTCACTGCCGTGAACTTGGCGTCTGCGGTGCTCATGACGAACTTTGGAAAGGACCCTGACCATCCAGTGCTCATAAACGCAGACGGCACTACCTTCTACAAGACGGCGTATCTCAGAAGCTTCACGCAGGAGTATCTTGATGCATTCCTTGCACAGAAGGGGAGGAGGGCTGTGTTTACGAGAATAGAGGACTCGCCAATCATTGGCTGTGCCATAGGCGGCTTGACCCTCTAGGTCTTTAAGTGCATTACTGCGTTGGTGCGAGCATGGCTCAATAGGCTTCGCCTAGCGAGAAGTCTCCCACTATCTTCATGAGGTTGCCGTCCTTGACGATGGAGAGGTCTCTGTCAGGGAACACCTCCTTGAGGTTGCTTTGGATGTACGAGAACGCTGCATCGTTTATCTCCTGCCTTTCCTCTGGAGAGACTCTGTCCAGCGTCCTAATGTCCACTTCAACCACATATCCGCGGCCTGCTTTGGAGCCGTAGCCCAGAGTGAAGGCCATTGCAGTGGAGAACAGCCCATCGAAGCGAGGGTTCGAGCCCAAGCCCCTCTTGAGTCTGTTTGGATGTATCCTATACCTTGAACCGTATTCGTCTTCAAGGTAGTTGTCCAGGTTCTGGCAAAGCAGTGAAAGGTTGTTCTCAAGTTCTTCCTGTTTTGGATGCATTCTATTGTTTCCCTTCTGCGATCTGCGTTTTGGCTTTGCCGTCAAGCAGCATGGAGGCTATGCCAAGGATCTCATCTGCATGCTTGTCAGCCACAGTGCCTGCGAACTCCACCATAGCCTTCATTGAGTCAGGATTGGTGTCGTCCATCTTTATTCCAAGCTCCAACGGGTCGTCTATGCGTATGTAGTCAACATCCTGCATGTTCCCAAGGACGTAGTCCGTTGTGCGTTTCTGGGCTGTGGAGAACATAGGGTTCACCTGATCCACCCAACTGAGCAGGCCGTATGTATCCTCCAGTGACATTGTGTGGATTTTTCCCGCCGTGCTGAGCGATATTACATGGAACTTGCTACAGTTTGGATAGAGTTTCTTTGCTTCTATGTATGCATAGATTGAAGGGTTGTTTGCAGCAACACCCCCGTCTACAAGGATTTCTCCGTTTCGTATCAGAGGAGGGAAGTATGTAGGAGCGGCGCTTGTGGCCCGTCCTGCATCCTTTACCAGGAACGACCTGTCTTCGTAGCTTTTGATCATAACGGGTGATCCTGAGAATAGGTCGTAGCTCATCACCAAGGTCGGTACCGTGGCTTCCCCAAGCCTTGAGTCCTCGAACCACTCATCCAACATGGCTTCAATGCCTGATTCCGGATACTTTGTGGATGCTATCTTCCTGAGTCCCGTGAACGTGGATGTTGGAAAGATTGTCTTTCCCATGGTCATATACTGCTCAAGGATGTCTTCCAAGAGCACCTGCGGTGCGTTTTTGCATACTTTATAGCCGAATGCGGTAGGACAGGTAAGGGCAAGCGATATGAGCCCACCCGTTGAGGTTCCTGCAATGTAGTCGAAGTACGAATCAAGGCTGTCCTCGCCTCCACAGCGTCTGATTTCATCTTCGATCCTTTGGAGCAGTACCATTGGAATGACACCCCTCATTCCTCCGCCATCAATGCACAGGATGAAGCGCTCCTCTGTCTTCTGTAGCTTTGGAGCCTCCTGAGACGAGGTGGATTCTGGGACATCGGTCTTGGAGACCTGCGCCGTCGTGTCCGTTGGAATGCCATGTCTCAAGTGCAGCTTTGTGTGTATAGTATTGAACAAATCCCGTATGCTCATGCGACTAAACATGATATATTTGGCGATGAGGGTCAAGGTGTGCATATGCAAATGGAGCATTATAACCAATATTCGAATTGCAGGCTGTGTCCAAACGAGTGCGGGGTGGATCGCGCCTCAGGGAGGCTTGGTCGTTGTGGACAGACAAGCACGATGCGCATTGCATGGGTTGGTCTTCATAGAGGGGAGGAGCCTCCAATTACAGGTGAACACGGCTCAGGCATGGTGTTCTTCTGCGGCTGTCCCCTTCATTGTCAGTTCTGCCAGAACTATCAGATAAGCGGTGCGCTGGAAGATCATGGGTTTGAGGGCCGTGATGGCGTTCGCTGCCGTTCATACGAAGGGATCGCCGTATCGGAGAAGCAGCTTGCAGACTTGATGCTTGACCTCCAGGCCTTTGGCGCTGCGTCCATAAACCTCGTCACGGGAACTCATTACATACCCTCGATTGTGGTTGCGTTGAAGGATGCCAAGAGTAGAGGGCTTACGCTTCCTGTCGTGTGGAACTCATCGGGCTACGAAAGCGTTGGGGCCATGCGCCTGATAGACAATCTCATTGATCTGTATCTTCTTGACGTAAAGACACTTGACAAGGATGTCGCCTCCCGTTTCTGTGGCTTGCCTCGCTACTGTGACGCCGTCATGCCATTGGTGCGCTTCTTGAAAAGACGACACCCTCGTACCAACATGGAAAAAAGCCTTGAAGGGGTCCTTGTAAGACATCTCGTCTTCCCTGGAACTCTTGATTCCACCATGCGATTCCTTTCATGGTATGCCGATAACCTTAAGGATAGTTTTCTGCTATCCCTCATGGTCCAGTTCGTGCCGCCCCTTGACGACCCTGGATTTCCAAAGATGTCAAAGAGCGAATACTCTTCTTTGCTGGATGTCTTGGACCGCTACGAAATAGACGGTTTCGTTCAGGAACAGTCGGACAACGAGATACTGTGGATCCCGGATTTCACCAAGGACCAGCCTTTTCCTGACAGCTTCGCCGACCCATTGCCTTCGTTTTTGGAGTTGAAGAGGAAGGTTCCTTTGGAGTAATTGTTGGCGAATAGGTTGCTCAGCCTATCGTCGTGCCTTCGAACTGTTTTTCGTTGAGGATCGCAATCGTGTTCTCTATGTTGCGTCCGTCTGCACATATGACCTTTATTTGAGCTTCCTGAGCCAACTTGGATGCAATTGGATCGAATGGAACGTTCTTGCCTGGAACCCATTGGTCTCCAACCATTTTCCTGAAATCGTCCCACGAAATAGTGTCGATTGGTACTGCATCCAGGTTCTTTCTTGGGTCGTCCGTATAGACCTTTGCAATGTTGGAGAGGTTTATCACCGTCTTTGCCCCAAAACGGCGCGCAAGGTAGACTGCATCTGTGTCCGTTGAGAATCCTGGCTTCCATCCGCCTGCTACAAGAACCCTTCCTTCGAACTTTATACTGCTTGACGTTGGGTCTATAACAAGTGCATCCTTGCAAAGCTCCCCAAAGATGGCTTTCACAAGTTCTCCGTTCAGATGCGTTGCCCTTATTCCAATCCAGTCCTGAACATTTGCATCCTTCGTTTCGTCCCCCATGACATTCCTGTAGGCTTCCTGATACACCCTTGCAGGGGCACCTCCTCCGCATACGAAGATGAGTTTGCTCTCTGGATTCTCCTCCAGGTATTTCTTCATTCCTCCAAGGAACTGTGCCAGAAACGTGCTGTTGACCTTGTCAGGTGCAATTATGGAACCACCGACTGAAAGAACGAAAATACCCATTGGAAACCTCTCTTTTGAAGTTGTCTTGCTGCTTGATGATACCTTTTTACTCTGTTGCCTTGCAACCCTTCTTGGGCTTTGTGCGCATTGCTTCGTCAATTCAGTCGCAGCCGTGCAGATAGCACTGTCTGTGCCTTTCTTCCTTGCACTGCATCGCAAATACCTGCGAAGTACGATAATAAGTGTAAAGTTGACAGGCTCGCATCTGTTGTCAAGTGAATTATGTTTCGAGGATTCTCGGCCGGGCTTTTGTCCGGCCCTTTTCATTTGAAATTGGCTTCAATGATCTGGTCAACGAGTCTGGTGCTTAGAGGGTAGTTTGAGCTTTCGTGTGTTACGATCATGTTCACTCCTTGGATGAATCCTGCATTGGCGTACTGCTCGAGCTTCCACAGGTTATCGGCTCTATAGTCCTGGTCGTTCATGCGCCCCAAGTGCTCCCATACGTAGTTTCTTCTTGTTTTTACATTGAGGATGAGGAAGTCAGGACTCAACTGTGCATGTTCCTCAGTTGGGTCGAAGACCGGTTCGTAGTGGTATGGAACGCCTTTTGCATACAGCCTATCGGCTATGAGGATTTCACTTTTTGACCTCACATGTTCTCCCTTTTGGGTGTAGTTCCCGGTTTTGTTCTTCAGTGTGTTGTGTCCAACGTTCTTGGCCATCCATTGCTTTACGAACGCTTCATCGTCGTCAAGATGTGGCTTCACCAAGGCTTTGAGTTCTGGCTGCAGGTCCTTGTAGATATGGGACAGGTCGTCCAGATCCTTGAGTTTCTCAAAATCCTTGATGAATCCATCGACCAGAAGCTTCCTTTCCGTTGCCGTTTTAAGCACCTGTTTGTCATAGCGTTTCTGTGCAAGTGGAGCCAGTACTGTTGTATTGGATGGGCTTATGTACTGCAGCGGTGCATCTATGCCGGTGTTGCGGTAATATGAGATTTTTCCTCTTGCCTTTTTCTCTATTAGTGTTCCGTCTATGTAGGACTTTGAGGTCTGTCTTGTGTCGTCTTTGACATACCAGATTAGTTTGTCTAGCTGTCTTGATAGGGCTTTTAGTTCTTCGAGCAGTCGTTTCATGTTCTAAGTTTCAACCAAAATGGTCGAAAAAACAAGAATGGTTGTAAATTTTCAACCATTTGTACGAAAAACGGCAAAATGGTTGAAATGGCATGGCATTGTAGGCCTCAAGGACATCGGTCTGAAAGAGGGAGGAGAATGGTGGGTGGCAAGGCGTGGTCCTAAGAGGTGCGCCCCTGCAAAGTGATCAAAGGAGTGCCTTGCACAGTTTCTCCAAGATTTCGTCCAACCTGTCCAAATCAATTGTTGCGTAGTTCATGACGAACGTATTAGCACTTTTTGGGTGATCTTTGCAAACACAATGGTAGAAGCTTGAAAGCGAGCAAAGGCCAATGCCTTCACGTTCCGCCTCGTCCAGGACTTCCTCCTCCATCTTTTGGGTTTCCACCTTCATTAGAAAGTGCAGCCCTGCCTTTTCACCTGAGATTTCAAGTCTTCCACCAAGGGGGCTTTCTTTCAATGCCCTTATGAAAGCATCGCGCTTTCTCCTGTAATAGGTCCTGAGCCTGTTGATGTGCGTCCCAATCCTGCCGCTTTCCATGAACTCAAGCAGCGTGTATTGCTCAAAGGTGGAGACCGTGCATGAGTAGAATGAGAGTCTTTCGTTGAAAAGCTTCAAGAGCCTTGGTGGCAGCACCATGTAGCTTATGCGCACAGTTGAGCACAACGTCTTTGAAAACGTGTTCAGGTAGATCACACAGCCTTCGCGGTCTATGGATTTGAACGAAGGGATTGGCTTTCCATCAAGACGCAGTTCGCTGTCGTAGTCGTCCTCTATTATGTATCTGCCCCGTTTCTCAGATGCCCACGCAAGCAGTTCGTACCTCCTTGAGATTGGCATCACTATGCCCGTGGGGTATTGATGCGACGGTGTAATATGGACAACCCCGATATCCTTGTTTTCAAGTTCCTTTGCATCTACCCCCTTGCCGTCTATGTCCAAATATGAAATGCGTACTCCTTGGGCTTCGTATGTCAGTTCCTGCTTGCGGTATCCTGGATTCTCTACACCGTAGACGACGTCCCTTCCAATGAGCTGTACGATGAGACCATACAGGAATTCGCTTCCAGCTCCTATGACTATGGTGCTTTCGTCTACGTCAAGGCCCCTGTATTCCTTGAGGTATTCGGCAATGCTACGCCGTAGCGGCATGATGCCACAGGACGGGGAGTTTTTTAGAAGTTCACTACGTCTCCCTGTCAGGACACTTTTTGTTGCCTTGGACCAATCATTGAATGGAAAAAGGTCCGTTGGCGTTTGATTGTTTGAAAAATCGGCTATATATTTGGATTGCAGAACATCGTTTTTGAGTGTTTCAAGGACATCGATCTTGGGGGTGCCGTGTCCCAATCCCTTGATGTCGCACACGAAGAAACCGCTTTTGGGTTTGGATTGGATGTAGCCTTCGGATAGAAGGCGGCCGTATGCGCTTTCCACGGTTATGACGCTTATTCCATTGTTGGATGCCATGCGACGTTTGGATGGAAGTTTTTCGTTCGACGCTAGAACGCCCGTGATTATGTCAGTCTTGATGGCATTGTACAAAGCCTCGTATAGAGGGCCCTCCATATTCTGTAGGTCGTATGTAAGCAATGGACCACCTCCTTTGGGTCTCTCTTTTTTCCCTGACCTTCCTCCAAGCCTTTGACTATGGCTCTGGTCTTGAAACTGACCTTATTATAAAAGTTGTTTTTGGTTATTTCAATAAGGTCAATCGAAAGCTATCCTATCATATGCCTTGGAAGTCCCCAGCGGCTTCCAAATGCTTAGGAGGAAACGATGACAAGGGAATCTGAAAGACACGAACTCAACAAGAACCTTGCCCAAATGCTAAAGGGTGGTGTCATAATGGATGTAACGACCCCGGAACAGGCCGTCATTGCACAGGAA
This sequence comes from uncultured Spirochaetales bacterium, assembly GCA_934277975.1. Lineage (GTDB taxonomy): Bacteria > Spirochaetota > Spirochaetia > Sphaerochaetales > Sphaerochaetaceae > UBA9732. The sequence goes on from CAKQWE010000002.1 coordinate 102,277, forward strand.
GCTGGTGCATGTGCCGTCATGGCACTGGAGCGCATCCCTGCCGATATAAGGGCCGCTGGTGGAGTGTCCAGGATGAGCGATCCAAAGATGATAAAGGGCATTCAGGAAGCCGTGACAATCCCAGTCATGGCAAAGTGCAGGATTGGACACTTCGTCGAGGCCCAGATACTCGAGGCCATAGAGATAGACTATATAGATGAAAGCGAAGTCCTCTCTCCTGCAGACGATGTCTACCATATCAACAAATGGGACTTCAAGGTTCCATTCGTCTGCGGTGCAAGGGACCTTGGAGAGGCCTTAAGGAGAATCGACGAAGGAGCTTCAATGATAAGGACCAAGGGTGAGCCCGGAACAGGCGACGTCGTCCAGGCCGTGCGTCACATGAGGATGATGAACGCAGAGATAAGGAGGCTTGTCTCCATGCGTGAGGACGAACTCTTTGAGGCTGCAAAGGTCCTTCAGGTGCCGTTCGAGCTCGTGAAGTACGTCCATGAGAATGGCCGGCTTCCAGTCGTCAACTTTGCAGCAGGCGGCGTGGCGACCCCTGCCGATGCAGCGCTTATGATGCAGCTTGGTGCAGAGGGTGTCTTCGTTGGTTCCGGCATCTTCAAGTCCGGCAATCCCCAGAAACGCGCCAATGCAATCGTCAAGGCCGTCACCAACTACAAGGACGCTTCTCTGATCGCCCAGCTGTCCGAGGACCTTGGAGAGGCCATGGTTGGCATCAACGAAGACGAGATAAGCCTTCTCATGGCGGAGAGGGGCAAATGACGACTCCTTCCAAAACCCCAATGCGCATAGGTGTCCTTGCCCTCCAAGGCGCCTTCATAGAGCACATGGATAGGCTGCGTTCATTGAAGGCCTATGCCGTTGAGCTCCGTTGCGCCGCAGACCTCAGCGCTCCTCTTGATGGCCTTATCCTTCCTGGAGGAGAGAGCACTGTCCAAATGAAGCTCATTCGTGAACTTGGCATGTATGATGGCCTGAAGGCCTTCATTGATTCAGGAAAACCTGTGCTTGGAACCTGTGCAGGCCTCATTCTGCTGGCTTCCTCCGTGGAAGGACAGACTGCTGTTGGCTTTGGGACCATGCCTGTCACAGTTAGGCGCAACGCCTACGGCAGACAACTTGGAAGTTTCCACACCATTGCGCCTTTCAAAGGTATTGGTGACGTTCCAATGACTTTCATAAGGGCTCCATACGTTACGGAGGTTGGAACAGGTGTGGAAGTGCTTTCCAAAGTGGATGGCAACATAGTAGCTGTGAAGTACGGCAACCAGTATGGATTGTCTTTCCATCCTGAGCTGGATGAGGATTCCTCCTGGATATACAATCTTGTCTTTGGCCTTTGAGGTGTTTCCACCTTTCCTTCGTTTGCGAAAATTTTACATTTAAAAACTTGCGAAAACGAAAAGTTTTTGTTGCGTTTTGCGAAAAGTGCCCCTATAATGTTCGAAGAATAGCAAACAATGGTCTGACGATGCGTCTTTGGTTTCCCCCTTTGGCCTCGGCAGGCCGATGGTTTCAATGTTGCATTAGGAGGTTTACAGTGAAACGCGCTTTGATCATCATGTTGGTGGCACTCGTAGCCATGACAACTGTTTTCGCACAGGGTCTCGAGGAGACTTCTGCATCGTTCCCAGATCCAGAAAGAACAATAACAATCATAGTCCCACAGGGTGCTGGTGGCGGAACAGACACTTTCGCAAGAAAGCTCGCTGCAAAGATGACGGAGATGTCCGGCCAGAACTTCATCGTTGAGAACATCACAGGAAACTCAACGGGAACAGGTACGAACGATGTCATCAATTCTGAACCGGATGGCTACAAGATGCTCATGTACGGAACATACACGATCGTTGGAACATCCGTTGGAGCAACAGACGGTGCTGCAGGACTCGACTTCATAGCAGGTCTCACCCTTGAACCGTTCGTCATTGGCGTCAAGGCGGACTCCCAGTGGAATACGCTCCAGGACCTCATAGACTATGCAAAGGCAAACCCTGGTCAGGTTACGATTGGCAATGCCGGTGCAACAGGAACAACTGCAGTCGTGGCCTGCGGCCTCAACGTTGCATGCGGCAACTGCTTCAATGTCATACCTGCAAACGGTGGTGCAGAGCTTCAGACATGGGTCATGGGTGGACACTGTCAGGTTGGTATCTTCTCCCAGACTGAAATCGTAGACGGCATCAAGCCTCTTGCGTTCCTTGGAGAGACAAGATCACTTAACAAGAACCTCGCTGATGTTCCAACAATCGTTGAAGCAGGCTACGGCGACCTTACTATTCCTTACGGATGCTTCCGTGGTCTTGCAGTTCCAAAAGGAACTCCAGACGAGGCAAAGAACTGGCTTGCCAATGTAGTGGAGAAGGCTTTCTATTCAGACGACTTCCAGTCATTCATGGCAGAGAAGGGATACCTTCAGACATTCTCGACTCTTGCAGACACGGATGCATACAATGCACAGCTCATGCAGGATCTCCAGCCAGCCCTCGAAGCGGCAGGTCTAATAAAGAAATGATTTATGCAAACGGTGGCAGTCGGCCTATGCCTTCTTGCCGCCGTTTCATCAAATGGGTGGCTTTCGACCGGTGCAAAAGCCGGTCGAATACTGTGCAGAGGGTTTGTGTAGAAAACGAGTCTTCTGTGGGGTAATCACTTCAAAGAGTCAGGAGTCAGGAGCTATGAAGAAAATCAAATTGTTTCCTCTTGTCATGACGGTTCTGTCTGCGCTGTATACCATAAGCATAGCGCTTTCAGAGGATTTCAAGTATCAGGTCGATACCGTTGGTGGCGACCCAGGTGGAAAGCTTCTTCCCCTCATAATGGGCGGTTTTCTGTTCCTTGGATTCCTTTTCATAACGATAAAGGAACGTCCAGATGGCAAGAAGATGGACAAGGAGACTTTGGTCCTCTTTCTTGTGACCCTTGTTCTTTCAATTGCCTATGTGGCCCTCCTCAAGCCAATTGGATTCATCCTTGTGACGACCATCCTTCTCTACACCCTGCTGTATCTCTATACTACGATAGGAGAGAGGAGAAGCATAGCCCAGGCTTCCATAGGCGGTGTATCCACACTTGCGGCAACGGTTGGCTTCTACACTCTCATGAGGCTTATCTCCAAGTCCATCATAAGAATGGGAAGATCAGGAGCACTTCCAGCTTTCTTTGGTAAGTCTGCTGGCAGTGCATGTATCGCCCTCCTTTTTGTTGTTGTAATTACAGTCGTGCTTGCACTTACGCTTGTGAGGTTCCTAAACAGAAAAGGGTTCAACCGTCCGGCGGTTGCAGGAATCATCACGTTTGCAACTGTGCTTTTCCTGTATGTCGTGTTCAAGCAGTTCTTCCAGGTCAATCTAGCTCCTGGTCTTATCAAATACTAATAGGGGGTTTGATCCATGGGTGATTTTGCACAGGGCTTCCAGATGGTGGCCAATATTTCTACGATACTCTGGTGTGCATTCGGTTCCGTACTAGGAATCATTCTTGGAGCACTTCCGGGTCTTACTGCAACGATGGGGATTGCACTTGTCATTCCTATTTCATATAGCATTTCCAATACGGCTACAGGAATAGGGCTTCTCCTTTCCGTGTACTGCGGTGCAGTCTGCGGAGCCTCCATTCCTGCAATCCTGTTGGGGATTCCAGGCAACCCAAACGCCATTGCAACCGTCACAGACGGTCAGCTCATGACCAAGAAGGGTCTTGCCGGCCAGGCTCTTGGCGGAGCTGTCATAGCTTCCATGATAGGTGGCATTGGATCTGAGATTCTTCTTGTGTTCTTCAGCCCACTGATTGCAAAGGCTACGCTTGCCTTTGGTCCTGCGGAGAAGACGACGTTGGCATTGGTTGGACTTGTCATAATAGCATCGGTCTCAGGAAAGGACATCCTAAAAGGCCTTCTCATGGGTGCATTGGGCTTCGTGTTCGCATTTCTTGGCACCGACCCAATCTCCGGTGCATGTAGGATGCCGTTTGCGGATGCTCTCAAGAAGACTGTCCTTGCAGGTGGCTTCGACATGACATCCACCCTCATTGGGCTGTACGGTGTAAGCCAGGTCTTTGCAGAGCTTGCAAACCTGTCAAAACCACAGAACACAGATGTGGCGACCAACATTGGAAAGGTGTTCCCTCCATTCAAGAAGGTCCTTTCAATGTGGCAGATAATACTTTCTTCCTTGGGTATTGGTACGATAATTGGCGCAATCCCCGGAACTGGAGCATCGATTGCGGTCTTCATGGCACATGACTCGGCCACCAAGATATGCGATGCCTCAAACGGCAAGCTTGAGAAGCCGGGTACGGGATGCCTTGAGGGTGTATTCGCTCCAGAAGTTGCCAACAACGCAGTTACGGGAGGGGCCCTCATTCCAGCCCTCTCCCTTGGAATCCCTGGAGACAGCGCCACTGCCGTCCTAATTGGAGCTCTTATGATAAACGGGGTGACACCTGGTTTCCAGCTGTTCAGTACGAACATGCCTCTTGTGTACTCCATCTTCATCACATTGTTCTTTGCAAACGTGTTCATGGGTGTATTCCAACTTGCGGGGATCCGCCTTTATCCAAAGGTTCTTCTCATAAGCCAGCGCATACTCATGCCAATCGTGCTAATTCTTTCGTTCATTGGCTCCTATGCCCTTGCAGGTGCCTCGATTCCAAAGGGTATCTTCAACGTTGGTACGGCGCTCTTCATGGGGCTTGTGGGATATGCAATGAAGAAGAACGGCTATCCTTTGGCTCCTGTAGTTCTTGGTTTCATCCTTGGAGGGATGTTCGAGGAGAACTTCAGAAAGGCTGTAAAACTTGGTGCTGGGACAATGGAAAGGTTTGCAACGTCTCCAATCTGCTGGATATTCACACTCCTTGCGGTTGTCATAGTCGTTTCGTCCGTACTAAAGAACAGAAAAGAGGCAACAGCCAAGAATGCTTAAGTACGTTTTCCTTGGTGCAAATGGATCCGTCCAAGAACAGGGGAGTGGAAACACCTCTCTCCTGTTTTCTGACGGTGTTTCATCGTTGCTTGTGGATGCTTCCGTGAACATCCATGCTGCCGTAGAGGCCAACATAGATGCCGTCGTGATAACGCACGAGCATATAGACCACATGTACGCACTTCCAAGCCTACTGCATCAGCTGTGGCTTTCAAAGCGTACCAAGCCGCTTGTGATAATCTGCCCTGATGGCGTGAGAAGCATGGTGAACGGGCTCATAGACAACTTTGCAATCCGTTCCAAGAAAGGCATCTTCGACATAGTGTTCGAGACCGCTGACCACAACAGAGTTGGAAACATGGACATTGAGTTCTTCAAGACCGTCCACACTCCAAATTCGGTTGGCATGGTCGTAAGCGAAGCGACGTGTGAGAATCTCGAAAACCCAAAGAAGATCGTATATACCTGCGACACAGCACCTGTGGAGAATCCAAAGGATTCGCTTCCAGCGTGCGCCTTTGGTCCTGAAGTGCTCATCCATGAGACGAACTCCGTCAGCGATGTCCGCAAGCCAGACCATAGCAGTGGAATTGATGCAGCAAGGCTTGCACTTGAACTTGGCGCAAAGCGTCTTGTCCTATGCCACCTTCCAAAGGGTGATGCCGCAAAACAGGCGATATTGGAGGAAGCCCGCAGCCTGTACCCAAAAGCAGAGCTTCCAATAGTGATGAAAGAGGAGACTGTTTGAAATGGATGACCTTCTACTTGGAATGTTCAAGCTCTACGATATAAGGACGAAGGAGCACAACCTGACACCACAGCTCAAGGACAGGCTGTACAACGCATTGACCATATACTACAGGGACAGCGTCAAAGCTACCTCCATAGTGATATGTCGTGATGCACGACTGTATGTTCCGGAACTTGTGGAAGGTCTAGTCAATGCTTTCTGCCTTGCAGGGATAGATGTCCTTGTGAATCCTCTTCCAATATCCACATGTCAGTTCTACTACACCTGCATGAAATATAGGGACAGCGCGGGCATAATGGTCACGGCTTCCCACAACCCTGGCGAATATGTAGGCATGAAGCTTATGGCTCCTCAGCTGCTTCCTATCGCATATGGCAACGGACCAGACGGCGGAGTTGAGAAAATCAAGCAGTTGTATATAGACAATGCGAGTATTCTGCCAAGTTCGGAATCAAATATGGGCGAGGCCAAAGTACATCATGGAAAAGTAACAGTCATAAACGAGCTTGAGGGCTACATAGACTATTCAATGAAGCTTGCAGGCGTAAAGGAAGGTTCCCTAAAGGGGTTGAACGTCATGTTTGAGTTCCTAAACGGTTCGGCTGGAACAGAGGAGGCACTTGCATTCCAGAAAGCTGGTGCAAACGTCACATACAGGCACCTTCTTCCAAATGGGTTCTTCCCGGCAGGCGATCCAAACCCAATCATTGAATCATCCATAGCCCCTGCAAGGGCCGCTATGAAGGAAGGCTCCTATGACATAGGGTTCTGCTTCGACGGTGACGGCGATAGGCTTGACCTTATGGACAGCAATGGCGAACAGATAGTCCCTGGTCTCAACATGGCCATAATCATACCTGAGATAATGAAGGTCTACGGTGGGACGAAGAAGCACTTCTATGCCGATGTCAAAGCCCTCCCAATATCCCTTTGCGAGATTGCAAAGTCCGGTGCGGACGTACATATAATCCGCAACGGACATTCCTTCATAAAGGCAAAGCTCAGGGACAACTGCAACGATGGATACTTCGCCTCAGAGGAAGAGTCCGCCCATTACTACATGAACTTCCCATACGACATCGACGACCCGGCCAAGGGCTATGCCGCAGTGGAGTCTACCATGTTCTTCGCCCTTCTTACCGCAAGGTGCTATCTAGAGAACCCTCAGGCCTACAGGCGGGCGTCGGAGCTTCAGAGATCGGTCTATAGGGAGAGGGAATGGCCTTTGTACTGCGAGGCCGCTCCGGAGAAGATGCCGCAGATCCTCGGTGACGTGGAGAAGAGGATGAAGGAGCTGGGTGCTGTCGTGATAGACCGTATGGACGATGGCAGCGACCTTGATGCAACGCTCATGCGCTTCAACCTGCCAGAGAGGATCGATGGTATGACGGACCTTTCCAAGGCCAAGTGGGCCCAGGTCGCACAGCGCATTTCACGAAGCGAGGACGCTATGGTCCGCTGGGAGGTGGTATCCAACGACAAGGATGAGTGCGAAAGGCTCAACTCCGCAGTGAAGGAGATTGTCAACGGATATGTAGAGAAGGGTTTTGCCCATTATTGATGCTATCATCATTGAAGCTGTCATTATCGATGACATAGGGTATAATAGACAGGGTTGGAGGTTTTATGTCCATGAACGAAAGGCAGAACGAAATCATCAGACTTCTATCGGGATCGGACTACGTCACCGTTGAGGAGTTCTCAAGAAGCCTAGGGGTTTCCAAGGTCACGATAAGATCGGACTTGAACATCCTTGAGCAGAAAGGCCTTCTCATGCGCACGCATGGCGGGGCCATGATTCCGGACAGGCAGAACCCCTCACGAAGCATCTCCAAGACCATAAGCGAATACGACGACGAGAAGGACCGCATAGCCAAGGCGGCGGCTCTCCTTGTCCCTGATGGCGGCACAATCCTCGTTGACAGCGGTTCCACGAGCCTTCATTTGTCAAAGTACCTCCATGGCAGAAAGCTCACCCTTGTGACGAATTCACTTCTATTGGTGGATTCTTTCAGAAACGACGATTCCATGGATGTCGTTTCTTTGGGGGGCACCCTCAAGCGAAACGTCATGGGCATGGTTGGACCAATGGCCATATCTGATGTCGCACGGGTCTACGCGGACATCCTCTTCCTTGGTTGCACGGGCTACACCAACGCTGGCATATTCTCGTCCAACCTCATCGAAGCCGAGCTCAAACAGGCCATGACCAAATCGTCCGACAAAGTCTGCCTCATTGCGGACTCCAGCAAATACGGCACCAAAGCCATGGCCTTCATCTCATCCTGGGACGACATAGATGTCTTCATAACCGATGCCATTGAGCCAGCCCTTCGTGAAAAGCTCGAAAGCCGAGGCGTAGAGGTCATAATAGCATAGAGCAGTTTTTGGCTATATATTTCCGAGAAAGGCGGAAACTGTCCATTCTTCAATGAAATTTTATTGAAAAACGGCCCATCCTTCAATGTTTTGCATGTGGAAAAAGGAAGTGGAATAGGGCATACTATACTGTTGATGGCATTTGCATGTTGATGACGATTGCATGTTGATGGCGATTTCAAATGCAATGCCTGTAGGAGGGGACTTGTGAACAATACAGTGAAAAAGACCTTGCGCTATGCACTTCTGGCTCTGCTTTTGATGATAATCGTGGCGGCCGTCACGTTTCTTTGTGTATACAGGACAAGATTCAAAACCATGTCCACAATAGAGAAGCTGTCAGACTACGACGACTACAACCTCTATCATATGGACGTGAAGTATGACTACAGCCTTCGGAAGATACTGGACAACGGAATCGTTGACAACCAAAGCTTCACAAACTCAATCCTAAAGGAGGTCCTTCCTCTTCTGCCAATACACATGGAAGCAAAGAGCTTTGGCTGCACGGCATTTACAATGAAGACCACAGAAGGCAAGACCCTCATGGGACGCAACTACGACTTCAAGTTGGATACATCGTCAATGCTTGTGTGCTGCGAACCAAAGGACGGCTACAAGTCAATGGCCTTCGCAGCCTTGGACAACCTTGGAATAAAGGATGCTACAAAGAGCCTCTCCACGAAGATGGTGTGTCTTGCTGCTCCTTTTGCATGTCTTGATGGAATAAACGAGAAGGGTGTCTCCATTGCAATCCTAACGCTTGACAGCGAGCCTACCAACCAGGTTGGCATGGACGATTCCAAGCAGACGATTGGAACATCCCTTGTCGTAAGGCTTGTACTCGACAACGCCGCAACGACGCAGGAGGCTGTGGACCTCATTGCAAAGTACAATATGTTTGCAACAGCTGGTCGCGACTACCACTTCTACATAACAGATGCCTCTGGCGATGGCAGAGTTGTTGAGTTCGACTGCGACAGCCCCACAAGGCAAATGACCGTGACACCAACCCCTGCCGTGACGAACTTCTTCATCATGTACGGCGACAAGGTGCTTCCAAACCAGAAGAACGAACAGTACGGCCATGGAAAGGAACGCTACGACAGCGTCATGCAGGTCATGGCTGAAAACAAAGGAAACGAAACCGTTGACACCGCCTGGGAGGCCCTTATGTCCGCAGCCCAGGAGCCAAATCCAGAGGATGTCACAAGCAACACCCAGTGGTCCATCGTCTACAACAACACAGACCTCACTGCCACGATAAGCCTTCGCAGGAAGTGGGACGACAAGTTCCTTGTGATGTTCTAGGTTCTTGCAAGCAAGGAAACCAAAATAGAAGCTGCAGAGCATATGTCGCAGCCTCTACTGTATTCAAAGGTCGCGAATTCGAGTCCTTTTAGAGGTGTCTCTGCAGACTATTTGATGTCCAATACTGCTTCGTCTGATTGTGCAAATCCTACGATGCCAGTCAAATGAATCCCTCGAATCCATCTGCATCCTGCTGCAGCTGCTTCAGAAAACGACTTAAATGCCAGCCGTCGGTTGTAGCGTGGTGGCAGGTTATGGAAAGGGGCATCATGAGATGGGTCTTCCCTGAAGCATCGGTCTTGGTGAAGAGCCTTCCAGCTTCCAATGAGGGGAAAAAGTATGGCTTGTTGTCGTAGCTGTGTGTCGCGAAGTGCTTGAAGGACACCCAATGGCCTACCAAATTGAAAACGCCACGATATTCACATAGAATATCCGCAATGAGTACGTCCAACGAAAATCCATCACGGTACATCCTCGTAACAGGCGCATACGGCGGAATGGGCCGCGCCACCATAGCCGCACTTGCAAGGCGGGGCTACAAGGTGTTTGCACTGGATTTGAAGGTCCCATGCGAAGCACAGCAGGGCATCATCCCAATCGAGGCCGATGTCACCGACGAAGCCAGCGTAGCATTGGCTTTGGAAAAGGTTAGGGAAGCAACTGATGAGCTTTTTGCAATAGTCCATTTTGCAGGCCGATACGTTATGGATTCGCTCGTGGAGATATCTTTGGAGAATTTGGAGACTGCGTTCAAGACGAATTTCTTTGGTGCGTTCATTGTAAACAAAGCATTCCAACCGCTTCTGAAAAGAGGTAGCCGAATCGTCATGACCACAAGCGAACTTGCACCTCTTGATCCCTTGCCTTTTACTGGGATATACGCCGTGACGAAAAGCACTTTGGACAAATATGCATATTCCCTTGCAATGGAGCTTCAACTTCTAGGTGTAAAGGTATCCGTCATACGGGCAGGTGCAGTCTCCACGAACATGTTGGGAGTTTCGACAAGTGCGCTGGACCGCTTCTGTTCCAACACCAAACTCTACACATACAATGCAGACAGGTTCAAGCGTATAGTGGACGGTATCGAAGCCAAAAGCGTCTCGCCTGAAAGGATTGCATCCAAGGTCCTGCACATCCTTGGAAAGAAAAACCCCGCATTTGCCTATAGTATAAACCGCAACCCGTTGCTGCTTATGCTAAATGCCATTCCAAAGCGTCTTCAGCTTTGGGTCATACGTCAGGTCTTGAAATAGAGATTCGACTTCCTCTTCTGAAACTCCGTTGGATGGCTGTGAACATCCTCCAACGTCCATCTTGAATACAAGCTTAGACTTTTACTTGGTTTTTTCGGTGGAAAAGTCTAATTGTTAGACTTTTTCACTTGTTTTTAGCTTAAAAAGTCTAAGAGGAACTTTCAAAACTATGCTTTGTGTGGATTGGACATGGATTTCTAGCCGTGCAGGGCATGGCCAGGACGCATGAAGGAGTTTTGCAAGTTCCTCCTAAGATGATGAAACGCGTCGTCGTTACAGCAGGTGCTTAACAAGCGGGCCATATTTCTCTTCCAGAGCCTTGTTGAACTCATCGCCTCCTGGGAGGTTCGCACTCTTGAACACCGGCGGAGTGAAACCTTTGGAGGCAAGGGCCTTTGCAACCTCCATCTCTATGCAGTTCATGACGAAGCAGTTGCAGAATGTGGATGTCGAGCCCATTGTGGCCTCACAGCCTTCCACTTCAGTGACGGCATCGCCGTAGGGGAGGTGGTTGTCTATGTAGACATCAGCCTCTTCGAAGAGGTTCTTGTTGCTTGGATGCCTTGACCTTGCGCCTGCAGGGACCTTTGCGCAATAGGAGCTGGATGTTACGGCAATGGTCGTGACTCCACGCTTTCTGCATTCAAGGACGGCGTCTATGGTCATGGAGTTTATGCCATAGGCATTGACGATTATCATGACCTCTCCCGGCTTGAAACCAACTCTATATGCATCGAGCACACCAATGGCATAGCCAGGTGTCCTTTCAATGATGTTGGAGCGCTTTGCACCATGGATGAGGTTCGTACCAGGGTCAAGGATGGGGTTCCATGCCGCAAGGCCTCCGGCTCTCCAAAGGACTTCCTCTGCGCCCATGTTTGAGTGTCCGCCGGTTCCAAGGATATGGACCATGTGGTCTCCAATGATTGCGTTGGCTATGATGTCTGCGGCCTTTCTTATGGTTGGCTCCTCCTTTGCTATTCCTTCAATGATTCCCTCTATTGTTTTTGCATATCTTTTTATTTCGTCTGACATAACAACTCCTCCAAGTCTATTGTTTGTGTATAGGAGCGGCTTTCTCCGCTTTCCAATGTCCTGACAGCGAACTTTTCCTCTATTTTTCCGGAGGAAGTGCCAATGTCGGCCATTCCATCCCAGAATTCCAAACATACAAATGGGTTTTTGCCTCCAACGGGGGCCCATACAAGCAAATACCGGAAACCTTCGCCGGACACCTTCGTGAAGACCTTCTCCAAATCACCTATGCCTACCCATGAGGCATCAAGCTCCTTCAAATCCAGAATGAGCGAAGAGCTTTCTATCAAACCTGCAAGAGGTACGACAGAACGACCTTCAAGGACATCGGCCTTTATTGTGCCGTCTGCAAGATCCAGGCATCCTGCGTGCTGTGGGGTGGAAAAGTGCAGGTAGCATTCCTCCTGGATGCGGGGCAGCTGGTAGGCGTAGTGCGAGCCAATGGAGTAGTACATGGTGCAGAGGCCTTCGTTTGAGACGTGGTATTTCACAACCAAAGAAAAGCCCTCAAGAGAGTACTCTATCCGTAGGCGGTATTCGAACGGGTACATTCCAAGCGTGGTCGAGTCGTAGTCGTCCTGAAGGACAAGACGGTCCGTACTGTGCAGTACGACCCCAAACTCCCGTTCCCGTGCAAAACCATGGCTTGGAATCCCGTATTGGACGCCATTGTAGGTGTATATGCCATCCTTGCATTTTCCACAGAACGGAAAGCACAGCGCAGTGCGCCTTGGCCAAATGGAGGCATCGTACTTCCATGCGTGGTCAAATCCGGTACGCTTGCATACAAGAGACTCTACAAGACCTCCAACCGTGTTCAGAGAGGCTTTGATGCAGTCGTTTTCAAGAACCAGTACGGACATGTTCGACAAATCTACAGAATCATTGCCGCCGAATCCTTGTCAAGGTACAGGCGTGCATCGGGCTGATTGCGGAGCGCTGTGGCTGGACATTTCTCTCCAATCTCATCGTTGAGCATATGGTACACTGCATTGGCTTTGGTTGGTGCAGGTACGCTGCAGAACATGTGCTTTGCTCTAAGGAGGGCTGGAATCGTTACCGTGAAAGCGTACTTTGGAACTTCGTCGAACGAATCGAAGCACCCGTCATGGACCTGCTGCATACGGCAGACATCTTCAAGTTCCACAATCTTCACCCCCTTTGGGTCATGGAAATCCGCAACGCTTGGGTCGTTGAACGCAATGTGGCCGTTTTCGCCAATGCCAAGAAGACATACATCCAAAGGATGCTTTTCAAGAAGCTGAGAGTATCCTAGAGCCTCCTCTTCGCAGTCGTATGCATTCCCATTGATGAGGTTCACGCTCTTGAACGGCATTCTGTCGAAGATCGCCTTCTTTAGGAAGTTCCTGAAACTTGCGCGGTGGTTTGGATCAATGCCAACGTATTCATCCATGTGGAATGCATTTATGCGTGACCAGTCTATGCCGTCCGCTTCAAGCAATGCCGCCAATGTCTCGTTCTGCGAAGGAGCTGCAGCGAACATGACGTTGATCTCCTCCTTGAACGAAAGAAGCTCCCTTATCACGATGGCGGCTTCTTTTCCTGCGCAGTCGCCCATCTCCTTTCTTGTATCGAACACCTTCACGACAAGTTTGTCCTTGTCGAATTCCTTCAACAATGCCATATCAACCCCCTTGGATTCTTCTTTTAGACCGATGTCCCTGAGCCCTGCAATCGACGATGGCTCAAAGATGACGCAGTATGCCAAAATACTTGTCCATCCCAGCTTGGTTGGACTCCGTTCCGCCTGGAATGTTTCCGCTTATCCATACAGGTGGCTTGATGCCCCTCTTTGCCAGTATTTCACAGGCCTTTGCGTTTATCGCATCCACAATGAAGATGTTTGCAATCGTGGAAGTAGGTGATACCTTGAAGTTGTAGCCTTCAAGGCTTACGACGGCCTCTCCAAACGGTGTGTAGCTGTCAATCACGACATCTGCAAGGTCGCATAGATTCTGACGGCTTGGGTGTCTTCCGGCAAAGTCATCAGGTATGGAATGGCTTAGCTTTGGAGACGTGATTGCAACCACTGTGACTCCAAGCCTCTTGCATTCGAGCACGGTGTCTATGGAACATGTGTTGATTCCGTATGCGTTGAACTGAAGCATGACATCGCCTTTCTTCACTTTGTAGTACCTAAGGACGTTCTGGGCATAGCCCTGCACCTTCTCGCACCAACGTGTCGCACCATGCTCGCAGCTCAAGCCTGGATCCAGAATCACATTGCAGGGAATAAGGTTGCCCGCTCTGTGGCACATCTCGGTTGCAACCATGTTGGAGTGTCCACCTGATCCAAATACATGGAAGACGTTCCCGCTTTGGACTGCATCTGCAACAAGTTCAGCCGCCTTTCCAATAGGCTCCTGTTGCTCCTTCATTATATTGTCGAGAAGTCCTTTTACGGACTCATAGTATTGCTTTACTGCTTCTTCCATCTCTTCACCTTCTTCTTGGAACCCAGTTTGAACCCAAAGCTCCTTTTACCCTTATGAAATAGTAGAGCTCATGGCAAATCGTGTCAATTAATTTGTTTACTAAACATGTAAATTCTGTGATTGCAATCAGTTCTGCAGGTCTTTCTCTTTAACGAGCAGGCCTGTAAGAACAAATCCCCCTGCACATGCAACGGCAAGTCCTAGCAGGTAGTTCAACATGTTTGCAACTGGAGATCCCGCACCCGCTGTCATGAGCGGCAAAGCCAATAGACCTGACGGTCCCCATCCTGCACAGCCAACTTTCGTAGCTACTATGAAAGCACCACCAAAACCCGCGCCAAGACAGGTTGTAAGGAATACCTTTGCGTGAGGTACCGTAACACCGTAGAGAAGGGCCGATCCAATACCCATCATACCTGGAAGTATCCCTCCTGCAGCCGTGGCCCTTAGATCGTCGTTTCCATAGCGCTTGGCTTTGAGCATTGCTGAGAGCCCCGCGCCAACCTGACTGGCTCCTGCCATTGCAAGGACAGGGTACAGCGTTATGCTCCCCGTGGCTTCAAGCTGTATGGCATAGAGCGCTATGAATGCAAACTGCAGACCAAAGAGGTTTGCAGGCAGGAAAAGTGCCGCGCATATATAGCCGCTTGCAAGCCTCACCGCAAGGCTTTCGTTTGTGGTCAGAAACTCCAAAGCACTGCACAGAAGGTTGGATATGAATCCAAATACTGGCATGAAGACGAATATGCAAGGCAACAGGCATACCAGAAACGCTATGAACGGTGTGACGACGACATCAAGAGTCCTGTTCATCCTTTTGTGGAGGAATCCCTCGATGACGCTCAAAAGCCATACCCCAAAGATTACGGTCATGACACCGCCGCTTCCGGTTCTTAGTATGGATGTAAGAGGGTTTGCCTCGTTGTAAAGCCCCACTATGGACGACAGCTTGTCTATACCGTCCAAGCATGTCGCCATTCCAAGCATTCCTCCACATATTTGACTGCATCCAAAGCATTTGGCGGCAGAGAACCCTATCCAGGCGGAAAGGTACGTGGTGAATGCTGTGTTCACAAGGCTAAGAAGCGTATGGACTGCGCTCCAGAATGGGTGTTCTGCAAAATCAGGCATGAACTGGGAAAGAAGTGATGCAAACCCTGCACACAAGCCTGCAACCACGAATCCCGGCAGAAGGGGGATGAATATCTCCCCAAGCTTTTTGAACGGGCTTGTCTTGGATGGCAAAGTCGTGCTTGCATTCATATTTGCACCTTCTTCCAAACTGTTCATTTGAGCATTTCCAGAGCCATCATTGCGGCCCCTGTAGCGGCATCGTGGATTGGGTCCATGCATATCTTGTCCCTATCGACTTCACCAAGCTTTGATATGAAAGCAGCCCTTAGGTTCGTCTTGTTGGAAAGAAGACCTCCAAGCATTGCAACACATACCTTTTCGACTCCAAGTTTGCATGAGACGGCCTCTACAAGCTGCACCAGTGAAAAGGCGTTCTTCCTTACTATGCACTGAGCTATCTTGTCTCCCTGCGAGCAGGCCTTTTCAACGATTGGAGCTATGGCTGCAACCGCGCTCTTGTCTTTGGTGTAGACATAGGAGATTATCTCGGCTCTGGATTCCAGGTTCATGTCCTGCTTCAGCAGCTCTTGTATGAGCGTAGGCTCTCCGTATCCGTCGTATGCCCTTGCAACAGCGGCCAGCGCATCCCGTCCAAGGCCGTAGCCGCTACCTTCGTCACCAATCAGATGCCCCCAGCCACCTGCACGCTCAAACGAACCGGTTGCGCTCTTTCCAAAGCAAATGGAGCCTGTTCCAGCTATGATTCCAATGCCTCCCTTGCCGTCCAGAGCTCCGCACAGTGCTATCTCATGGTCCCCAACGAGTTTCCAGTTCTGTATCCCAAACTGCTTCATGTGGACGGCTATTAGCTTCTCCATCTTCCTGTTGCTTATGCCCGCAGCTCCAATGCAAAGAGCCATGCATGTTCCAACAGAGGTGATGTAGAGGCATATTCTGTCAAGAAGCGATTCAAAGGCCTTCTCTCCAATGCTGTTCAGATTGAAAGCTCCAAACTGCTTGGACGATATCTTCTTCCCCTTGAGGTTCCAACATAGAACCCTCGTTTTCGTTCCGCCACCGTCTATGCCAGCGACGAACTCCAAGTCGTTCGAATTAATTCCGTCATTGTTCGTTCTGTTCATTTCAAGGCTTCCCTTACATGGCCTTTTGAGGCTTCAAGCTTTGTCTCCGCTTCTTTGCGGGAGCAGTCGGCCATTATCATGACGATCGCTTTCTTCACGCTTCCACCGGCCTTCTCCAAAGTGGCCTTTGCCTCGTCTCTGGAAACGCCTGTGACCTCCATGACGATGTTCTGCGCCCTTACATGAAGCTTCTCGTTGGACTGCATCACATCCACCATGAGGTTCTTGTAGCATTTTCCAATGCCCACCATGCTTGCAGTGGATATCATGTTGAGCACAAGCTTCTGCGCCGTGCCTGACTTGAGCCTTGTCGAGCCGGTAAGCACCTCAGGTCCAACGACGACCTCTATGGCAAGTTTGGCCACCTTTCCTATGGCACAACCCTCGTTGCAGGATATCGCAACGGTCTTGCATCCAAGCTCGTTCGCATACTCAAGGCCTCCTATCACATAGGGGGTCCTCCCGCTTGCCGCAAGGCCAACCACCGTATCCTTCTTCCCAAGGCCGATTTCCTTGAGGTCGTCCTTTCCAAGTTCTTTGCTGTCCTCCGCACCTTCAACGGCCTTTATGAACGCACTTGGACCTCCTGCTATGAGACCCACGACCATCTGTGCAGGGACTCCAAAGGTTGGCGGACACTCAGAGGCGTCCACAACCCCAAGCCTTCCGCTTGTTCCAGCTCCCATGTATATGATGCGTCCGCCTTGTTCAAGCGATTCTATGCACCACTGCACGGCCTGGGCAATCTCTCCAAGGTGTGGCTTTATGGCAAGAGGGACTTTTGCATCCTCGTCGTTCATGAGGGTGACGACCTCAAGCGGCGTCATCCTGTCAAGTTCAAGCGAGGCTTGGTTCCGTGTCTCAGTCGTCATTCTGCTAAGGTCTATCTTTGTGTCGTTCATATGGTTTCTCCATAAGAGGTCGTTCCTCATTGGTGGACTTCCTCTTGAAATTCAGTTTTCCTTCTTCTCTTCAAAGAAATAGGCGAAGGCCTTTTCGACCGCTGGGTCCCAGAAGTTCCAGTTGTGGACTCCGTTCCAGCTTTCGAATCTGCAGTCCAGACCTGCATAGGCAAGTTCCCTTGCAAACCTTTCGTTCTGCTCCAAAAGTCCGTCCTGTCTTCCGCAGGACATATAGAAGCGTGGAAACTCAAATGCAGGACGGTCCGAATCCTTGAAGTCATCAAGCATTGCAAACAGGTCACAGTCATGAGGTATGGTGCGACCATCTCCAAACATGGCTTCGTATTCAAGCGCCCTTTGGCCCTGCATGTTTGCAACGCTGTCCGCCATGTCCGTCACAGCCGAGAACGTGGCGCATCCTTCGTAGCGGCCTGGATTGTTGAATACGCTCTTGAGCGAGCCGTAGCCTCCCATGGAAAGGCCCATTATGTAGTTGAGCTTCCTTTCCTGCGATAGTCCGAACATATTGGAGCATAGCTTTGGAAGCTCCTCTGATACGAACGTGAAGTAGGGGAGCCCCAGCTTCATGTCGCAGTAGAAGCTCCTTTGAACCTCCGGAATCACCACGGCCACGTTGTAGCGCCGCGCATAGCGTTCAACGCTCGTATAGCGGGCCCAACCCGTGCAGTTGTCGGCAAGGCCGTGTAGCAGGTACACGACCTTGACCTTGGAACAGTCAATGCTCTCGGGAAGGAACACCGTCATGGAAGTTCCCATGTCCAGCGTCTCGGAACGGAAATCACAGCGGATATGCGCCATCATTCACCTCCTTGGAAAGCCTTCGTCAATTGCCTTCCGTACAGGATACGAAGTGTCCCGGCTTCACTTCCTTGAGGCAATGCCCTTCCTTGCACTTTTCGCTTGCATACGGGCAGCGAGGTGCGAAGCGGCATCCAGGAGCCGGATTGATTGGACTTGAAACCTCACCTGAGATCGTCACGCGCTCCCTGTTGCGCCTTGAAAGGTCAATCGTAGGGATCGAGTTCAAAAGCGCCTTTGTGTATGGGTGGATTGGGTTGGCGAAAAGCTCGCTGGAGCTTGTGTACTCGACCACCTGACCCATGTACATGACCATGATGTCGTCGCTTATGTGCTTCACGACTGCAAGGTCGTGGGTTATGAACATATAGCTTAGCTTGTGGCTGTCCTGAAGGTCCATGAGCAGGTTCAGGATCTGCGCCTGTATGGAGACGTCAAGTGCCGACACCGGCTCATCGCAGACTATGAACTTTGGATCCAGTATCATTGACCTTGCAAGTCCAACTCTCTGTCTCATCCCTCCATCGAGCTCGTGCGGGTAGAGGTTGGAGTAGTGGGAAGGAAGGCCGCACATGTCCATTATGTGGTCAACCTTCTCCTTGAGCTGTGCGGATGAGAGCTCGTTCTTCTTGTTCAGCACCTCAAGGGGTTCTGAGATAAGGGCTCTTATGGACATCCTTGGATCAAGGGAGCTGTATGGATCCTGGAAGATCATCTGCATGTTCCTCTGGACCTTGTGCATGTCGCGCTTGGAGTATTTGAGGATGTCTTCGCCTTCGTAGAGGACCTGTCCGCTTGTGGCCTGATGGAGTCTGAGTACAGTTCTTCCAAGAGTGGACTTTCCGCAGCCTGATTCCCCTACGACACCAAGAGTCTTTCCCTCGTATATCTTGAAGTTCACATCCTCAACGGCATGGAGCTGCCCTTTTGGTGTCTTGAAGTATTTGCAAAGGTTCACGGCTTCTACCAATGGTCTATCCATCATTTGGCCTCCTTGTTGGTGTTGTCATAGAGATGGCACAGGATGAGATGTCCATCCTTCTCGTGCATTGTAGGAGGAGTCGTCCTGCACTTCTCCATGCAGTGCGGACAGCGGTCTGCAAAGCAGCAGCCTGCAGGGATGTGCCTTGGATCTGCCATGTGGCCAGGGATTGGCTTGAGCCTCTTTTCGTCCTTCGTGAGGTCTGGAATGCAGTTTATGAGACCTGCGGTGTACGGGTGCTTCTCTTCGCTTGCGAAGATCTGCTCAACCGTTCCGTGCTCCACAACGCGGCCGGCGTAGATTACGGAAACGTTGTCGCAGAACTCCGCCACGACGCCAAGGTCATGGGTTATGAGGACCACTGCTGAGTTGAACTCGTCCTTGAGCCTTCTCATGAGCTCGAGTATCTGAGCCTGTATGGTGACGTCCAAAGCTGTAGTAGGCTCGTCTGCAAGAAGAAGTTCAGGCTCTGCAATGAGGGCCATTGCTATGACGATCCTCTGTTTCATTCCACCAGAGAACTGGTGAGGGTATTCTCCCTTTCTGGAAGCGGGGATTCCAACGAGCTGGAGCATTCTGTCCACCTTCTCCTGCTTCTGTTCCTTGGAAAGGTTGGGGAAGTGGAGATGAAGCACTTCATAGACCTGTTCGCCAACCGTCTTGGTTGGGTTGAGGCTCGTCATTGGGTCCTGGAATATCATTGATATCCTTCGTCCTCTGAGGCCCAGCATATAGCTGTCAGGCTTTCCCAAAAGCTCTTCGCCGTCGTATTTGATCGATCCGCTTGCAATTTTACCAACCTTCTTTGGAAGCAGCTGCAGTATGGAAAGTGCAAGGGTGGTCTTTCCGGCTCCTGTCTCGCCTACCAATCCTAGTTTCTCACCTTTCTTGAGGGAGAGATTGAGACCGTTTACGGCGTAGACCACAGCGTCATCGGTATTGTACTGGACGTGTAGGTCCTTGATTTCAAGGAGGTTGTCGTCTTTGTGTATTTCGTTTGGCATTGTCGTCTCCTTGTCAGTTCTTCGACTTTGGGTCGAATGCGTCCCTCAGACCGTCTCCAATGAAGTTGACGGACATGACGGTGAGCATGATGCATATTCCAGGGATGATTCCAAGGTACGGATAGTACTGGATGTTGACCTTGTTCTCTGATATGATCGTGCCCCATTCCGGTGTAGGCGAGGCGACTCCAAGGCCAAGGTATCCCATTGACGAAATGCTGAGGATTACGGAACCAAGCGTGAGGGTCGCCGATACGACGATTGGGCCTATTCCGTTTGGCAGTATATGCTTGAGGATTATCCTTGGAGAGCTTGCACCAAAGCACTTGGCAGCCTCGACGTATTCCATGTTCCTAAGGGTTAGCACGCTTGAGCGCACCATTCTCGCAAAACGCGGGATCTGTCCAATCGAGAGGGCCAGAACCAGCTTCCACACGCCGTTTCCAAGGGCCGTGATGATGGCCATTGCAAGAAGTGCGGACGGCACGCTCATGAGCATGTCAACGACTCTCATGAGGATCGTGTCCACCTTTCCCCCAAAGAAGCCTGCCGTTCCACCTATTATTGCGCCTATTACAAACGCTATACCTATGATGGCGAGGCTGCAGAACAGCGATATCCTTCCACCGTACAGGATTCTGGCAAGGAGGTCCCTTCCAAGCTCGTCCGTTCCAAAGACGTGCTCCGCACTTGGTCCCTGTAGCTTGTTCGCTATGTCCTGCTTTATGACCATGCTGTATGGCCTGATAAGAGGTGCTATGAGGATGAAGAGTGTGACGAAAGCGAACATTGCCACGCCAATCATGGCGAGCTTGTTCTTTTTGAATCTGAAGAGGATGAGCTCTCCAGTGCTGTATTCGGATAGCGGTTTCTTCTTCTTTTTGCTGAAAATACCCATATGCCGCCTCCTTACGATGCAAGGTCTATACGTGGGTCCACGATGGCGCAGATGAGGTCTACGACAAGGTTTATGACTCCAACGATTATTGTGATGAAGATGACGGTTCCCATGACAACGGGGACGTCCCTTCCCTTGACTGCGTTTATGAGCATGCTTCCAATGCCAGGGATTGCGAAGATGTTCTCAGTTACGACAGCACCTCCAATCGTTCCCGCGAAGCTTATTCCAATCTGGGTCACGACAGGAATGAGGCTGTTTCTTATGGCATGGTGGAGGATCACGTCATGGTTTGATGCACCCTTGGCCCTTGCGGTCCTTATGTAGTCCATCTTTATGACATCCAACATGCTTGTACGGCTCATCCTTATCATGGATGCAAGTGTGTTGGCTCCAAGGATCATAGGTGGCAGTATGAAGCACTTCCATGTGCGTATTCCAGAAACGGGAAGCCAGTGCAGCGTGAGGCAGAAAAGAATCTGGCACATGGTCCCCAACCAGAACGCCGGCATGGAGAAGAGCAGCATGACGACGAATGTGCAGCCGTAGTCCAAAAGGCTGTATTGCTTTATTGCAGAAGCAATTCCCAGTGGAATTCCTATTCCAGTTGCAAATAGAAGCGCCAGCACCGATACTAGAAGCGTATATGGTAGTCTGTGGGCGAACTCCGGCAGCACTTCGAAACCGCTTATCCAAGATGTTCCAAAGTCAAGCTTGAGTGCATCCACCATGTAGTTTACATATCTAATGAGAAGAGGCTTGTCCAAGCCCATTTCATGGTTGAGCTGAGCAACCTGTTCCGGGGTTGCATCCTGTCCCAGGACAAGTCGTGCAACGTCTCCAGGAGCCAGGGAGAGAATAACAAACAGAATGAACGTCACCGACAGGATGACGGGAATTAGCATAAGCAGTCTTTTGAGTGCATATTTCAACCAACCCACTTCTGTTCCTCCTTGTTTATCGTATATCCAGTTTTATAAAAGTAGGGCAGGTGCAAAGACGCATCTGCCCCACTATGCGAATTGTCAGTGAAGACCTCCAACGGTCCTCAAGTATGAAACGCCTGCATTCCCTATGCAAGGCTTTTCAGGGACTACTTCCATGACCAGTATCTGAACAGGTAGTAGCCAAGGCAGTGTGCCTGGACGCCTTCAAGGTTGTCGTTGTAGGCGACTGTCGTGATTCCGTTGTAGAGAGGTACGGTGTAGGCTTCGTCAAGAAGGATCTGTGCGATTTCTCCATAGACCTGCTTGCGTGCATCGCCCTGGAGGCTGCGGCCGCTCTGTGCCATTGCATAGATCTCTGCTGCACGTGGATACCAGACTGATTCGTCGAATCTGCTTGGAGTGAACTGCGTTGCAATGGAGTCTGCATCTATGAGTGAGGATGCTTCGTCTACAAGTCTTGCATCGAAGTTCCTCTTCTTTCCCTTCTCTTCGTATGTCGTGTTGTCAACAGCCTCTACCTTTGCGTTGATTCCAACCTCAAGAAGCTGAGCCTGGATGACCTTTGCAACGGTCTCGAATGTTGATCCTGCGACACATGTTATGGAGTAGTCTTCGCCGTTGTAGCTTGACTGCGCAAGGTATGCCTTTGCTGCTTCCGGATCGTAGTCAACGCCCTTGATCTGGTCTGGATAGCCGCCGTACATTGGGCAGATATCGACTGTAAGGATCGTTGCAGCGCCGCTGTTGACGGCCTTGTTGATGTCATCCTTGTTGATTGCAGCCTGGACGGCTTTTCTGAAGTTGAGGTCCGTTCCAATTCCCGACCAAGCATTGAGGTTGAGGGTGATTCTCGATGTGGAGTCTCCAACGCTTGTGGAGATGCCGTCCATCTTGTCAAAACGTCCGCACTGCTCGATGGATGGAGCTCTCATGACGTCGTAGTCGCCGTTCTGGAGTCCAAGGATCTGTGTGTTGGTGTCTGCAACAAGGGCGATTGTGACGTGCTTGATTGCTGGAGCGCCTCTCCAGTGGTCCTCGAAGGCTTCGAGTGTGACGTGGTCGCCTGTGACATATTCGACGAACTTGTATGCGCCTGTTCCAATAGGAGCCGCCATGTAACCGTCATCGCCAACCTCTTCGTAGTATGCCTTTGAACAGATTCCGCCAAGACGGGATGCAACGCCGTATGGGAATGCTGCGAATGGGGATGAAAGGACGATCTCCACTGTGTAGTCGTCAATGATGTTGCAGTGGTCGTAGTTGATGAAAAGAGCCTTTCCC
This sequence comes from uncultured Spirochaetales bacterium, assembly GCA_934277975.1. Classification (GTDB taxonomy): domain Bacteria; phylum Spirochaetota; class Spirochaetia; order Sphaerochaetales; family Sphaerochaetaceae; genus UBA9732. The sequence continues at coordinate 125,448 of CAKQWE010000002.1, forward strand.
AATGGACCTGCAGCACCCTTGTCGAACGTGAACTTGACGTCTTCTGCCGTCATCTCGGAACCGTTCTGGAACTTGACACCCTTTCTGAGATAGAAGGTGTAGGTAAGTCCGTCTTCGGAAACGGTGTATCTCTCGGCAAGTGCCGGTGAGAGGGAGCCGTCTGCCTCAAGTGCAAGAAGGCAGTCGTAGACGTTGGCAAGAACGAGGTTGTCGTCTCCGCCGCATCCCTTTGCGGAAAGGGCATAGAAGCGATAAGGGTTTCCTGTTACAACGAGTGTTACGGAATCCTTAGCCGTGGTGGCTTCCTGTGCGCCCTGGGCGAAAGCAGGAAGGACCATCATGAGTGCGAGCAAAACCAAAACGATTTTCTTCATGTTGTCTCCTTTCGTTTGTTGTATTCTATGTTTACTAAACAAACTTTTCTCAAAACAAATCAACCTATATCGTACACCCGTTTTTGCCGCTGTCAAGCAAAATCTTTATGTATTTGTTGCATTTTGTTGCAGGATTCACTTCCTTTGCAGTTCGTGCGTTATCCGTGCGTCCCATAAGCCCCGTGAGTCCCATAAGCCCCGTGAGCCCCATAAGTCCCGTTGGTGCATCCTTACTCGTTGAAGTATTCGCTTATGGCATCCTTTATTGAATTTGCAGTGTCGCCTGCCGTCATGCTTATTGGGTTGGACTTGGCCTGTGCGATCTCTCCAGCCCTTCCATTGATATATGCACCGGCTGCGACTGCAAAGAGCAGGTCTTCGTTATCTGTCGTGCAATTGCAATCCTTGTCTTTCGTGGGGTGTGCCCATGAGCATATCGCAGCAAGAATGCCTGAAAGGACATCTCCGCTTCCCGCCGTTGCCATGCCAGGGCATCCGCTGTCAGTCAGATACACGGTCTTTCCGTTCGTTATGATGGTGGATGGACCTTTGAGAAGGACTATTGCACCGTTTTCCGCTGCATAGCACTTGGTGGCCTGGATTGGATCCACCATATAGTCTTCTATGCTTTTCCCAACAAGCCTTGAGAACTCCTTTGCATGTGGGGTAAGAACAATGGAACAGTTTGCATCCCGTAGGATCGCAGGGTTCTGAACCATTAGACTTGCAATGATGTTGAGCCCGTCTGCATCTATTATGAGAGTGCCCGTGTATGATCCAATGATGTATGAAAGCATCTTCGACGTCTGGTCTGTGACGCCAATGCCCATGCCAAAGGCTATGGTTCTTACACCCCTCATAAGCTCGTCAAGCTCTTGGCTGTTGAACACAGCTTCTCCATCGTCGTCCGAAAGAGGGAAGAGTGTGCTTTCAAGTATGTACGGAGCTATGGCTTGTGTTAATGAGTTTGGGGTTGCAACCTTCACGACGCCGGCTCCGGATCTCATTGCGGCATTCGCCATTGCCGCAAGCTTTATTGCGCCGCTGTATCTTTTGGAGCCGCCAACAAGTGCAATGTATCCAAAGCTTCCTTTGTTGGAATGGTTTCTCCTTGGTACGAACAAGTCATTGAAGTCCTCATGCTGCAGCAGCCAATACGGCTTGTCCACGGGTTCTATTCCAATGTCGCAGTTCGTCTTCCTTTCCATGACATCCTTGGCCATGTTCAGGAAGTGCCCAGGCTTGTAGTCTCCAATGGAGACAGTTAGGTCCGAGTTTACGCACAGTTTTGAAAGGCCGTTGTCTCCATCAAGGCCGCTGTTGATGTCCACGGATACAATGTAGGCGTCGCAGCCGTTCATTGCTTCTATGGCTTGGGCGGCAAGTCCTTTGGCATCTCCTTTGAACCCTGTGCCAAAGATGCAGTCAACTATGGTATGGAATCCCCAAAAGGAGGGGATCCCTTCTTTTTCCATATTATGTACAGGGACACCTCTCTTCATGCACCCTTCAAGATAATGCCCTCCGTCCTGGGAAGTCCTGTTTGAAAGCATGAAGATTGAGCATTCAATGCCGCTGTCATGCAATAGTTGGGCTACCACATAGCCGTCCCCTGCATTGTTTCCACTGCCGCAAACGATGGCTACAGGAGGTTTCCATGTAACATTTCCATATATAGATTTCCCAGCTAGGAACATAAGTTCTTTGCTGGAAGTCGTTGTTGCAATGGTATTGGCATCGCTTTTTCTCATGTTGTCCACTGAAAGCACTCTTATCATGGAAGCCCCCTTCTTGAACTATACAGGCCCAATTATGCTATAATCGCACTTGAAGTTCAAATCAGGAGATTGGATGGCGTAAGTCGCTGTGAAGGGGTAAGGAAGATGATGGGTTTGGAATCAACGGAAAGCAGCAGGCTTCTGGATGCAGGTAGAGCATTTGGCATAGAAGGGGAGCTTGTCTCCTACGAAGAGATATCCAACGGCAAAGTGAACCACACGTTCAGGGTGGATTTTACAGGAAAGGACGAGAGCAAGGATATCGGTCTTGAGTCGTACATATTCCAGGAAGTCAATACATATGTCTTCAAGAAACCGTGGGAGGTCATGTCCAATATAGACCTTGTGACCACCCACATAAAGAATGCCTCCGAGCGCAAGGGAAGAAAAGTCCGCTGCTTGGAGTTCCTGCATGATGCAGGCGATGGAAGGAACTTCCACGAAACAGGTTCGACCTTCTGGCGTGTGTACAAATATATAGACTCAGTTACGTACAACTCGTCAAAGAACCTAGAAGTTGTGAGGAATGCGGGACAGGCTTTTGGTTCATTCCAAAGAGATTTGTCCAATTTCGATGCCTCAAAGCTCTTCTATACCATAGAGGATTTCCACAACACCCCAAAGAGGTTCGAGACGCTTCGAAGGGACTATTTTGAGGATTCGTTTGGCCGTGCATCCCAGTGCAGAGAAGAGGCCCGGTATCTCTTTTCCATGCAGGACAAGGCCTGTATACTCCACAGACTCTACGAAAAAGGGCTCATTCCAATGAGGGTCACGCACAACGACACCAAGATAAACAACGTGCTGTTCGACAAAGACACCAACGAGGCCATATGCGTGCTTGACCTGGATACCGTAATGCCAGGCTTTGCAGGCCATGACTTTGGAGATGCAGTGCGGTCCGCTGCAAACAGCATGGGTTCATCCAGCCTTGAGTTCGACAAAGTGCGCATAGACGTGGACATCTTCGAGGCTTTTGCACAGGGCTACCTGTCCCAGACGAAGGACATTCTTCTTCCTTCCGAGCTCTCGACACTTGCGGACAGCTGCCTAGTCATGACCCTGGAACTTGCCTCCCGCTACGTGGACGACTTCCTCACCGGAGACCTCTACTTCAAGGCCAAATACCCCACGCAGAACCTCGACCGCGCCCGCAACCTCATTGCCCTTGCCAATGACATGGAGGCCAACATGGCTGCAATGCATTGGACGATAGACCGATTGCTTTGAGACTGGAGTTCCGAATATGGATATTCGAGGCAGGACTGCTGTTTGTTCTGATGGGTTTTCCAAGGAGGTTGCATCGCTTGCCGTACCTGTTGCCCTTCAGTCCATGCTGCAGTCGTCCTTCAGCATCGTGGACCAGATCATGATAGGCCAGCTTGGCAGCGTAAGCATAGCCGGTGTTGGACTTGCAGGCAAATTCTCCTCTATATTCTCAGTGGTAGTTTCCGCCGTAGGGGCCGTTGCCGGGATAATGATATCACAATACATTGGACAGAAGAACGATGGTCAGGTCAGAAAAAGCTTCTATGTGAACCTTCTTCTTTCCGTGGTAGTCGCAGTGCTGTTCATGGTCGTGTGCATTCTGTTTCCATTCAAGGTCATGGGGTTGTATACCAATGATGCCCTTACGAAGGATGCTGCATGTGCTTATCTTTCAATCATCTCCCTGACGTTCCTTCCCATGGCAGGTTCCACCATGATTTCCACTTTTCTAAGGTGTACGGACAAGCCAAGACTTCCTTTGTATGCAAGTATCGTAGCCGCCGTTCTGAACACTGTTCTCAACTACATTTTCATCTTTGGATTCTTTGGAATCTCTCCTATGGGCTATAGAGGTGCTGCATTTGCAACGGTTGTGTCCCAAATAGCCAACTTTGCCATCATGGTCTTTCTTTTGCCTCGCAAAAGCGTTTTGGTCCGCAGAGGGGAAGTCTCAGGGGTATCGGTCTCCAAGTTCAATGTAGGCCAGTACTTGGCAATGCTGCTTCCTGTGTTGGTGTGCGAGTTCATGTGGAGTCTTGGCGAGAACGTGTATGCGGCTATATACGGTAATATTGGAACGGAGGCAACTGCTGCAATGACGCTTACAAATCCAATCCAAGGCCTTGCAATTGGAGCTTTGTGCGGGCTTTCCCAAGCTGCAGGGGTCATTGTTGGAAAGCGTTTGGGTTGCGGTTCGTATGATGAAGCGTATTCTGCATCAAAGCGCCTCATGCTCTATGGAGCCATTGGCTCCGTTGCGCTTTCCGTCTTGGTTGTTGTGTCAGGTCCTTTTTATGTAAAGATATATAATGTGGATTCCTCTGTGCGTCTTTTGACTGTACAAATCCTCATTGCGTATGCGTTGGTTGCGCCATTCAAGGTCCTTAACATGATTTTGGGAGGCGGAGTCCTCCGTAGCGGCGGCAAGACCAAGTATGTCATGGGCATAGACCTTTTTGGAACTTGGCTTCTAGGCGTTCCTTTGGGATTGCTTTCTGCCTTTGTGCTTGGATTGTCCATTCCATATGTCTACTTCATCCTCTCCCTTGAAGAGGTAGCACGCTTCGCTGTGTCCTTGTCCGTTTTCCGCAGACGTGGCTGGATGAGGAAGCTGTAGAGAGGAACTTTCAACGGGTGTGAAATCTTTTTTTGATTTCGTTCAACAGACTACGATGGAAGGCTATAAGACCTACCATGATGAACAGTGCAGCTGCGCTTCCCAGAACGATCATAGGCCAATTCAGTATTCCTGTTACCGCCCTCACCGTGAAGAACGCCGCAAGTGCCACTACTATCTCGTAAATTAGAGGCATTGCGTCAGTATTGCGCCTGCTTACGTTCAGGAGAAACAGCCCCGCAGACAGAAACAATGTCCCAAAACCTACAATTGGGAGTACAAAACCAAGCCATCCTGGGGATAGCAGCACCCCAATGAGTGCAAGCAGTACAATTGAGTATGCGCTTGTCCTGAACACCATGGAAAGGGCTGAGAACTCAAGGATGTCAGGTGATAGGAAGGTCTTCCAGAAAAAGACTATCCCCCAAATTACAACAAGGCTCCAGAGCGGACCCTTCGTGAGGTAGTTCACAACAGGACATACCATTGCGCCAAGAAAAAGCATCCATTTGAGGGTCTGCCTCAACCGGTATAGGAAAAGACCTCTGCGGTTCATATGGGGGTATACTATCTTCATTTCATTCGCTGGCTTATCCATTGGTTCTTTCCTGGTTTTGTTCAAGGATTCATTCATATGCTGGAGACTCCCAAATCGATGGATCAAGACCCATATTTCGTGAAAGTTCGACCAGCCTCTCTTCAAAGGAAGGATCCTTCGTGTTCTTGGATATTGAGAAGACCGTGTTGCCGTTGAAGGAACACATTGAGCAGGATGCCCTGCTGACAACGCAGGTGCCAAGAACGAAATCGAATCCCAGAATATGCCTTGTATACTCCTGTGGCATCCTTATGCTTCCTATGTTGGACAAAGTGTTGGAGAACCTGCTGTCTCCAAGGAATCCATATATAACCTTTGCAACGGGGGTCTTTACCGTCAGAGGTATGAATTTGAGCGATTGCACCAGTTTGTGCGCCGTAGACATCATTACGGACATCTCTTCGAAGGTGGCCTTTCTTTTCAACTGAGAGGCTATCTCCTCGGATACGCTGGAGAAGTCTTCGACTTTGGATGCTGATATGTCTATGCTGCAGTACATGGAGAAGTTCCTGACGGTATCCGATGCAAAGAACTTCCTCATATCGACAGGTACTTGGATTTGGATTGTGCCGTCCGTCACATCAGTGGCGCTTCTGTGGGATAGGAACATGAGCGTGAGCATCAGAGTCGTGATTGAGATTTCCTTCTCATGTGCCAGTGCAACAAGCTTTTGTGTATCGTATACAAGATGCACGATTCTGCAAGGGGAGTGCTTCGCCTTCCTTCCGCTCATTTGGAGTGCAGCCTTCCCTGCAAACCCACCTGATTTCCTTGCATTTGGACAGAACCTCACGAAATCGTTTGAAAGCTCGGTCGTTCGTGCAGGCTCGGCTATGTCCTTGACCTCTTCAGTGCAGACCTTTGGCTCTCCAAGCAACTGCAGGTATTCTGCAACGAGGGTCTTGAGGAACACCATTCCACCATGACCGTCCGTCAATACATGGAAGAACTCTGCACTTATCCTGTTTTCATAGTAGACTATTCTGAAAGACTGTGTTCCCACCGCACTTATCTTGAGGGCCTGGCATGGGACTGCTGATTCGCGAGTTACTGGATACCTTCTTTTCTTGGTGTCCAGATAGTGCCAGAAGAATCCTTTCTTTACAACAGTTGCAAAGCTTGGAAACCTCTTTATGGTGAAATCCAAAGCAATCTGGAGGATTTCAGGGACCACCGGTTCCCTAAGGTAGCAGCTTAGTCTGAACATTGGCATTTGTCCAAACTTCATTGAAAGGGGATATACCTTGGCTGCATCGTCAAGCGGATACCAGGAAAGCGCTTCATGGGCATAGAATCCCCCAAGGTTCTTGCTTGACAGCCTTTCAAGGCATTGGTCGAGCGACACCCCTGTCCCCGCAAGATGCAGCAGGGCCTTCTTTGCATCCTCCACGAGCATCTTCTCTTCTTTTTTTGGCATATCAATATGATTCCCATAGTCTTCCAGGAAGGACTTGACCTTCGTCCTTCCCATATTGTCAAGAGACTGCATGAAATCAAGGAATCTGTCGTTTCTCTTCATCTTTCCGCTTCACCGCCCCGTGAACGATACCACATAGGATTGCACGAGTAAAGAAGGCCTATGAGGATATGAAACCTATTGTTGCATACAAGTAATTATGTATCATCAAGTTGGTGATTGTAGCCGCTCAAGGATGGATCTCAAAAGCTTGCCATCTTCATTCAGGCTTATCTCAAACGCCTTCTTTCCTGCGTCCTTGATTGATGCCCCAATGTGATAAAGCACTTTGTCATCAAGAATCAGAAATCTGTCATGGAACTCATCCGTGTACCTGATTTCAAGCTTTCCATACTGGCTCTTGAAAGTACTGATTTCCTTATCAGTCAATTTGCAGTTCTTCTTGAAGGTGAAGATATCGACTGAAACTCCGGCTTTCTTTCTGGAAAGCATATCGAGAGTTCCCTTGTCCACATAGCCGTCGATGAGAATTATTGATTTCTCCGCTTTTCCTATGATCTCTTCAATGCAGCTTGTGGCGTCCCACATTTGGCCTTTGAAGAATATGATTGCATTGTCCTGCTTTGGAGATTCCAATTGTTTGAAGATTTGCTTGATATTCTCGTCGGTCTCAAGCTGTTTGAGCTCTATGCGGTCAAGGCGTTGGAATATGACGGCATTGCCGGCAAGATAGTTCCGCATGGCGATGAATGCGTCCATGATGCTTATGCTTACTTGTACGGCGATTGTGCTTCTAAGAACAGATGAGAGCATTGCAATACCTTCTTGAGTGAAGGCATGTGGAAGGTATTTGATGTTTGTTCCCCGTCCAGTTTTGTCATTCATGGTCACAAATTGTGACCTTGAACGAGAAAAATCTTCTTCTGTAAGTTGAAAGCAATAACGTTCTGGAAACCTATCGGGATTGCGTTTTACGGCTTGGTTCAAAGCTTTGGTCTCAACACCGTACAAAGCTGCCAAATCCGAGTCCAACATTACCTGCATACCACGGATAGTGTAGATTCTATTCCTGATATCATCGGAGGTGATTGTCATTGGAACCGAATTCTGCTCGCTCATACCTCAATAAAACCGAATAAAAGCGGGTGCCTTACCCATTTCAGGTGGACCCGGGTCTTTCGACCAGTCCAAGTTGGCATCCCAACTACCTTCACTGTATAATCCCTTTTGTGGATAATCAATGGAAATGTTTGGTTTGAAAAGATATGTCGGTTTGTTGGATTTCTTTTGGTGCATTTGAATGTAATTGAGATTGCAGGTGTTGAGGTATTTAAGGAAGTTATAGTTGATGCATATCAATAGGTTCTTCACGGAAAGTTGGTGGTTTTGAAGCCTAGAGGTGGTTGAAAAAGTAGGATGTCCACAGCTACGGCAGACGATGCTATTCTGACATTGACGGATGCCTCAATGCGATTCTGGACGGCCACAGCGGCCTTGCGCTCTGCTATGCGATGAAGGAGGAGCTGTCCAGGCTCTTCGAGCTCAAGGACCCCAACGAAGCCCGCATGGGGTGGACGCAGTGGTTCGAGGGCGCCAAGGCCAGCGGAATCCCCGCCCTCGAGAGATTCGCCAGACTCAAGGAGAAGCGCCTGGACGGGCTTGTGGCACATGCAAGGCACTGCATCTCCACAGGCAGGCTGGAGGGGTTCAACAACAAGGTCAAGGTGGCCAAGAGGGTCGGCTACGGCTACCGCAACGAGGACTACTTCTTCACCCTCGTAAGGTATCTCTCGATCCCCTCCGTCAGAGGCTCATCCCCCAAGAAAACGTGAAGAACCGAAATTATTGCAGAAAGAGGAAAGGTAGAGAAGTATTTTTAGTTTCAGAACAACTCCAAACGGGTGTAGATACGTTTCTCAGTTTCTTATTAGATGGATGATGCATTGTTATTTTGAGGAGTGGCTCTCTTTCTGGAAACGGGTCTTCTTCGTCTTTTCATTCCGCTTCCTGTTGGCAACGCATATCGTCCTCCTGTAGAGGAGGGGGACGAATGGAGCCGTCCTTCTTCTGGCCATTGTCAGACACTGTCCTTGACGATGCTGTTGCATATGCCGTTCTTCATGCCCGAATTGTAGGCCCAAGGCGGATTTTCACCAAAACCCCAAGTCGGAATCGAAGCTCTCCGAAACTGCGGATGGGCCGTGGAAACGGCTTCTCCAGACACATCCATTCCAGGATAACATTGTCAATAGCATTGTCACCGAGGCGATTCGCCTGTCTGGACAAAGAAGAACCCCATCGGGTAACTTCTTGCCCAATGGGGTTTTATGAGGTTGCGGACGACTGGACTTGAACCAGCACAAGATTTCTCCCACTAGCACCTCAAGCTAGCGTGTCTACCAAATTCCACCACATCCGCATGCAGTTCGATTTGAACAGAAGAGAAAATACCTTTTATTGAAAAAATAGTCAATATGTCTTTGTTTTTTTCTGGAACACCCCTGCAACGCTGAGGTATCGGGCTGTCTAATCGTGCATCTCAATTCCCATAAGGCGATTCGCCCAGCCCTCCCAAGGAGTGTCGTAATAGCGCTTTGAGAAGAAGTCTGAATGCTGTGAAATCACATTCCAAGCAAAGGAGGGGAGTCCAATCAGCAGCAAATACAACGGTCCCAGGATTCGGCTTTGGATTGAGTGTCCATGTTCGTGCTTCTGCACCAGATTCCAGGATTTGAGGTGTGTATGGACTTCGTTGAAGAAGATGAACTCGCCAAGCGAGAACGACGATAGCTTCGATGATTTGAACACAAACCTGAAGCGTCCATTGCAATCAAGCGCTTTAGCTTTCAACACTGCTTTTGCAATCAAAGCAAGAAGGCTTTGCGGTAGCTCCCAAGTGAAGCCTAAGAGGATTCTACCCGTTGTTCTCTTTGTGCTTTCATCCATGATTGTGATTATATATCTCAAAGGGGACTCTGTTAATTGGAAGCCTCTCCACATCAATCCGTGTATGGCGCATCATGGCGCATCACGATTCGTTGAATTATAAGTACAACGGCAACGACTCGTACTTCGCGGGCCGCATGCTCACCAAACTCACCAACGCTACAAAACATCTACAATCCCACAATTCCAAAAACACTACTTCAAAACAATGCGACCCAATCCGCCCAGTGAGCCCAGTGCGCCCATTTGATCCAAAAAACCAACGGCACTTCCAACGGCGACTCTCTCGCCAAAAGGAAGCCAAAAGGAAAATGTACCAATCATAACGAAAGCTTATGATTGTGGACGGCATCTTGGTTTTGCATAATTTTTCCCTTGTTTTTACAAAACAACCCATGCTATCATTTTCTAAACACACTAAGAACCTAACGGAACGCAGGCTTTTTCCAGCTGCACATCTAGGAAAGCTTCCAACGAGCAGACGATGTAGAAGTGGATTCCTGTGGTCTCCGGACATTGGGAGGAAAGAATGAAGAAGACGTTGATCGTCCTGCTTGCCCTCATCGTATGTGCAAGCTTCGTATTCGCTGGGGGAGAGAAGGAAGCAGCTACGTCTGCAACAACACCTGCAGCAGAGAGCGCTGGAACATCCACAGCCGCTGGAAACGTCAAGTCCGGCGACGTCCAGAAGGACGTAAAGTATAAGGATACAGTCACTATTGGCATCGCAAACGATGTCAACAACCTTGATCCTCAGGGTTCCAACACAGATGCCAACATGATGGTCTTCTATCTCACGCACGAGAGACTCGTCAACATAGACCCAGACACGAACAAAGTCATACCTGCACTTGCAAAGAGCTGGACGGTATCGGCTGACGGCTGCGTCTACGACTTCACGCTCTGCGACGGCGTTACGTTCACAGACGGAACACCTCTTACGGCGGAGGACGTAAAGTATACCTACGACAAGGCAAAGACATCCTCGTTTGCATCACAGAAGGTCGCTGACGTTATCTCCACAGAGGCGATTGACGACACACATGTGAGAGTCACGCTTGCAAAGGCAAACCAGGACTGGCTCACGCTCATGGCACACGGTGGCATGTCCATCATGTCAAAGGCCGCATGTGAAGCTGACCCTGTCAACGGACCAAGGATGGGATCCGGTATGTTCTCACTTAAGGAGTGGGTCCCGGGTTCTCACTGCTCGTTCGTCCGCTATGATGGCTACCGTGATGGCGCAGCTCCTACAAAGAACATCATCCTAAAGCTCTACAAGGAAGCTTCTACAAGACTCATTGCCCTCCAGACTGGAGAGATAGATGTCTGTATCGACCCATCCACTACAGACCTTTCCAGAATCAAGGCTGACGGCAACCTTGAGCTCATCCAGACTCCAAACGTCGTCATGCTCTACATGCCAATGCAGATGGAGAAGCCGGGCCTTGACAACGTGCACGTAAGAAAGGCTCTTGCATACTGCATGGACAAGGAGTCCATCGTATACGCAGCCTTCGACGGCCTTGCAACGGTCCACAACAACTACATCAACCGCGGACAGTTCGGTCTCAATCCAAACATCCACGTATACGAGTACAACCTTGACAAGGCAAAGGAAGAGCTCGCACTTTCCGGCTACAAGCCAGGCGACCTCACATTCCACATCATGGTTGACAAGGAGTACAAGAAGACCGCAGCCCTCATCTTCCAGGATGCCTGCAAGAAGATTGGAATCAACATCATACTTGAGGAGATGGAGACCGCAGCACTCAAGGGCAAACTCAACGATGCAGCCCTTGACTATGAGCTTTGCCTCTATCAGTTCACAGACGACCTTGGAACGGACTACACACTGCGCAACCAGTGCGGTTCCACACTCCAGGCCGACGGCACACTCAAGAAGAACGGTTCCAACCGTCCTAACATGAAGGATGAGAAGTTCAACGAGATGATAGATGCAGCCCTTGTCGAGACGGACAGCGCAAAGCGTGAGCAGATGTACCATGACATCGAGGATTACCTTGATGAAGTATGTCCTCTCGTTCCAATCTGCACGTCATACATCAACATTGGTGTCAAGAAAGGTCTTGTTGGAGCAATCTGGAAGCCAGATGCGAAGCATGACTTCAGATTCATCGCTCTTCCAGAGTGAGATCTCCGTTTGGATTTCTGATTGTTGAATTACACCGCCGTCAAAGGTGCAGCAGAGCAGCAAAAGCCAAAGACGGCGGCTGAAAACCAAACAAAATCTTTTTGGATAATCCAGGGTACAGGGGGCCAAAGCGCCACTGTACCCTGTTTTGGGTAATGTAGGGGAGCAGTAAAGAAGTTCCCAAACAATGTAATAGGCTTATGGAGCTGTTATGCATAGATACATAATCAAGCGTCTACTAATGCTAATTCCTGTGCTTTTGGGAGTTGCATTCATAATATACGCCATAATGAACGTTGCTGAAGGCGACCCCGTATACCAGGTCGCAGGTCCTGATGCAACGGAGGAACAGCTTGACGCCCTCCGCGAGGAAATGGGCCTCAACGGTTCCCTTTTGGAACGTTATTTCAGGTATATCTTCAAATTGCTAAGAGGTGATCTTGGAACCTCATATGTGAGCAAAATGGACGTCATGCAGCTTTATCTGCAGCGTCTTCCAAATACACTCAAGCTGGCATCCGTAGCAATGATCGTCGCTGTCGTGATATCGGTGCCGCTTGGAATAGTCGCCGCTGTGAACCAGAACTCAATCAAGGACACTGTTTCCATGATTCTGGCTCTCCTTGGACTTTCAATGCCAAACTTCTGGCTTGGACTTCTTCTCATGCTTCTGTTCTCGCTCAAGTTGGGTTGGTTCCCAAGCGGAGGCGCAGAGGGGTTCAGGAGCGTAGTCCTTCCAGCCGTCACAGTTGGCGTTGGACTTGCAGCCCTTCTTACCAGAACCACAAGGTCATCCATGTTGGACGTTCTGAGGCAGGACTATCTTAGGACTGCAAGGGCCAAAGGCGTCTCTGAAAAGAGGGTTGTGTTCCACCATGCACTCAGAAACGCACTTATTCCAATCATCACAATCTTTGGCGTGCAGTTCTCCAATGTCCTTGGAGGATCCGTCCTTGCAGAGACGGTCTTTGCATGGCCTGGAGTTGGTCGTCTAGTCGTCGATGCAATAGACCAGCGAGATATCCCAACCGTAACGGGGGCTCTCATCATGACGACCATGCTTGTCACAATCGTCAATCTTTTGGTCGATATCGTCTATGCCTATGTCGATCCTCGAATCAAGGCACAGTACACGAAGTAAGGAGGCATACATGGCGGATTCAAAGGAAATGCAGCTCAGAGCCTCCAAGCTCTACAAGAAGAGAAGCTCCTTCGAAATGGTCTGGAGACAGCTCAGAAGGAACAAGGGCGCCCTGCTTGGACTGGCCCTTCTCATAATAATCATCATTGGCGCACTCATAGCACCAATCGTCTACGACTACGATACCGATGTCATTGGCATGAACGTCCGCGAAAGAATGCAGTGGCCGTCCTCAAGGCATATTTGCGGGACCGATGACCTTGGACGTGACATATTCGCAAGGATCGTCTACGGTGCCAGGTACTCGCTTGCCGTAGGTTTCGTGGCGGTCATAATAGCCCTCATTATTGGAACCGCACTTGGTGCGGCCGCCGGATACATAGGCGGGGTGTTCGAGAACATAGTCATGAGGGTGTGCGACATCTTCTCCTCGATACCAAGTGTCTTGATGGCCATTGCTGTGGTATCGGCCTTGGGAAAGAGCACGGCCAACCTCATGCTTGCAGTCGGTATAGCAAGTACGGCCCCGTTCGTGCGTGTTGCCAGAGCTGCGGTCCTCGTCGTCAGAGGAGAGGAGTACGTGGAGGCTGCGCGTGCAATTGGACAGCCTGACTGGAAGATAGTCGTCGTGCACATCCTTCCAAACTGTCTGTCACAGATCATAGTCCAGGCAACGCTTAGGGTTGGTTCTGCAATCATATCCGCAGCACAGCTTTCGTTCCTTGGCCTTGGTGTCCCTGCGCCGGCTCCGGAGTGGGGAAGCATGCTTTCGTCGGGTCGTCTCTACATAAGGGACTACAGCTACATGACGCTTTTCCCTGGCATTGCAATCATGATTACGGTTCTGTCCCTCAATCTGTTGGGCGACGGCCTTCGCGATGCCTTGGATCCAAAGCTCAAGCGTTAAGGAGATTGACATGGACAAGAACGAAGAAAGAGATATTCTGAGAATAGAGAACCTCAATGTGCGCTTCGAGACGGAGGACGGTGTAGTCCATGCTGTCAATGGAATAGACATGAAGCTTGGCTACAGGAAGACCCTTGGGCTTGTTGGAGAGACCGGAGCGGGAAAGACCACAACTGCCCTTGCAATGCTAAGGCTTGTTCCAAATCCACCGGGAGTGGTGGAATGCGACCGCCTTGAGATTGACGGACAGGATGTGCGTGGAATGTCAGCATCAAAGCTCGAGCAGGTGAGGGGAAAGGAGATCTCAATGATCTTCCAGGACCCAATGACGGCCCTCAACCCAGTCTTCACTGTTGGAGAGCAGATCGCCGAATCCATTGAAATCCATGAGCACCTTAGCAAGGAGAAGGCACTTGAGAAGGCTGGAGACATGCTTGAGCTTGTTGGAATCCCAAGACAACGTGCAAACGAGTACCCTCACCAGTTCTCAGGTGGAATGAAGCAGCGAGTTGTCATTGCAATCGCTTTGGCCTGCAACCCAAAGCTCCTGATTGCTGACGAGCCCACAACGGCCCTTGACGTTACGATCCAGGCACAGGTACTTGAGCTCATGAACGAACTCAAGGAGAAGTATGACACCTCCATGATCATGATAACCCATGACCTTGGAATCGTTGCTGAGGTCTGCGACGACGTAGCCGTCATGTACGCAGGAAGAATAGTGGAGCAGGGGTCTTTGGAGGAGGTCTACGGAAAGACCATGCATCCGTATACCGAGGGTCTTTTCAATTCCCTTCCGAACATCAAGAACCGTCAGGCCATGCTCAAGCCAATCCATGGTCTCATGCCGGATCCCACGAACCTTCCAGAGGGCTGTGCCTTTGCTCCAAGATGCAACTATGCAACGGAGGAGTGCAAGAAGGCATGTCCTGCACTTAGGAACGTGGGAGGAACGCACATGGTGGCCTGCGCCCGCTATGAGAAGGACCCCAACTTCATGATCGACAGGAGGAAGCAGAATGGCTGACAACATCCTGGAAGTAAAGCACCTAAAGAAATACTTCAAGACATCCCGTGGAATGCTCCATGCCGTGGATGATATAAACTTCACGCTTGAAAGAGGAAAGACCCTTGGCCTTGTTGGAGAGTCCGGATGCGGTAAGTCCACCACCGGACGTGTTATCCTTAGGCTTTTGGAACCTACTGATGGTGAGATAATCTTCGAGGGCAAGGACATAAGCAAGCTCTCCAAGTCAGAGATGCGCCACATGCGCAAGGACATGCAGATCATCTTCCAGGATCCTTTCTCGTCATTGGATCCAAAGAAGACCGTAAGCCAGATCATAGCCGAGCCCATCATCGAGAACAAGATAATCAAGGGCAAGCTTGCAAGGGAGGAGCGTGTACTTGAGCTCATGGACACCGTAGGTCTTGCAGAGCGCTACATAAACACATATCCACATGAGCTCGATGGTGGAAGAAGGCAAAGGATAGGTATTGCCCGTGCGTTGGCAATGGAGCCAAAGCTCATAATCTGCGATGAACCCGTATCCGCTCTGGACGTGTCCATCCAGGCACAGATTCTGAACCTCCTAAAGGACCTTCAGAAAAAGCTTGGGCTTACGTACATCTTCATAACCCATGACCTCAGCGTCGTGAACCACTTCTCCGACGACATAGCGGTCATGTATCTTGGACAGATTGTCGAGAAGGCCCCTGCAGAGGAGCTTTTCGACAATCCTGTGCATCCGTACACTCAGGCGCTTTTGTCTGCAATCCCAATCCCTGAGCTTGGACATCAGAGACAACGGGTTATGCTCAAGGGTGAGATTACAAGCCCAATCGAGCCCCCTGCGGAGTGTCGTTTTGCAAAACGATGCCTTATGTGCAACGAAGAGGTCTGCAAAAAGACAGTTCCTCAGCTTATTGAGATATCGCCCAACCATTTCGTGGCATGTCCTCTCAAGCAGAGGGAACTTGGCTTCAACGTTTGATTCGAACGTTTGGCTTAATTCTAGGTTCAGAACCTTATGAAGACCAAAACTGGTTTTCTGCTTCTTACAAGACACTCGGATGAAGAGATCACCGACTATCTTCAGAGAAACGCTGAAGATGGTTGGTGGCTTTGTCGTGTGAAGGGGAACCGGTTCGTCTTTGAAAGAAAACCCTACGCAGGCAAACGCATATGCGCCTACACATTCCTGTCCCGTGACCCTGACAGCCCCACGGAGGTTCAGCTCCGCCACGAATTGCCCCTTCTCAGGAAGCAGGGTTGGGACATGATATGCATAGGAGGCCCTGAGAACATTGCGGACACCAAACGCCATGTCTTCCTCTACGAGGAGAATCCGAAAATGCAGTCTGAAGCTGAATCCGGCATGGCATCCCAAGCCGTCCCAATCCCCAAGGCCGATTCCTCTGTGTCCACCAAAAGCCGCGGACGCGGGTTCAGAAAGGCTCTATCCAATATGGTCCTATGCCTACTATATGTTTCATGTCTTGCATTCGTGTTGGGAAACGACCTTCTAAGGGTCATAAGCAACAATCTCTATCTCGCATTTGCATGTCTTCTTGCTCTTGCACTTGCGGGGTGTTTGGTGTTGTCTGTACTTGCATTCGTCTCACGCTGCAAGGTCTTGGCCAAGAAGGACGACAGCGGAGAGATTTCGAACAAAGGATACAGATTCCTTGACCATGCCGCCCGCGCCACGGCGGCAATGCTTGTCTTCATGGTGGCGTTTCTTGTGTTCGACTCCATTTGGGGCAACAACTCCAGTGTTGGAACAAGAACACAGATAGGGAATGAAAAGGTCGTTCTGTACAGCGATGAAGTGCCTGTAACACTAGAGGTCCTTGGCTCCGATACAACTGGAACCTATCGTTCCACCAGGCATGTTTCAAGCAGTGGCTCTCTTGCCTCCTACGACTACTGCTTTGACCAGAGCCTTGGCAACGAAAGTGGAGAACTCAGCTTCATAAGCTACACTTGCTTTGATGTGCCAAATGCTTTACTAAGGCGCATTGTGACGCACCAAATCATGTCATATGATGGAAGAATAGATGGTGCAATGGCGCATGAGTTTGAAGTAGATATGGTTTTCATCTCTAGATCCGGCAAACAGGCCATTGTATCCAAAGGAACCAAGACCATTGCCATAAGAAGTGGCTTTGATCTTGGCTCCAGTGAACTAGCCTGGTTCGCTGCTTTGCTTTAGGTCTACACCCTTGCCAATCCGTCAACTCTCAGAACCACTCCCGTTATGTACGAAGCTTCGTCAGATGCCAGGAACACGAATGCATTTGCAATGTCCTGCGGTTGTCCAAGCCTTCTAAGAGGGATCTGTGCAATAAGAGGTTCAATCACTTCTTTTGGGACTGCCTTCATCATGTCGGTTTCTGTGATTCCAGGGGCTACGGCGTTTACACGTATGCCATAAGGGCCAAGCTCCCTTGCAAGCGACAGCGTAAGGCCATTGAGTGCGAACTTGGAAGTAGGGTAGGCGCAGCCTGAAGGCTGCCCGTAGACGCTCACGACTGACGATGTATTGAGTATGGCTCCGCCTGATTTCTCCTTCATGTACTTGGCTGCAACCTTTGATGCATTGAAGACTCCTTTTACATTGAGGTCCATGACCTTCTCGAATGCTTCATCTGAGTACGATTCTAGAGGGGTGCTGTCTGACATCCCTGCATTGTTCACAAGTATGTCTATGCTTCCAAACCTTTCAACTGCCTTGGCGAACTCGAATTCCACGGATTCAAGGGAGGCAAGGTTTGGAGTTATCCCAAACACAGGTGCTTGGGGACTCCTTTCAAGTATTTTTGATACCGCCCTGTCAGCCGATTCCTGCGAGCTTGCCGCAAGAACCACCTTTGCACCTTCCTTAAGGAAGGCTTCCACTGTTGCAAATCCAATTCCCCTGCTGCCTCCTGTTACGATGGCGACTTTGTCCATAAGTCTCATGCTTTGCCTCCTTGCGTTCAGTTTATGTGTCAATAGAGGAGTTTTGAAAGCTCCTCCATACGAAAAGGACCTACCCTTTCGAGTAGGTCCTCATTGCATTAGCCTATGCGTTTTTCAAGCTGCGTAAGGAGGTCTTCGAACTTCCTCACCGCCGCCTCCACAGGAGCCTGTGTTGACATGTCCACACCAGCGCCCTTGAGGGTCTGGATTGGGAACTTGGATCCACCGGACTTCAGGAATCCAAGGTAATCATCAAGTTCCTGCTTGTCGCCGTTCAGGACTCTCTCTGACAGGGCAATGGCCGCAGAGATTCCCGTTGCATACTTGTATACGTAGTATGCGTTGTAGAAGTGAGGAATCCTAAGACCTTCAAGGTCTGAATTTGCCTCAAAGTGCATGTCTGGTCCAAAGTAGGCCTCAAGCAATCCTCTGTACGTCTTTCTGAGAGAATCCACCGTAAGGGGTTCTCCGTTCTCCTGCTGTGTGTGGCACAAGAGCTCAAACTCTGCGAACATCGTCTGGCGGAACAGCGTTGCAATGATGTCATCAACCTGCTTTGCTATGATGTAGGTCTTCATCTCTTCGTTTTCTGCATTGTCCATGAAGTACTTTGCAATGAGCTGTTCGTTGAATGTGGATGCAACCTCGGCTTCGAATATGGTGTAGTCATAGCAGGAGAATGGGTTGTTTCTCTTCGAGTAGTAGCTGTGCATGCTGTGTCCGCCTTCATGCGCCAGTGTGAATACGTCTCCAAGAACATCCTCCTTGTAGTTCATGAGAATGTACGGTTCTCCAATGAAACCACCGCTTGAGAAGGCTCCGCTCCTCTTTCCTTTGTTTTCGTAGCGGTCAACCCAGCGGTCCGTTGTAAGGCCTGCATAGATGACATTGGTATAGTCCTTTCCAAGGGGCTTGAGAGCCTCCTTTACTATCTGAGCCGCTTCTTCATACGTCTTGTGTGTCTTCACTGAGCCTACAAGTGGAACGTATACGTCGTAGTGTCTGAGTTCATCCACCTTGAGGACTTTCTTCCTAAGGGCATAGTATCTGTGAAGGATCGGGAAGGCTTTGTGTACGGCCTCTATGAGTCCAGTGTAGACGCTTTTTGGTACATCGTCCCTGTAAAGGGCCTTGTCCAACGCCGTCTCGAAACCTCTGACCCTTGCATTGAAGATGTCCTGCTTGACAGACCCTGCATACAGCGTCGCAAGCGTCTGTTCGTGGCTCTCATATGTCTTGTAGAACTGCTCGTAGGCTCTCCTTCTTACATCTCTGTCTGGGTTTATCATGAACTGGGACCATGTGCTTTGTGAAAGAGGGGTTCCGTCTATCTCTCCAAAGTTCATGTCAACATTGGTGAGCATTCCAAATGCCTGGGTTGGCGTTTCCTGAAGCTCAGACTGCTTTGCAAGAAGCTCTTCCTCCTTATGGGATAGCGTGTGGTCCTTCTGTCTGAGAATCTTCGTGAGCATGACTCTATAGTCATCGAACTCCTTTGCCTTCATCCACTCTTCAAGATTATCGATTGCGATGATTTCAGGTGTCATGAAACTTGTGGCCGCAGCGTAATCGGTATAGACCTGGGTGATGATTCCAATCATCTTCTGGTTCTCTGGGTCGCTTGCGTCGCCGGAATAGTGAAGCGATGCATAGACGTATGCCTTCTCTACAACTATGGATATGTCTGTATCCCATTTGAGGGCTTCAAGCAGTTTCTCTGGGCTTTTTCCAAGAGTGCCGCTGAAGGAAGAGGCTTTCTTTATGCTTTCCTGAAGGAGCTTTACGTCCTTCTCCCAGTCCTGTTTGGTTGCATAGAGTTTTGAAAGGTCCCATTTGTCGGATTCCTTGACTTCGCTTCTCAATGGAATGTTGTTTGCCATTTTTTTCATCTCCTTGTTGCATTCAATATATAAAAACAAAATCGAATTACAAAATCTGTCTTGGCTGGTTTTGGCCTTGGTTCAGCTTAGCAGTTTCAGCATTGCCCTTGAGGCTTTCCCTCTATGGCTATAGAGGTTTTTGTCTCCTTCTGGAAGCAGAGCCATTGGACTTTGGGCTTCGTTGCAGTAGAAGACTGGATCATATCCAAAACCATTTTCGCCTTCTGGTTGTTCCAGTATTCGTCCTTCTGCTGATTCCTGTACGCAGTAGGTCGTCCATTCGTCCTTGAGAAGGACCATTGCACACACGAAGCGAGCGCTCCGCTTCTCTTGTGGCAACCCTTCCATTCTTGAAAGGAGTAGGGTGTATTTTTCCTTTGCTCCAAGGATCGTCTTACCATCAGGGCTCCCAAACCTTGCCGTTTTGACCCCAAGCTGGCCTGGAAGTGCATCCACGATGAGTCCTGAGTCGTCAGCCATGACGGGTATTCCCAGGGCTTTGGTTCCTTTGGCGGCATCAAGCAGGGCCTTTGCCTTTATCATGGCGTTCTCAATAAAAGTGATGCCGTCTTCTTCGCAATCGAACGAAATGCCAAAGTCCTTTGGAAGAAGTATCTCGTGGCCTATGAAAAGCTGTTCGATTTCCTTTTTCTTATGCTCGTTGGAGCTTGCAAGAATGATTTTCATGGTTTGAGGATAATTCATTTGTCTATCGCTTGCAATCCATGTTCCAATCCACACAAAGCATAGTTTTGAAAGTTCCTCTATATTGTTTTTATATTGAACGCTTCAAATGGTTTGAACCTTGCCACCCTTATGGTTTTGGTTTCTTTGGATTTTTCTATCATTGAGAGAAGTCCTCCTGAAGTCTTTGCTTCCAATGGTATACCTTCTTCTTCCATAAGGATGGCTTCAAGCAGGTTCCTTACTGTAAATACGGATGACGATATGGTTCCTTCTGGAATTCCAAGAACTCTGCTTATCACGGGGTATGAAGCTTTTGGTTGTTTTTTCACCAACCTTTTGTTCGCCATATCCATTCTCCTTTTGTAAAGCTCGATCTTTTCCTGTATAAGCTGCTTTTCATATTCGTCAGGAGCATTGCAGCCTTCTGCGGAGAACTGGTTTTGATAGTACATGAACCATGACCAGTTTCTGTTCCTTTTGGTGACATATATGTCCCTTTCCTGCATCTTTCCTGTGCCCTCCAACTCTTCATGGATGCACTCGTTTACAATGAGCGTTTGGGTGAAGTCGAATCCAAAACAGGTGCAAAGCTTCTCCAACATCGATGATGGAATCGATACCAGTAAAGTACATACGAAAATGAACAGGCGTTTTTGAAATGTTGGCCTTTTGCTGCACATGTATCTCAATGCATGGATTGCTCTTTGGTCTCCTATTCCAAACAATTTGTCATCTTTCAGCAGATTCTCCCAGTCCAGCTCCCACTTGTCTTCGTAAGTCTCGTTCATATGGTTCCGGAGAGCGACTGCCTCCAACTGGTCTTTCTTCACCTTTGCCGTTAGGTAATTGAAGGCTTTGAACTCCGCCGTTTTTCCAAGGTATGCATCAAAGTCTAGTTTGTGCGAGTCGTACTTTAGCAGAATCGCTTTCAAAGCCGAATCCATTTCAAGCATGAAGCCTGACAATTCGTCTTCCGGAATCAGTTTCCTAATGGAAGGCTGGGTGTAGACCCTGACAAGACACAGGTCCCTTATGGATCTGTACAACCTTCTCATGTGTCGTGTTTCGGTAGGGTTCTTCCCTTTCAGTGCTACAAACCTCTGAACCAGGTTTGCCAACCGCCCCTCATTGGAACAGTCTTTGTTCATGGGCTCTCCCTAACCACTCTCCCTAATTCAAGGCTAACACGGGAATTACAATTTGCAAAGCTATTTTTGAAGATTTTTCCCGTCCATTCACGGAAAGTTGAATGACGGTTGAATCGAGATGGAAGTAGAGCGCTTTAGAGTGCATCTGAGTGTACCTGATGATACCTGACCGTACCTAAGTGTCCTGCAACTCTGAATCCAGACCGCATTAGAGCGGCTAGAGAGGCCAGAGAGGCCAGAGCGGCCAGAATGGCCAGAGTGGCTAGATGCATAATGGCAACGCTGCCACCTTGCTTGCAATCGTGAATAATCCAAAAAAAACAAAAAGCCACCGCATACGCAGTGGCCGTAAAGTAAACTAAAGACGAATACTCAAAGGTCTATATCAGGGGTCTGAATCTCATCTGTGGAGAGATCATCCAAACCAGAGATGTCTCCAAGGTCCAAAGCCGCATCCACCGCGTCCCCACCAAGAGCGGAGAACGCTTCAGCCGTCTCAAGGTCATCGATGCTGAGATCAAGGTTGTCGAGACCAACTTCGTTGAGGCTTTCAAGGGATGCCTCAATGCTCTTGTTGATGCGCTCCGTATCTTCCTTGTAGTTGTCTACATAGGCCTGCAGTTCCTGGTTGTGGCTGGTTATGAGTTTTATGTCCCTCTTAAGACCTTCGTTGTCGGTCCTAAGCCTGTTGATGTATGCGACTGCCTTCTTGACCCTTTCCTCAAGCAACAGCATGTTTTCATAAACCGTCATTTCCTGCCTCCGTATCCCTCATATCTTCAAAAAAAGCCTGCATTGTTGGTGCAGGCTCATGTCCGTCAGACGTTGATTGCCTTCTTGGCCGTTGCAACCAAGGCGCTGAATGTTGCCTTGTCTTCAATTGCCATGTTGGAAAGGACCTTTCTGTTGATTTCGATGTTCGAAACCTTCAGAGCATGCATGAACTGGGAGTAGGTGAGACCCTCAGCCCTGACAGCAGCGGAGATCCTTGCGATCCAGAGCTTTCTGAAATCTCTCTTCTTCTCCTTTCTGCCGCGATATGCGTACTGTCCAGCCTTTGCAACTGCATCCTTTGCAATGCGGTTGTTGGTGCTTCTGCGACCATAGTAACCTTTTGCAAGGTTCATGATCTTCTTACGTCTGTCCTTGTGTTTGGTTCCGTCAACTGCTCTTGGCATAATTCACACCCTCCCAATCATGCATAAGGAAGCATCTTTCTAACGTTCTTTGCTTCCGATTCGGCGAGAATACCAGATGCACGAAGATTTCTCTTGCGCTTGGTGCTCTTCTTGGTGAGAATATGGCGAAGACCCTGCTTCTTGAACTTGATCTTGCCAGTTCCGGTGACCTTGTACCGCTTTGCAGCGGACTTTCTTGTTTTCATCTTGCTAGACATAAACTGCCCCTTCTAAGCGCCACTGGGGAACAAGAACCCCCAGCAACTGCTGATTCAACCTCCATACGGAGGTCATTTTGCCGGTTTCTTAGCATTCTGCTTCGAAGGGCTGAGAAGCATTGACATGTTCCTTCCCTCCATGGCAGGCTGCGAATCCACATTGTATAGTACTTCTTTTTCAGAAAGCATTTCAAGTATCTTGTCCAGAACTTCCTTTCCAAGTTCCGTGTGGGCAAGCTCTCTGCCTCTGAAACGAATGGTGACCTTGCACTTGTCCCCTTCTGCAAGGAACTCTCCAATGGCCTTGGACTTGACCTCAAGGTCGTGCTTGTCGATCTTGGGCTGCATCCTTATCTCTCTCATCTTGATGATGGTCTGGTTCTTCTTGGCTTCCTTTAGTTTCTTCTGCTGCTCGTATCTGAACTTGCCGTAGTCGATTATCTTGCACACCGGAGGATTCGCATTTGGTGAGATCTCAACCAAATCCAAACCAGCCTCTTCGGCCAAAGCCAAAGCATCGAAGAAGTTCATAACACCTTTTTTCTGATTCTCGTCATCAATCAGGAATACTTCCTTTGCACGTATCTGCCTGTTGATCCTAAGTTCCTTTGTAGCCAAGCTTACCTCTCTGTATCAAAACGAAAAAAAAGTCTACACGGGCATAGACATACAGTCCTTCCTATTCCCGCGAAGGAAAATATACCATGAACGCATATCGCTGTCAAAGTGCAATTGCATTCCAATCCCCAAATTATGCATAAAACATCCAAAAACCTATGTCCTTGCACTAAACGGTTGCTGTTGTAATGCTTCCAATGCTGCCATCAGTGCATACGATTGGGATACTTCTCTACAAGCATTCGGGGAAACCGTTAAGGCAGATTAAGCCGTATCAGCGGGAGTCGTGGGCTTAGTGATCGTAGCGAGCATTCCAATCCCTACGTTTTCAAGCGAGAGCCAAATAAAAGACCGCTCGATTATCGAGCGGTCCAAACGAATCCCAACAATCAGGAATCCAATCAAGCCTTGCCTGCAGAACCAAGGACGTCGCGGTTCTTGTGTTCGTACATTTCCTTGAGGGCCTCACGTGCAGGACCAAGATACTTTCTTGGGTCGAACACTTCAGGATGCTCATCGAAGATCCTTCTGATCGTTCCTGTCATTGCAAGGCGGCCGTCGCTGTCTATGTTGATCTTGCATACTGCGCTCTTTGCAGCCTGTCTGAGCTGTTCCTCTGGGATTCCAACGCTGTCCTTGAGCTTTCCTCCATGCTCGTTGATCATCTTCACATACTCCTGTGGAACGGATGAAGAACCATGGAGTACGATTGGGAAGCCTGGAAGCTTCTTTTCGATCTCTGCAAGGATGTCGAAGCGAAGTGGAGGTGGAATGAGGATTCCGTCGGCATTGCGTGTGCACTGCTCCGGAGTGAACTTGTTTGCACCATGGCTTGTACCAATGGAGATTGCAAGGGAATCTACACCGGTCTTGGAAACGAAGTCTATGACCTCTGAAGGCTGTGTGTAGTGGGAAACAGCCGCGGAGACTTCATCCTCGATTCCTGCAAGGACGCCAAGCTCACCTTCGACCGTGACATCGAACTGATGTGCATATTCCACGACCTTCTTCGTGAGTGCCACGTTTTCGTCATATGGAAGGTGAGAACCGTCGATCATGACTGAAGAGAAGCCGTTGTCGATGCATTCCTTGCATGTCTCAAAGCTGTCGCCATGGTCGAGATGGAGTACGATAGGGATGTCATATCCAAGTTCGTGTGCATACTCCGTTGCTCCTCTGGCCATGTTCCTGAGAAGGTTGATGTTCGCATAGTCCCTAGCACCCTTTGAAACCTGAAGGATGACAGGTGACTTGGTCTCTACACAAGCCATGATGATAGCCTGAAGCTGCTCCATATTGTTGAAGTTGTAAGCAGGAATGGCATATCCGCCCTTGATTGCCTTGGCGAACATATCACGGGTGTTCACCAGTCCCAAATCTCTATAAGATATCATCTAGGTAATCTCCTATGCCCCAATATTACCCATTCAAGGGGTACAGCGTCAATAAAACCACACCTTCAAGGCCTCCAATATGCCACAAGCGCATAATGGCATTGCAAAAATCCCTCCAAGGCTCTAAAGTTCGAACCATGAAGAGACCATCCAAGACAGCAAAACGCATACTCGTTGCAATGTCCGTCGTCATAGCCATAACGGCCGCCGTCACAGGTGCATTCCTTCTCACTGCACGTCGCTTTGTGGTCGTGTCGGACGCCGCCTGGTCCCTCGTCATGCCCAAAGGGGAGTTCTCCCGCATGAGGCCCACCCTTGCACTCAAATGGCACCGACTCATCATCCTTCAGCCCGATGCCTCTGTGTTCGACGGTTCCTTGGAACTCGAATCGTTCCTATATGGCCTGAAAGATGAAGTTGCGGAAGGAGTGGTCCTTTTGGGCCCTCTCTCTTCGTCAAAGGTTGTCGAATACGAAGTGGACGCCTGCTCAATCCTTGAAGACGCCGCGGTTTATGGAATATATGGTGAAGGGAGTGCACTTTTCGATGCCACGCTCATTCCAAACCCTGAAAGCGGTTGGATGAGCGCTGCCACAGAAATGGCGAAGAAAGCCTCGTCAATGTCCCAGAACATTGCAATAGTATCTGATTCAAAAGGCAGTGTGTACAATGAGACCATCAAATCTCAATTCAAGACAGGTATGGTGAACGAGTATGTCAATGAGGATGCAAGTAGGCTTTTCGTATCCAATACAATCCAGGAGATGAATAGGCTGGGCATCGTCATTGGTATGTGCCCTCATCTCGAAGGGTTCTACAACGTGTTCGACATGGACGACACCATATCGTGGATTGTAGATTACAGATACTCGACGATCGTCCCGTCAAAGCAGCTCTATGGGACGGTCCTTCCTGACCTTAGCGGTCTTGCAAAGACCATTCCGCTCGAAAAGGAAACCTTTCGCGCTGAAACAGCTGAAACAGTAGATAGAACATTCGAATTGGAGTTCAAGTATGACGGAAAGTGAAAGGTATTTTGACAGGGTATTCAAGGAGTTCAACTCAGCGCTTGCAGCACTTGGAAAGAAACTTCCAGCCGTCTCCCTTGTGGCGGTTGAGAAGCATGACCCGTTCTCTGTGCTCATTTCAACCGTGATATCCCTGCGGACGAAGGATGATGTGACCCTAAACGCATCCCAAAGGCTCCTGTCCAAGGCCCCAACACCGCAGAGAATATTGGAATTGGACGAAGACTCCATAGCGGGGCTCATATATCCGGCAGGCTTCTACAAACGCAAGGCCGCCCAAATAAGACGAATCTCACAAATCCTCGTAGACAAGTACGAAGGAAAGGTTCCTGACAACGTCGAGGGTCTCATGGCTTTGCCTGGAGTTGGGATAAAGACTGCAAACCTTACACTCAATCTTGGCTTTGGCATAGACGCAATATGCGTGGACTGCCACGTACACCAGATCTCCAACCGCCTTGGATGGATAAGGACCAAGACTCCAGAGGAAAGCGAAAAGGCCCTCATGAAGATCATGCCAAAGAGGTTCTGGATACCGTTGAACGAGCTTTTGGTTTCATACGGACAGGAGATATGCACGAGCGTGAGCCCCAAATGCTCCATGTGCCCTGAAAACCTCAGGTGTCCAAAGATAGGGGTTCTACGTAGTCGCTAAACGAAGAGGAACCTTTTGAAATTCTCCAGCACAAGTTCCTTGAGCCTTTCCAACGGCATGTCCAGCACCTGCGATGCACATTCGTATGTATGCATCACAAAGCCTGGGTTGTTTGGCTTACCCCTATGTGGAACAGGGGTTAGGTAAGGGGAGTCCGTCTCGAACAAAAGCCTGTCCAAAGGGACTTTCTTCAAGGCATCCCGTAGGGTTGCATTCGATTTGAACGTGAGGTTCCCTGCAAAGCTTATGTAGTATCCATTGTCCAAAGCCTTGTCCATCAATTCCAAACACCCATCGAAGCAGTGGATTATTCCACCACGTTCCAAATGGTATTTCCTTATCACATCAATGGTGTCTTCGTCTGCATCTCTATCGTGGATGAGAACTGGAGCTTCAATGGTGGATGCAAGCTTCATCTGCTCTTCGAAAAGGAAAAGCTGTTTCTCCCTTGTTCCATACTTCCAGTAGTAATCAAGGCCTATCTCCCCAATGATGCCTATCCTGTGTGCCTTAATACTGGACTTTAGGACATCAAGCTGTGTTTGAATCGTTTCAATGGTCTTGAATCCTTCTTCGACATCTATTGGAGCCTCTTCGTTTGCACCCGCCTCCCATGGACCCATTGCAGCCGCCACATTCACAAAAGGGAAGTCCTTCAAAAGTGCAATGCGACCCTCTATGTCGTCGTGGGTGCATCCTGCATCTATGCCACCCTTGAATCCTTCTGCAATGAGCGTAGAAAGAAGGGCGTTGGTATCAACGCCCTTGTCGTGCATGACCTGAGTGTGGAAATGCGAGTCTATTGCATTCAAGAGAGCTTCAGCCGTTTGACTTGTCCTCCAAGGCCGTCATTGAAACGGCGTTTCCTGATGCATCGAAGAAGCGGGCTGGGCCTTCCTTCCTTATGCACGCACCATCCACCTCTATCCTGGCAATGTCCTTATGGGACGGCACATCATACATGAGGTTCATCATGATGTCCTCCACAATGCTTCTGAGTCCACGGGCACCGGTCTTCTGGTCGTATGCTGTCTGGGCTATCTGATGGATTGCATCCTTTGTAAACTCAAGATCCACGCCATCGAGCTTCATGGATGCAACATATTGCCTAAGGATTGAGTTCCTTGGTTCTGTGATTATCCTTTCAAGATCCGCCACCCTAAGGTTGTTGAGGGCTACGTGGATAGGAAGCCTTCCAATGAACTCCGGGATGAGCCCGAACTTTATGAGGTCGTCTGGAAGGACGTTCTCATAGAGTACTTCAAGGTCCTTCTCTCTGGTGTCCACAATGGACTTTCCAAATCCCATGGAGGAGGAATCCATTCTCTTCTCTATGATTTTGTCCAGTCCAACGAATGCACCTCCGCAGATGAATAGGATGTTCTTGGTGTCTATCTTTATCATCTCCTGGTTTGGATGCTTTCGTCCTCCCTGGGGCGGTACGCTTGCAATGGTGCCTTCGATTATCTTCAAAAGGGCTTGCTGCACACCTTCTCCCGAGACGTCACGTGTTATGGAAACGTTCTCTCCCTTCTTTGCAATCTTGTCCACTTCGTCCAGGAATATGATGCCGTGCTCCGCTTTGGACACATCGTCGTCGGCAGCCTGAATGAGCTTGAGAAGGATGTTTTCTACATCCTCACCCACATATCCGGCCTCCGTTATGGTCGTGGCATCGGCTATTGCAAACGGCACGCTGAGTTTCTTGGCAAGCGTTCTTGCAAGAAGGGTCTTTCCTGTTCCGGTAGGTCCCATTATGAGGATGTTGGACTTGTCAAGCTCCACATTGCTTTCATCTGCAAGTTGCTTTTCGTACTTTATCCTCTTGTAGTGGTTGTATACAGCAACGCTCAGGACCTTCTTGGCCTTGTCCTGTCCAATCACATAGTTGTCAAGGTATTCCTTAAGCTCCTGAGGGGTTGGCAACGTATCTGGCAGTCCACTGTCGTGTGAGTGTCCTTCTTCGTTCTCTCCTCCTCCAAACAGGATTTCGTTGCACCTTTCAACGCAGTTCTCGCATATATTGATGCCGTTGGGGCCTTGGATCATCCTGTTGCTTGAGCTTCCGCAGAACGAGCAGTACTTGGTGTTCTTTCCAAAAGCCATCTTCAGTTCCCCTTTTCGCGTTCAAGGACGGTATCCACTATTCCATATTCCACAGCCTCAGGTGCTGTCATGAAGAAATCCCTTTCGATGTCGGAGGCAACCCTTTCCTCGCTTTGGCCTGTGTGCTTGACAAGGAAGTCTATGGAGAGCTTCTTGAGTCTGAGTATCTCCTTTGCATGTATTGCAATGTCTGATGACTGACCCTGTACACCGCCCCAAGGCTGATGGATCATGACCCTTGAAGACGGGAGTATGAGCCTTTTCCCTGCAGCGCCTCCGGCAAGGATCAAAGCCGCCATGGAAGCTGCCTGTCCCATGCATATTGTGGAGACATCGGCTCTGAGGTACTGCATGGTATCATAGATTGCAAGACCTGCCGTCACGCTTCCGCCTGGTGAGTTTATGTAGAGGTTTATATCCTTCTTTGGATCCTCCGATTCCAGAAACAGAAGCTGCGCTACAACGAGGTCGGCCTTTGCATCGTCTATTTCACCGTCCAGGAATATTATCCTTTCCTTGAGAAGTCTGCTGTAGATGTCGTAGGCCCTTTCGTTCAGGCCGTTGCTCTCAACCACTGTTGGAACCAGATACGATACGGTATCTTTCATTGATTCTAGTCCTCTTGCTGCAAATGCAGTCCAGTTGCGCCCTTCGTTGGGCCAAATTCGATTTCAAGCCGGAATTACGACCTGCTAGTGCAGACATAACCCGGCTTGAACTTCAAGCTGCGCAATGCAGCCAAATGAACCAATTAGTTCTCAGCTTTGTCAGCCTTCTTCTTGGTCGTCTTCTTTGCCTTTGGAGCAGCTTCCTCGGTCTTTGCCTCAGCGGCATCGGCCTTCTTCTCGACTGCCTTGAAGGTGTTGTTCTCAAGGATGTAGTCCCTTGCCTTTGCGAACTTGATGTCGTCCTCTGCGTACATCTTGAATGCATCGTAGTTTGGGTTGTCCTTCGTCATGTCCTGAGCATACTTCTTGATCTCGTTTTCAAGCTCCTCGTCGGAGACCGTGAAGTTCTGCTCTTCCTTGACCTGCTCAAGTATGAGCTGGACCTTGATGCTGTGCTCTGTGTCCGCTCTTCTTGTGTCAAGGAACTCCTGCTTTCCGCCGCCGTTGGCTCTCATGAACTTCTCGACTTCCTCTTCAGGCATTCCGAATCTCTGTACGAGGTTTCTCCAATCCTGCTCAAGCTGTGCCTCGACCATACTCTTTGGAACTGCTATGGTCGTCTTTGCAAGGAGTGCCTCGAGTGCCGATTCAAGCTTTCTGCCCTTGTTCTCTTCCTCTGCGTTCTGCTCAAGGGATTTCCTCGTTGCGTCCTTGAGGTCCTTGACGGTCTTGTACTCTTCCTTGACATCCTGAGCGAACTCGTCGTCTACGTCAGGAAGCTGTCTGACCTTGACTTCCTTTATTGCAACCCTGACCTTGATGGTCTTGCCAAGGTAGTCGGTTCCCATTCCGCTGTCGTCGCCGTATGTCTTCTCAATGACCTTCTCGTCGCCCTTTGCAAGGCCAATGACGTCGTTGTCGAGCTTGTAGAAGTTGTAGGAGCTTCCAACCGTGAATGTGAAGTCGTCGCGCTTGGTGTTTGCTACTTCGTTGCCGTCAGCATCAAGCTCTACGTAGTCCATCGTAACGATGTCGCCCTCGGCTATCTTGCCGTCCTTTGCTATGACCATTGCGTTCTGCTGGCGGAGCCTTTCGATCTCTGCGTCAACCTGCTCGTCAGAGACCTTGACGTCTTCGTACTCGAACTCCTGTCCCTTGTACTCAGGAAGCTTGACCTCTGGAATCACATCATAGACCACGCTGTAGGTGATGTCCGTATTTGGCTTGAACGGAAGAAGGCTTTCCTCGTTCTGGAGCTCCGGGGTGCTGTATGGAAGAGGGCGGTCCTTTGCGTCCATGTCCTTGTATGAATCCTTGAGATTGTCCTCCATGAGCCTGAAGGTTATCTCCTCGCGGATTGCATCGCCGTACTTGTTCTCAATGAGCGATACTGGGGCCTTACCAGGTCTGAAGCCTTTCATGGTAAGCTTCTTTGCATAGTCCTTGAGTGCCTTTCCGTACTCGTCTTCAATCCTCTTAGCCTCAAGCGTGAGTGTAAGCTCCACCGAGGAGTTCTCAAGTTTCTTGATTTCCATTTTATTCCTCTCAATAATATAGAAGTGATTCGCCGTTAAAAATGTCGCCACACTAATATATAGAAAATCAGGAAATAATGCTAGCCTTTCCATTGAAATAGGTCTTGGGCTGGGCATTGGTCTGGGGTTCGAATGAAAGATTCACCTCCAATGAGGCTTCCCAATATTCTATGTCTACGTCCTTGTCCCTTGTCTTGCCGGGTGCTATCATCAAGGCATGAAGGACAAAGTTTCAAAGACCAATGCAATGCGCATTCTTGACAGGAACGGGGTGAAATACGATGTCGTCACCTATGAGGTCGATGAAGAGCATCTTGATGCCGTGCACGTTGCAAGCGCTGCGGGGCTGAACCTTGAGCAGGTGTTCAAGACAATCGTCATGGTGAACCAGTCGAACGAACTTTTCGTGTTCTGCCTTCCAGCGCAGCTCGACATAAGCCTTAAGAAGGCAAGGGATCTCACAGGTTCAAAGAGCATTGACCTTCTTAAGCTTGATCTTCTGCAGAAGTACACAGGTTACATTCGTGGCGGGTGCTCGCCCCTTGGCATGGTACATAGCTATCCAACGTTCATAGAGGAACTTGCCACTATAGAGGACGGCATATACGTGAGCGGCGGCCTTCGAGGAGTTCAGATCCACTTGGCCCCAGAGGACCTTAGGCGTTGCTGCAATGCAACGTTCGCATCGTTCACATGAGCCCACATGCGCCAACATTAGCCAACATACGCCGCTTGAAAGAACTTGGACGGAGAGACGAGATGTCGAGGAGGTATACATGATAATCAAAGCAAATGAAATGACAACAGTAAGAAAGGAGCATCTTCAGGGAGGGGCGGGATCGGTTGACTGCACCGTCGTCGTGCCGCAGAACCTTATGATCCATGCAAGGCTGTTCAACCTTTTGACATTGCACAAGGGTGACTCAATAGGGGTGCATGAACACCACAACGAAGTGGAATACTACTATATCCTCAAAGGGCAGGGCATCGTTTCGGATAAGGGCGGTGAGTCCATCGTCTGTGTTGGTGACGTTGTCATAACAGGCTGGGGAGCATCCCATGCCATTCGCAACGAAGGAGATGAGGAACTCGTGTTCATAGCTGTGATTTCAACGGAGAAATAGTTTTCTGCGAAAGCCATAAAAGAAGAGCTCCCAAAGCTGGGCTTCAGGAGCTCTCTTAAGCAGCAGACGAGGATCGAACTCGCGTAGGCCACCTTGGCAAGGTGGTGCGTAACCACTACGCTACTGCTGCAAGACAGTGCTTCTTATAACATTTTTGAAGAAGTTAGGCAATACCCTTTGGCCTTTTTTCAAAAAAACACCAAAAGCTAACGAAGCATACTTGAAACATTCCTCTGGATTATCTAGAGTCCTTACTGTCGAAGGGGCGGCTCCAAAAGCCAACGCCTCGACTACATTTCAATCTCTGACGGGATTTAAGCTCTACTTGCTCCGTCTAAGAAATAGCTAAAGGAGGGAAGACAGACATGCTGTTTTCTACAGAAATGGTAAGCAAATACCATCCAGACAAGTTTGCAGATCAAGTTTCAGACGCAATCCTCACCTATTACCTAAAGCACGACCCGTATGCGCATGTGGCCTGCGAATGCCTTGCAAAAGGGAGAACGGTAGTCCTTGGAGGGGAGATAACCTCCACATTGGACGGAAAACGGGAGCATCGGGCTATTGTTGAGGACATCGCCTTCCGTCTTGGATATCACGTTGACGACTTCGTGGACCTAATCACGCCGCAGTCCGTGCAGATAGGGGACGCCGTCAATTCGTGCAGGACCCTTGGTGCCGGCGACCAAGGCATGATGTTTGGCTATGCGTGCAGAGGAGGCCGCTACCACCTGCCATACGGCCAGGAACTTGCAATTGGAATAATAGGCGCAATAGAGGCCGATGTCTCTGAGAACCCGTCCTCAATCCTCAAAGGCGATGCCAAGACGCAGGTCACGACCAATTTGGACACTCCAAGGTACAGGAAGGACGTTGACACCGTCCTTGTATCCGTGTGCCATAAGGAAGGTGTGTGCCTAGAAGAAGTAAGGTCCTATGTGCAGCGCCTTTTGGAGGATGTCCCTGGTGCATTGGATGGGAAGTTGCTTATAAATCCCGCTGGTGTATGGACTTTGGGTGGACCTGATGCCGACTGTGGTCTCACTGGACGCAAGATAGTGTGCGACCAATATGGCGGCTATGCCCCTGTTGGCGGTGGTGCGTTCAGCGGAAAGGATCCCACGAAGGTCGATAGGAGTGCCTCCTATATGGCCCGTCGCATAGCTGTGGACCTTGTTGAAAGGCATGGACTTGAGGACTGCACCGTGCAGCTTGCATATGCAATAGGTGAGACTCTGCCGGTGTCTGCAAACGCCGTTGGCCATCATGCAGACGGCTCGTTGTTCGAGGAAGGTGCTTCGTTGTACAGAGACTACGACCTGACTCCTGAGGGTATGATAGAGTTCCTTGGTCTTAGAACCTTGGACTACTCAGCCATAGCGGGAGGAAACCATATGATCCATTTCCCTGAGGTCTGAGGTCGTTGCGCTTCTGCGGAACTCTATGTAAATTTACCGTTTCTTTACGCAATTGCTTCGTTTTGCAACGATTTGCGTTTGTCACAGCGCACCTTTTTGAAATATATTGGTTGGTATTGGCTGCGCTGTGGCAGTTGCTTTGTCATTGCCTATGCCATGCAAGGAGTTTTTCAATGTCATCGTCTACAATGTTGGCTTTGGTTCTTTTCGTAATCACATACGCTCTTATGATGGTGTTCCAGAAACGTAGACCCTACATAGCGTGCGGATCCGCCGTCGTCTATCTTGTCCTTGGTCTTTCAGACATGTGGGGCATGGACTTCGCATCGGCGTTTGGAGCCATAGACTTCAATGTGCTGCTGATGATCGCCGGCACAATGGGGACCGTCACCTTGTTCATAGAAAGCAGGATGCCTCTTCGTATGTCGGAGATGATAATAAGGCGTGTTCCAAACACAATGTGGGCCGTTGCCATGCTCACTCTGTTTGCAGGTGTCATATCCGCTTTCGTGGACAACGTTGCAACCGTCCTCATGGTGGCTCCAATAGGTCTTGCAATATGCAAAAGGCTGGGTATATCGCCGGTTCCTGTCATCATAAGCATTGCAGTCTCATCCAACCTGCAGGGTGCAGCAACCCTTGTTGGAGATACTACCTCCATCCTTCTTGGAGGGGCTGCGGACATGAACTTCCTGGACTTCTTCTTCATGGAGGGAAAGCCCGGCATGTTCTTTGCAACCGAGCTTGGCGCCCTTGCATCCCTCTTAATTGTGCTTTTCCTGTTCCGTCATGAAAAGCAGCCCATAGACGCAAAAGTGGAGACCGTAGTGGATGACTATGTTCCATCGTATCTAATGGTGGGGACGGTTGTACTTCTCATAGCCGCTTCGTTCGTTCCTGAACCAGCTGGTGGATCAGCTCTTGCGATCTGGCATCTCAGGAACGGCCTAATCTGCGTCACCATGTGTCTCATTGGCATAATATACGAGTGCTACAGGCAAGGCGGTTCATCTCCTTTGAAGAACGTCGTCTCCAACATGGACTTAGACACCATCTTCATATTGCTGGGTCTCTTCGTTGTGATAGAAGGCATACGCTCCGCCGGTGTCATAGACCTCATTGCTGGCCTGTTCTACAGAATCGCCGGCAACAATCCTTTCCTTCTATATACATTAATAGTGTTCATTTCAGTTGCGTTGTCCGCTTTCATTGACAACATCCCATACGTCACTACAATGATCCCCGTTGTGGCAAGCCTTGCTTCAATGATGGGCAGGGAGCCCCTTGTCTTCTACTTTGGGCTTCTCATAGGTGCAACCCTTGGCGGAAACCTCACTCCAATAGGGGCCTCAGCCAACATCACCGCCATTGGAATCCTTCGCAAGAACGGCTACGAGGTCAAGAATTCCGATTTCCTTAAGATTGGCGTTCCTTTTACACTGGCGGCTGTTGTTGTGGGATACTCCTTCATCTGGCTCGTCTGGGGCTGATTTCTTGGTCTTTCTGCAATCTCCGTTGTCGCTTCACGGGGGCCGTGCATCATAGCACTGTCCCCCGTTTTGCTTCTAGGATATTGGCAGAAATCCCTGCGAAATGGGAGTCTTGGCTCTTTGCGGTGATAACTGCGTCTGTTCGAACCGCACCGTACAACATAGTACTGTCGCGGTTCTTCTTCCTTGTTCTGACCGCAAATGACATTGAACGAGGCCCGATGATGTGCGATTTTAACTGTTTTTCATTTGATTTCGCACACTTATGTGCGATTTCGTCCTTTTTTCCATCAAAACAGCATACGAGGGGGTTGTCCAGCGGTTTGGATAGGAAAAGCTATATCGAAAACGCTGAAAGAGGGGGCTTTGGATATAAAGCCTCTTTCTGTTCAACCATCCACAACCGCCACAAGCGGCTCAAGCGCCATAAGAGCCACAATAGTCAACGCATGGGATGGATTTGACATTAACTTGACAATATGCTGGGGGGGGTAGACTGATGTCTGTCAGTCGGGGAGAACATCTATCATGCCCCGCTGTCAAAGGGGTAGATAAATGAAGAAGAACGTTTTGATTGTCGCTTTGGTTCTGCTTGTCGCTCTTGTGGGCTGTGCGGAACATGAGTGTTCGTGGAAGGAAGTTGGTTCCACTGCACCTACATGCACCGCCGATGGCGAAAGGGTCTTCAAGTGCGAAGGTTGCGGAGCAACGAGGACTGAGAAGCTTGACAAGCTGCCACATGAGCTATCGGATGACGGATGGACATTCAATGGTGAAAAGTTCAAGTACGAGCAGAAATGTGCGTCTTGTGGCGAAACTCAGTACAAGGAAATCGAGTCAGGTGTTAGGGTTCAGGGAATAGCAGGTTTCGAGGACAGACTCTTTGCGACTGCAAACGAAGCTTATGCTACTATAAAGGCTTTCCTGCAGAATAAAGGTGGTGTTGACGATGATCCATATATTGAAGAAAGCTTGACGAATGAAGAATTTGATGGTGTTTTTACGGAAAATGGTAAGATAACATGGGTTGTATATGGAGAGCAGGATTTAATTGAATCTTCAGAAAAACCATATCTTTTGACTTTTGGAAGGGTTTCCGCACATTATAACCATGATAGGCATATAAGCGGAGTAACTATTACTGGAGGCAATGAAAAAGCCAAAATAAACTGCAAGAGTGAAGAGGATAGAGGATCTTCTTGGCATTTCTATTCTGTTGCACAAGAAACAGGCCAAAAAAACAATGACGATGTTGGTTTCTCATTGGTTTTTAAGAATATCACAATTGATGCAATTGATGATAAAATGAATTTGGTTCCAAACACGAACCATAAAGCTGGAGATTATTGGCTCTTCACGGAATCCTTGGGGATGAAGTTCTGACGGATGGAATCGAAAGGTACCTTACGAGGGTGAAGAAGTA
>CAKQWE010000003.1 GCA_934277975.1 uncultured Spirochaetales bacterium
CGAGAAGGATGCTTCCTTCTACAGAAAAGGATGATTCCCCTTCCTTTTATGTGTCCACTTTATTGACTAAAGTCCAAGGGCCTCCTGCATCGCCGATTCGTGGATCCTCCTGATGGTGTCCCAGTGGAAGCCCGTGATCTCATGCACGGCCGAGATCGGCAGCCGCCAGCGAAGCAGCTCCTGCACCCATCTGGCCGCACGGTATGTGATCCTTGTTCCGGGATATCCCATGCAGACGTCTTCGCCGAAGCTCCCGCCGCAGCATGTGCATCTGTATCTGTGGTGCTCCACTTCAAGCTCCAAGGGGACGCCGAACCACAGCGGCATGTCCTTCAATGTGGTGCTGGACTTGCCATGGACATGCACCCTGCATCCGCAGAACGGGCAGACCTCTTCGCCGCTGCCACGGTTGCTTTTGAAGAACAGCACGGACTTGGATTCATCTATGTCGAATCGGCTGCATTCGAACTGTTGGCATGAAAGGTGGATTGAGATATCCTTGTCTATGAGCATGTATCGGTCCTTGTGTTTTTTTGTCAATCCAACTTTAGGACCTACATGCTCTCCTTTTCAATCACCTCTCGTCTTCAATCCCACAACTTTCCGTGAAGAACCTCTTTTTTTGCTCTTCACGTTTTTGAATCGAAACTTGACAGCTGGATATACTCCACGAGGGTGAAGAAAGGAGTTCCTTCATCAACTTCATTTCATTTGACTTGTGCATTGCGGCTATGAATCGTAGGCTGATTTTGAGACTACGGAAAAACTGTGTGGTATATCCTATCAAATCAAAGGTATGTATTCTTCTTACAAAAAACGCTGCAACTAAACTCTTTCATAAGACATCGAGTACGTAGTAATATATAACCGCATATCAGAATAGCGGATTCAAAAACTGCCTAGAGGAGCAAGATATATGGTTGAATGCGACAATGCGCGACTTGTCCGGAATGGTACAGGTGTATTTGCTGTAGACTTAAACGGTCATCCAGACATGTCATTTACGCATGTAAACAGTCTTTCATATAAGGGGCAGAGAATAACAATCCACCACAAATGGCGGGATCTTTATATGACACTCTTGGGGAAGCTTTACGTTGATTATCCGAATGAAATTGACAATGTAGTCGGGAAAGTGTACGGCAGAGCTTCATCCCCATTTGTCGGGGACTGCCGTTTTGTTTCCTCTATGCGCTCTCCTGGAGAATT
Source organism: uncultured Spirochaetales bacterium (assembly GCA_934277975.1). GTDB lineage: Bacteria > Spirochaetota > Spirochaetia > Sphaerochaetales > Sphaerochaetaceae > UBA9732. Next base: position 1,210 of record CAKQWE010000003.1, read on the forward strand.
CGCCCCTGCTCGATATATAGAGCTAAATGTATCCGCAACTACAATCATATCAAATATAAAACTGATGCTAGATATCTGCAGCGTAAGCTACGATGATGTCAAAATTCTCTATACCAAAGACGACAGAAAGGTGATTACCCCCCCCCACCATACACACACTAAAAGATCCCATGCAAAGTCGTGTTCACCTGTGTTCTCTTCCGACATGCTTGCGCTTGCAAGGACAATTATTTCTGATATCTTCCCGAATGGTTTTCGAAAATCATCTCAAGTTGCGAGAAAAAGGTATGCGAATGCATATAAGGGTATTACAGGCTCGGTCTTTCCCGAAAACCTGGATCTTGATTCACTTGTTCTTCAGGTCGGATTGGAGTATAAGGGCAAGATATATGTCCCTTCAGAGGAAACAAAGGAATTCCTTAGAAAGCTAATTGATGGCATTAGAGAAAAAGACTATCGCTTGGTGTATTACGAAGAACTGTACAATGTCTTTTCAGAACGACTTTCTGCAGATCAAATCTTTTCTGCAGAGATGTTAAAAACGGTACTTGAAGTAGTTGCGCCTGAGATGCTTTTCCATAAAGCATATGCATGCTTTTCAAAAGATGACTCTTTGGTTGATGACATAATACGTGCTTACGGGAGTGATATATATATTGACTACCATGAGATAAAAAGTCGCCTGCCATATGTTGGCCTTTATCAGATTCGTTTGACCTGTTCCAGAAGTCATGAGTTCGTCTCTATGGGTGACGAAGTATATGCACTTTCCGAAAAAATATATTTGTCGAAAAACAATATTGAAGCCGCAAGGAGAAGTATAGAAGAAGATATAACCGAAAAAAGCTTTTCCAAGCTTGGTAGCATTGATGTTTATGAAAGTGAATGCGTAAATCCGGGCATCAATGCTTCTGCATTGCAGACGCTCCTGTTTGATAGGCATCTATCAAAAGATTACGACAGGAATCGCTCAATCATTACGAGAAAAGGCGTGGAAGTCCGAGTGTACGATGTGATGAAAGAGTTTTGCCTTGAACACGAGCAGATATCTGTTAATGAGATAGAAGCTTATGAACGGGATATCAGTGGTAGCTTCACATACGGATTAAGCGCCGCTTTTGACAACATGATCAGAGTCAACAAAGAAACATTTGTGCATAACGATATGGTCTCTTTTGATGTCGAAGCGACCGACTACGCAATCTCGATGTATGCTCAAAATAACGTGTTTCCCTTGGCTGACATTAAAAGTTTTACTTCCTTTCCCTATGTTGAGGGTTTCCCGTGGAACTCTTTTCTGCTTGACAGTTTTTGCTGTCATTGCAGCAAAAAATTTCGTTCAATGGGTGGTCCTGCAAAGCAGGATATTATCGGTGCGATATACCCGGTTCATATGACTTTTGACAACTACACATCGGTGCTTGCAAAAGCCGCCTCAGGTAGTGGGTTGGAGTTGACGGAGAAAACAATTGAAGACTTCTTTCTTGCTCATAAATACTGGTTGAGAAGGAGTAAGCTCAATGAGGTTTTATCGACAGCTCAGGAAATGAGACTCAAGGAGGAGTAATCCTTTGTACGAATATAAATACGATGCCGAAACCGGCGGCATAATAATTACAGATACTACTTCACTTGTATCAAAAGAGCCGAGACCTGTCTACGCTCAAGAACTTGATTATCTGGGTGTTGATAATTATCTGATATACGAGAAGCAGCAGGATGTCCCTTATATGTGGGTTGAGGCCGCGCGGTATATCTATAAGGGAGAAGTCATTTTCAGTGCAAAGGGCGGCTCGCTTTACGAAAAGCCTACGCTGGAATTCACAATGAAAGAAGAAAACGGCGAGAAAGTTCGTGTAATTCTAAACGGTACAGTTCTTGAGAAAATCGACATTCCTGCTATGGTAGAAGCGAACAAAGACTCGCTTGCAATTATAGAACAAATAACAGTCAAAAAAATCTATGATGTATATAAGCGTCGGCAGAAATCACTTGATTGTTTCCATGTTGCCTTTTCCGGCGGCAAAGACAGCATAGTACTTCTTGAGCTTGTGAAAAAAGCATTGCCGAGAAGCAGCTATTTGGTCGTATTCGGTGATACAAAGATGGAATTCCCAGATACATACGAATTGGTTGATATTGTCGAGAAGCAATGCAAAGAGGAGGGTATAAACTTCTACCGTGCGGCATCGCATTTCGAGCCAGAAGAAAGCTGGCGTCTGTTCGGACCCCCATCCAGAGTCCTTCGCTGGTGCTGTACTGTTCACAAGGCTGCACCGCAGACTCTTAAAATCCGTGAAGTTTTGGGAAAGAACGACTATGTGGGAATGGATTTTGTCGGAGTAAGAGCGCATGAAAGTGCCACCCGTGCCACTTATGACGAGGAAAATTTCGGAAAGAAACAAAAAGGACAGTATTCCCATAACCCGATATTGGAATGGACGTCTGCGGAAATTTGGCTGTACATCTTTTCGCATAACCTTCCGATTAATAATACCTACAAAAAAGGGAACTCCAGAGCTGGCTGCCTGTTTTGCCCGATGGGTGGCGGTAAATCAGATAGCTTTAGATATCTTTGCTATAAGGATGAGATAGATAAGTATACTGGTATTATTAGAGATACCATTGCCGATAAAAATATAAGCACCTATATAACAAACGGAGGCTGGATTGAACGTAAAAATGGAAGAGATATTATTGGCAATGAAACGAAGTACACTGAAGAGATAATTGGAGACAACCTTGTTATCACAATTAAGAATCCATCAACTGATTGGCATGAATGGATAAAGACGCTTGGCGAAGTTAGCTTTGAATATGATGTCGAGCAGTTAAGTAACGGATTTAGAATTACCGTTCCAAAGCAATACGATAAAAGTAGCGAATGCAAGTTCTTCAAACAGGTATTTCACAAAGCAGCGTACTGTGTAAAGTGTGGGGTTTGCGAGGCAAATTGTAGAAACGGGTGTATTTCATTTAAGGACGGATTGGTGATTACAAATTGTTTGCACTGTAAGCAATGTCACAATATAGACGATGGCTGTTTAGCTTATCACTCTATGCAGTTACCAAAAAACGGAGGAAGAGTAATGAAGAGTATAAACACGTTTGCAGACCATGCCCCAAAAATTGAGTGGATCCAAAATTTCTTTGAAAAAGGGAATGAGTTTTTTACGGACAATACACTTGGACCTATGCAGATTAGCATGTTCAAACGGTTTTTATCAGATGCAAAACTGGCTGAGAAAAACAAAACAAGCCAGTTTTACGATGTAGTAACACGATTAGGGTGGGAGTCTGAGGAAGCATGGGGATTAATACTTGTCCAACTGGCTTATCAGAATCCACAAATAAAGTGGTATATCGATAATATGCCGATTAACGAGACATTTCCGCGTCAGTACCTTGAGGATAAACTTGTTGAAGCTGAAATCAGTCCGAAGGATGCAAAATCTATTCTCAAGGCATTTAAGAGATTGACTGAAACTCCATTAGGATATGTCATCAATTTCGGAGTAACGGAGAATTCTGGACGTCAAATGTTCTCTTTGCGACGTTGCAAGAGCACCTTATCGAGTAAGCTTGTTCTTCTCTATTCTCTGTATAGATATGCTGAGGCTTGCGAGGGATACTATCAGTTTAACTTGTGCACGTTGATGGATGTAGCCATAGATTCCATCGGAATCAGCCCTGTTAAGATATTCGGCTTTGAGCGAGATGAGATGGAAGCAATGCTCAGAGGCCTCTCCGCTAAATACAATGATTTCATTGATGCAGACTTTACACACGATTTGGAGAAGATAGCACTGAGAGACTATCACACATCAGCAGATGTGCTTGATTTGTTTTAATTTAAGAGGTGAAGGAGCATGAAGTACAGCGAATATTTTGAAATAGACAAAAACTACTATCCGGAAATTAACCCGGACTCCGTGAAAAATCCGGGCAATGAATGGCAATATACCTACCCTCATGAAACTTTTGTCGAGTTGCTTTCTTCTGTAGAGCTCATGCTCAGTAGGGAAAACACCGAGCTCAGAAAAGGTATTTGGATTGAGGGTTCATACGGCACCGGTAAGTCCAGAGTTGTGTGGGCTCTGAAGAATTTATTGGAATGCTCCGAAAAGGAGTTTCGTGACTACTTTGGAAAAAATCGAGATGAATTCAAAAAAGTCCCGGACTTAGAGGACAAGCTTCTCGCACAAAGGTCTGGGAAAATTGTCACTGTGTTCCGCTACAACAGTGGTGAAATTACCACAATTAAGAAGCTTATCACTGCCGTATTTGACAGCGTTTCCGATGCGCTTGATAAAGCAGGTATTGCATATAACGGCAACAAGACACTGCGTGGTAAAGTTGTCCAGTGGCTTTCGGATGATACTAACAAAGCATATTTCAACGCTATTATTTCTAAGCCGCAGTATCGCTCTCTGGGTAGCTTAAGCGGCAAAAGCGCCGAAGACATTATTGCACAGTTAAACAATCCTTCTGCCTGTTCGGATGCTCTCCTCACTGATATTCTGCATATAGGCGAAGAGAAAGGCATTAAACCGTTCAATATTGAAATTCAAGATTTGAAGGATTGGCTCACAGACATTATTGAGAGCAACCAGTTAAAAGCAATCGTTTTTCTGTGGGACGAGTTTTCTTCCTTTTTCAAGAATAACCCGACTTCTTTGGATGTATTCCAGTCTTTAGCAGAGCTTGCAAACGACAAGTCATTTTATATGGTTATTGTAACGCATATGGCGGGCTCTTTCTTCTCTGATTCGGACAAGAGGACAAAAGATGCTTTCAACATTGTTTATGACCGTTTTGTACATAAAACAATTGAAATGCCGGATAACATTGCGTTCAGGCTTATTAAACATGCAATGAAAATAAAAGACGTCGCGAAAGATGAATACGAAGATTTCGTCGACGAACTAACAAGCTACATGCCTTACTCTAGAAAGGCGGTATGTGAAGCTGTAAAGGTAGACGATGATGTGATGAAGGGTATTTTTCCCATTCATCCCATGGCTGCTCTTTTGCTGAAGCATTTTGCAAAGAACTTTGCTTCTAACCAGAGAAGCATGTTCAACTTTATTAAAAATAGTCAGTCTAATGATTTACACGCATTTCAGTGGTTCATTGAGAACCATTCGCCTGAGGGTAATGAAATCCTTACAATTGATTACCTTTGGGATTTCTTCTACGAAAAAGGCGGAGATGAAAACTCCGATATGCAAGGCAAGAGTAACCTAGATATTGCTGTTGCAACAATCCTTGATACATATCCCAGTAATGCTACCAAGCTGAACCATGAAGAACAGCGTGTTCTTAAAGCTGTCCTTATGATGCAGGCAATCAGCAAAAAGATGAATAACGGTGTGGAACTGTTGCGTCCGACAGTGAAGAACCTTGAACTTGCATTTGAGGGTGATGATTCTATGGAGAACAGCCGTGCTATCAATATTGCGAGAAATCAACTCGTTCAGAAGAAGATTCTTTATATCGACACTAACGGCGCTGTTGAAGAATTTGCCGCTTCTGCCATTGCTGGGGATCAGGTACAGATTGATGCAATTAAAGATCGTCTCCGTAAAGAAACCAAAACTGCAAAGCTTCTCGATGACAGCGGTCTGATGTCATCGGCGTTTACCTTTAATTCCGCTTTGCGCACAAGATTTAATTTCCAGTATGCAACAGTAGACAATTTCAAGGTTACAATCAACAAAATAAATAACACTCCGAAATCTTACAAGTTCAATGCGGTAATTTGCATCGCTAGGACTGAGGAAGAGCAAACAACCCTCCGCCTGAAAATCGAAGAAGCGGTACGGGATTCTGCTTATGCGGATATCATTTTCATTGATGCCACATCTAATATTATGGGTGCAGATCGTTTTGAACAGTGGATTAGTGCTGCCGCACAAACGGAGTACTGGAGGCCGAAAGATCCCCGTCTTGCAGACAATAAACAAACAGATGTTAAACGTATTCTTGCAGATTGGAAGAATGATATTGCGGGAGGAAGATTCACGGTTTACTTTGGGACTGACTTTAAAGAAAATGCTCCCAGCATGGCTCTTCTCAAAGAAAAGCTTGCCGCAGTCGTACTGAAAGTCTACCCTCTGTCTTTTGACAATTGCAATGTTTCTGATCAGTTCTTTACAGATGCAAAGTATGCTGATGCTGCTAAAAAAGGCATTGCTATGGCAAAGACCGTCGACTTCAGAAGACCCGGCATTTTCCAGGAGAAGTATGTAAAGGCTATGCTCGGAGATGCGCTTGGAATTGAGCATTTTGAGGAGGTCAAGCCGCATCTGAGCATATCCAAGCTCAAACTGAAGGTAAAAGCCTATATAGATGGAGTTTTCAAGAAGGGTGTTCGTATTGCTATTAGTGACATCTTTGATTACTTGATAGGGGAAGGCTTTATGCCTTGCTCAATGTATGCATACCTTGCGGGGTTTCTTCTGAGTGATTATTCTGAGGAGCCCTACAGATATGGTGTCGGTTCTACGGGTGATGACGGTGGTAAAATGACTGCCGAAGAGCTCGGGAATGACATCGGAGAGTATGTTAAGAATAAGGTTTCTCCGATTAAAAACTACAAAGAAAAGTATATTGAAATAATGACATCTGACCAGAAGGCCTTTGTTGATTTTGCTGCCAAAGCGTTCGGCATTGCGGAAAATCTTTCCGTAGAACAGGTCGCATCAAAAGTCAGAATCAAGCTGAGAGACATCGGCTATCCCCTCTGGTGTTTCAAGGTTATCGACACAAACGGTTTGGAAGGATTTATTGACAAACTTGCGGAAATATCGAATCCACAAAACGGCGAGAATGTACCGACTCTTGCCGGACAAATGGGTAGGATGATTCTTACAGCACCTTCTTCCATTGACAATTTAGTCCAGCTCTTAACAGCTGAAAACGGATATAAAGCAATGGAAGAATTTCTTCATGATTTTGAAGAAGGCCAGCTATTAACCTGTGCAGCAGACATAGGAATCACTGATGTTATGGCTGATGTTAAAAAGCAAATCGGTTCTGGCGAAGCCACATGGCTTTGGAATATGGATACTGGATTGGAAGAGCTGCGGAAGTTACTCGTCGATTACAAGATTATTCTCCAAAGCATCCAGCTGGGAATAAAGTCGGCATCCTTCTTTTCCTGTATGCAGGCATGGAAGGAATATACGCGTTATATCAAGTCTCCGGCGAGTGTAATCATCGCCAAATGTCCTGAGCTTGTGTATTTCATCGGCTGTCTGAAAGACATTGCTGAAAATGGAGAGATTTCTCATGAAAAGCATGAGAAATTCCTTGCAGAAATCACTGAAAAAGCTTCTGTCATTTCCGCATTGAAGGAAGATAAAATTGCAATTTTTAAAGAGACTTATTCTCTGTACTTAGTCGGTTTCAACGATATAGAAGTTAGAAGAGTATACAACAAGTTGCCAGCCTCTTCGTTTGCCGATGACAAGTCTACGTTTGAGAAGAACGTTTCCGCAATTTCAGATGAAGTTCGAAGTGAACAGGAACGGTTCAGTTTACTTGAGCTTTGGAAAGAAAAAACAGGCACCAAGAATGCTCTTGAATGGAGTGAAAAGAACCATACACCTATAAAGGCCATGGTTTCGGCCGATGAGCAAGTAAATGCATTTAAACTGTTTGATGCTATAAATTCCCCCGACACAGAAGCTTCTAAGGTGTCCAATGCACTGAGTTATCTGAAGAGTAATCCGGGATTCATCGCTTCACTTTCGGACAAATCCAAAATCGATACAGCATTTATTCGTGTAATCGTAAAGAAGTACTATGCAATACTGACTGATTTGGACGCAGTAAGAGACCACTTGGAAAAGGTTATACCGAAGGCAATTTATTTCTGGTATGGTGATCCCTCTGTATCTACCGAAATTGAAAAGCTTGCTAATTCCAAATACAGAAATGGTGGTAACTCTGTTGTCATACAACGAATTGATAAAATGGACGCTGAAGAGGCAAAAAAATACTTGCGTAAGCTTGTCCAGGAGGATGTTGAAGTAGGTATATCAATTATCAGCAAGGAAGGTGTTTGATATGAAATCAATTGCCGTTAATGAGGCCCTAGAGAATATCAACGAATACTTAGGCAGTGTTAACATATATCCGTATTTTGTCTCTGTAAGCGGGAGCAATGAGTATCGGCTTCTTCTGCATCGTTTCGTTTCATTGAAGAAGGTCAAGATCAGTGAATTTTGCAGCGCAGACGCATATCCTGATCTCGACGGTTTTCTTGACGCGGTTAAGGAAGAACATAATGAAAAGCTGATTCTCGGTGTCGGAGAATATATTACCTGCGGAGGCAATACTGACATTCTATACGGCTTGAAAAATCTACCCTCTCCTAAGACCGTTGTATTATGCAGAGGAATAAAACAGGAACTTTCAAAACTCAGCAATGCAGATCGTAAATTCAACGCAAGACGTTTCTGCTGCGTGGATTCCGAGCTTGACTTTTCTGTGATTTCAGCAGGATTTCCTATCGGACTACAATTGTGCGAAGGGTATAAGAATCTTATTTCTGTGCTCGAGGACGGTGCTAACGGCAATGTATATGTAAAAACCAACTTGGATGTTGCTTCGACGAAAAAGATTTCCTCTGCTTACGATGCAATATGCGAACAAGATCTTCAGTTTAAACTTCCGGAAAACTGCTTGGATGACGAGCAGTGGCGTGAGTTTTTGGAGAATCCAGACATTTCCGGTTCTTGTGAGCTTTCAAGTTGGAGAGCATATCTCAAGTTCAAATTGAACCCATCAGAAGCTAATGATTACCTGCGGGCAGTTGTGGCAACTTCTGTGAATTATTCGGCATACAAGAAGAATCTGTTCGATTTGATTCTCTCATATTCTCCGAAGAGCAAGGAATACGGCGTATTTTATCCTCAGAGAAAAGCACTTCTAAAGGCTTCGCAAGACATGGGAATCAATTCGTATCTTGCAAAGTCAAAGCAACGCGAGTCGCAGAGAATATATTACCTTACGGATAACACCGAAGAGGAACGGTATGAGATAATAAAGGAAATTGTTTCTCTGGGCACTGTTCCAAAAGAAATGGTTACTATTTTCCCAGAGCTGGATGATTACTTATGTAATTATGTCTTCAGTTGCAAAAATGGTGAACTTTTGACTGAATATTTTCAGAAATACAAGGCCAATAAACTGTTAAATAGGATTCCGGATACGTTTCTTGAAACAGTGAAGGAATATTCCTTAGACGGCAACAGAAAGTACAATGTGTTGCCGACACGTGGCTCACTTGTTGAACAGTACAATGACGGTAAAAACGGCATGATTTGGATTGATGCTTTGGGTGTTGAATTTCTAGGCTACATCCAACGCATTTGCGCTAAAATCGGATTGAAGATGGATGTTCAGATTGGCCGTGCCGTTCTCCCCACTTTGACAAGTATAAACAAGTCTTTCTATGATGAGTGGAAAGGGCCAAAGCAACAGACAAAGCGTTTGGATGACATCAAACACAAAGGTGAAGATCGTTTTAATTACGAAAGCGGCGGTGATGGTAAGTTACCGCTTTACATGGTTGCTGAGTTAAACGTCATAAAAGATGCACTGTGTAGAGCTAAAAGTTTGCTACTGCAAGAAGAAGTCAGAAAAGTTATCATTGCTTCAGATCATGGTGCAAGCCGCTTAGCTGTAATTAACGAACAACAAAGTAAACATACGATGTCGGATACAACCGGAAAACATTCTGGCAGATGTTGTCCTCTAAGCGAAACAGATGAAAGACCGGATTCTGCAACTTCAGAAAACGGATTCTGGGTACTGGCAAATTATGATCGCTTTGGCGGAGGCAGAAAGGCAAGTGTTGAAGTTCATGGTGGGGCCACACTTGAAGAAGTCATTGTGCCTGTCATAGAGCTTACACTGCTTGATTCTTCGATCTCGATGGAAAACCTGACCCCAACAGTTTGGTCCAGCTATAACGAAGATCCTGTTCTAGAGTTATTCTGTGCAGCAAATGTTGGCAAGATGAGATTACGTGTTGGAGATGTGACTTATGAAACGGAAAAGGTCAGCAACGTTAAATATCGTTTTGTACTTAACAAGCATAAGATATCTGGACCATATACGGCCGAAGTGTTGGATTCCGATTCCATAATCGGAAAGATAAGCTTTGATATTCAGAAACGTAGTGGCGGAAAGAATAGCAAAGTTGAGGATGATTTCTTTATTTAAAAGGGAATTGCTATGGACGAAACTACAAGGAAATTAAGAAATTACTTCGATGAGATGGTTGTCTATAAAGACCTTAAGAACAGCAATTTTTTCTCTGCACTCAGTCTGCCCTCCTTCACAAGAGACTGGCTTCTCAGAAAATTTGCAGATGAAGAGGGGCATTTTGATAATGAACGACTCGCGGAGTTCGTAAAAAAATATATACCCAAGAAAAATGATTGGACAGCAATCAAAAGTCGTATCGTAAAGGACAATGAACATGTAAGAATCTTGGCCAAGATTTCAGTCGAGGTTGCTGTTCGTACCGGTCAGGTCTCTTTTACGCTTCCAGACTTTGGACTTTCTACGAAAGAAACCATAATAGAGGATGATGTATGGTTTGATTATAAAGAACAGCTGATAAGTGGACACGAAGTTTGGGGCATGATTGAGCTGGGATATCGGTTACCTGATGATTCTGTAATACCGCATGTTCCCGGAAAAATCAGACTTATTAGCTTTAGAAATTTTTGCCCATATGAAATCAATACCGAGTACTACAAAACTGTCCGCTCTAAGTTTGATATAAAAGAGTGGGTTGATATTTTGCTCGGTGCAGTTGATTACAATGCAGCAGGATATAACAATCTTGAAGAAAAGCTTACAATGCTGACACGCCTTCTTCCCTTTGTTGAGAAGAGGCTTAACTTGATTGAACTTGCACCTAAAGGTACTGGAAAATCATATCTTTTTGGTAGGGTAAGTCGTTATGGTTGGCTTTCAAGTGGTGGTGTAATGTCTCGAGCCAAGATGTTCTATGACATTTCTAAACGTACTGAGGGCCTTGTTTCTGGAAATGACTTCATAACGCTCGATGAAGTTCAAACGATTTCGTTTACCGATGTGGATGAAATGCGCGCAGCTCTTAAGGGATATTTGGAATCTGGTGTATTTACAGTTGGTAATTATGAGGGCACGGCATCATCTGGCGTCATTCTATGTGGCAACATTTCAAAGGAAATCATGGATAATGACGGAACTACGGATATGTTCTGCGAACTCCCGGCGGTATTCCATGAATCAGCACTTATAGAAAGATTCCACGGATTCATCAAAGGCTGGAATATTCCGAGGATGAACGATGATTTGAAAATATCCGGGTGGGCGCTCAACTCCGAATATTTCTGCTCGATTCTTCACGAATTAAGGGATGATACAACCTACAGATCTATCGTCGATGCCTTGGTTGTTGTCCCGACTGGAGCAGATACAAGAGATACGGAAGCTGTAAAGAGAATTGCTACGGCATATTTGAAGCTTCTATTTCCTAATGCCAGAAAACCTGAAGACATTGATAGCCGCGATTTCAACAGGTATTGCCTTCGCAGAGCTTGTAATATGCGAGCAACGATAAAAATGCAGCTTGGAATAATGGACAGCGAGTATCGCGGAAAAGATATTCCTGCCTTTAAAGTAGCGGAGATAAACTAATGGCAAAATCACACTCTTGTAAAATATGCTTTAAAGAGAATCTGACCAAAGATGAAATCGGAGCTACGAGAAAACTAATCGATAAGGATGCAAAAGAGTTCTTTTGTATTAACTGTCTTGCAGATTTCTTGGGCTGCACGGTAGATGAACTGTTAGAAAAAATCGAAGAATTCAAAGAAGAGGGCTGCACTCTCTTTAAGTGAAAAATCACGTAATGACAGTCTCCGTTGGATTGGCATGTATCGCGTTTTGAATGAGGACAAGTCATGAAGCAATATATCTACGCCGATAATGCGGCAACAACAAAACTGGATATCAATGCTTTTGAAGCAATGAAGCCGTATCTTTTAGAGTTCTACGGAAACGCTTCGCAGCCTTACTTTTTCTCCTTGAAGTCGAAGCGGGCCCTTAAAGAGGCTCGGAAGACGATTGCCGATTGTATTGGAGCTCTACCAGAGGAACTTTACTTTACCTCTGGTGGAACCGAGAGCGACAACTGGGCAATTAAATGCTTTGGACCCCGTAACGTTGTCCGTAAAGTCTATACTTCCGAAATTGAGCACCATGCTATTCTAAACTCTGACGAAAACGCTACTCGTCTGTCGGTCGACTCGAAAGGTATTGTTTTGCCGGATGTGTTGGAAGAAGCATTTATCTCGGATGACTCTCCTGTGCCGAGTTGCTTTTCCACTCTTGTTTCAATCATGCTTGTAAACAATGAGATAGGTACAATTGAGCCAATCAAAGAACTTGCAGCTATTGCTCATACGCATCATGCGTTGTTCCATACAGATGCCGTTCAAGCAGTCGGTCATATACCGATTGACGTCAACGAATTAGGCATTGACATGCTTTCAGCTTCGGCTCACAAATTCAACGGCCCCAAAGGGATTGGTTTTCTATACGTGCGAAAGGGTACTGTTTTCTCTTCCTACGCCAACGGCGGTGCACAGGAGCATGGGATGCGTGCTGGTACGGAAAATGTCGCTGGCATTGTGGGAATGGCCATGGCTCTAAAAAAGAACTGCGACGAGATGCAGCAGACTAGAGAGAAACTGCACTCTATGGAAATGGCTTTTATTGACACACTTCGAAGGGAGAAGATTGATTTTGTGAGAAACGGTTCCGACAACAGGGTTCCCGGTAATATCAATATCTCATTCCGAGGTGCAAGTGGCGAAATGCTCCTTCATCGTCTGGATTTGATGGGTATATGTATATCAACCGGTTCGGCATGCAACTCGGCCAATACGCAGGTATCTCATGTGATTAAGGCAATCGGCGTACCGCAGGAATATGCTGAGGGTACTATTAGAGTTAGCTTCGGGAGGGATAACAGATTGGAAGATTCTATAGAAGTTGCAAACGCAATTATAAAAGTTATAGCAAATAAGTAAAACATCAAACAATAAGCTTGCTTTTCTTGTTCTCCTCGGAGGCTAAATTTCAGGCTTTGGGGACTGTGAGATGCCTCTTGCTTGTGAATGGATTGTCTACATCGTGTAGCTATAGTCATCCTTCTCGGCCGCACTTGTTTTGGTTCTCTCAAGGAAAAACTTCAGATGGAGTTGACATTTACTTGCAGGTCTCAATATTCAAAGAGTATTCACAAAAAGTACGTTTCAATTTTAGTAGTTCGTGATGTGCGTTACGTGTGAGTCATTGATGCTCGAAAAGTTTGATGCGTTCTGATGCATCGTAGTCCGCCGTAATGCGCCTTGGTCCGCCCGTAACCGTAGTATTCCCATATTCGTCTACATACGCCAACATAAGCCTACATGCGTCCGCATAGACTCGCAACGAAAACAAAACCAACAAAGGCATCGGTTTTTGTTGCAATTTGTTGCGTTTGGGGTATACTATCGTCATGCAGTGGAGCGGTGGCGCTGGGAAGGCTCAGGGACATCGGTCTAGGGCGGATGTTGCAGGTGATGCAAGTACTGCAAGCAAGAGAAGTTATCAGGAGAGGATTAGGATATGTCTAAGATTGTCATTGCACTTGGTGGAAATGCGTTGGGAAGCACCCCGTATGAGCAGCTTGAGTTGGTAAGGGAGACCGCAAAGCCCATAGTGGACCTTATCGCTGCGGGAAATGAGGTCGTGATCGCCCATGGAAACGGGCCTCAGGTTGGGATGATCAACCTTGGTATGGCCACCGCTGCGGAGGCGAAGGCCATCAAGAGCGATATGCCGTTTCCGGAGTGCGGTGCAATGAGCCAGGGCTACATAGGCTATCATCTTCAGAACGCAATTGGCAACGAGCTTGCCTCCCGTGGAATGGACAAGGAGGTTGCAACAGTCGTGACGCAGGTGCTTGTCGATGAGAACGACCAGGCCTTCTCCCATCCTACAAAGCCGGTTGGAGCCTTCTATGACAAGGAGACTGCTGACAGGATCGCCAAGGAGAAGGGCTACACGATGGTTGAGGATGCAGGTCGTGGCTACAGACAGGTCGTTCCATCTCCAAAGCCGATCGATGTAATAGAGAAGAGGGCCGTCGAAGGCCTCATTGCTCAGGGGTGTGTCGTAATCACAGTCGGTGGCGGTGGAATCCCTGTGGTGCGCAAGGACGGAAAACTCTACGGAACCCCTGCTGTCATAGACAAGGACTTTGCATCAGAGAAGCTTGCAGAGCTCATAGATGCTGACCAGCTTGTAATCCTCACCGCCGTTGAGAAGGTTGCAATCAATTTCAGAAAGGAGAACGAAGAGTGGCTTTCTGAGCTCACTACGAGCAAGGCCAAGGAGCTTGCATCCCAGGGTCACTTCGCACCGGGCTCCATGCTTCCAAAGGTCCAGGCCTGCGTTCAGTTCGCAGAGAGCAAGAAGGGTAGGGTCGCAATCATCACATCCCTTGACAAGGCCCTTCAGGCACTCAATGGCGAGACTGGAACCAAGGTGGTTCTTGGTTGATATCAGGCTTTAGGCCGATATCCTTGAATTCTGGGTTTTGAAATGCAGGAGCAGTTCCTATTGTTTGATGAATCTGAATTCGATGTCTGTGCAGACATCAATGCACTTGTAATAGGTGCTGACGAGGCGGGACGCGGGCCGTTGGCCGGTCCCGTCTGTGCTTCTGCGGTGGCGCTGCCGCAGGGTTTCCCCTTCGAGCTTTTGAACGACTCCAAGAAGATGACTGAGAGGAAGCGCCTTTTGGCCGAGCCTGTCATAAAGGAGAAGGCCCTTGCCTGGGCCGTGTGCTGGGCTACTCCCAAAGAGATTGATGAGATCAATATACTTCAAGCTTCGTTGCTCGCTATGAAAAGGGCCTTTGAAAGGGTTCGTTCACAGTTGGCGGGGTTGGGTTTGGATGCAGACATGCTTCTTGTCGATGGCAACAAGACCCCTGATGTTGATTTCCCATGCCAGGCGATAGTGAAGGGGGACTCCAAGGTCCCTGCCATAATGGCGGCCTCCATCCTTGCAAAGAACGCAAGGGATAGGTTCATGGTATGTGCCGCTTCAAAATGGCCTGAGTATGGATTCGAGAAGCACAAAGGGTATCCGTGCCCTTTGCATAAGCAAATGCTCTACAAGTATGGGCCGTGTCCCATACATAGAAAGACATTCAAGTATTAGAATGCGCTGGTACGTTGCAAGAAGGAGGCTCTTTGCCTTACTGGGAATCCCTCTTGTTTGCGTGGACCTTCATGAAGTCGACTGACTTCTGGAACTCGCGGATGAACTCTCCAAGGTCCTCTGGGTAGACGATTACACTCTGGCGGATGAAACGGCCTTCGTCTGCGGTGACTTTGCTCTCGACTATGTTCAGGTACATGTCGCCTTTGTAGTTCTCCTTGACATTGAAGAAATAGGTTCTGTCGTTCGTTACGAACTTGGTTGAGAAAACTTCACCGCGCTGACCCATAGGAAAACCCCTCCGCTATGATAGTGTATTCGCAATCCGCACACGAATGCACGAGCTTGGAAAACAAAAAACCACGCATGAGCGTGGTCTTAAGCGCCCGACGGGAGTCGAACCCGCTTCTTCAGCTTGGAAGGCTGAGGTAATACCATTATACCACAAGCGCACGTACGAACGTATTTATACCCAATAAGACGGGAAAACGTCAAGTAGGGCCTGACAAAAAACAAATCCTTATGCTATATTTCTCCTGTTTGGGAAGTTGCTCTCTAGTCGAGTTAGTTCTTTGTGAGGTGAACGTGTTTTTAAAATCTGTGGAGCTTTATGGTTTCAAGTCCTTTGCGGATAGGACCAAATTCGAATTCTCGGACGGCATAACGTCGTTGCTTGGACCGAACGGCAGCGGAAAGAGCAATGTCGTCGACTCCATAAAGTGGGTTCTTGGAACCCAGGCCTCAAGTGCGATAAGGGCTGCAAAGAGGGAGGACGTCATCTTCAACGGTACGGACTTCAGAAAGCCAATGCCCATGTGCGAGGTCATCCTCACATTGAACAACGAAGAACATCAGCTGAACATAGATGCAACCGAGGTTGAGATAAAGAGAAGGCTGTTTCGCAACGGCGACAACGAATACTACATAAACCGCAACAGAGTGCTCCTTAGGAACGTCAAGGAGCTTTTCATGGACACCGGTGTTGGAAAGGCCTCCTACAGCATTCTGGAACAGGGAAAGATAGACCAGATCCTGTCCCTCAAGCCAGAGGACAGACGCTACATATTCGAAGAGGCATCTGGAATAAGCCGTTTCAAGCAGCAGAGCGACGAGGCGGCCAAGAAGCTTCAGAAGACTGATGAGAACATGGCCCAGGTGGAGCTCCTCCTAAGGGAGGCCGAGAAGGTCTACAACTCAAGGAAGGGGCAGCTGGACAAGGTTCTCAAGCATAGGGAGCTTTCTGCTAGGAAGGAGACGTTGGAGGTTGAGCTTCAGCTGTCGTACCTTCAGTCCCTTACCAAGCTCAAGGATTTCAGGCAGGAGCAGCAGACCAAGCTTGAGGACGAAGCGGCTGCAATAGACGCCGTCATGGACACCGCAAGGGAGGGCCTTGACAGGCAGCGGAACGAACTGGAGGAGCTCAGACTCAAGCGCGACAGCATAAGCGCAAACATGCATAGGAACGAAGAGAAGGTCAATTCCATAAACACTGAGCTTGACTTCTACAACGAAAGGTTCAACGAAGTGTCCCAGCGTACCAAGGATGCCAAGGCAAAGGCTCAGCAGGTGCAGGACAGGATGGAGAAGGACCGCCAGAGGCTTGAGGAGAAGCAGGCGTCGTTGGATTCCACCTTGGAGAACATTCGCCTTACGGACCAGAGCATAGAGAGGGCCACTGAGGAGATAGAGAAGCTCAAGGCCGACAGGATCAGGCATCAGCTTGACATAGACGACCTGAACCATGAAATAGAGGCTTTGTCCCAGGAGAGGGTCGGAATCACCCAGCAGATAAGCGACCTTGCAAACGACATAGCCAACAGGCTTGAGGAGAACATCAAGGGAAGCGGCTACAGCTCCGCTCTTAGGGCGAAGGCTGAGAAGAAGCTCTTCGAGGAGCTAAGCAAGGCCAAGAAGATACTTGGCGAGAGGATGGAGTTCCTTAGAAACCTTGCTACGGTCGATTTTGACCCAAAGGTGTTCCAACAGGCGCTTGACGATGCGGACGAGTCCCTTCTTGAGGAGCTTGACGAGATAAAGGGACTTTTCCAGGAGTACAGCGGTACGATTCCAACGTTCCTGGATGAGTTCGTATCGCCTCAGGGGACGCTTGCAAAGAAAGTGGAGTTGGACAACAGGCTTGAAAGTTCGTATGCAAAGGAGACGGACTGCCGCAACAGGATCCAGGATTTCAATGCGGAGATCGAGAGGCTTTCCAGAATGCTCATCTTGAAGGAATCGGACTTGAAGGACCTTGAGATGGATCGTGTCCAGTTCAAGGCGCAGGCCGATTCCACGAAGAGCTACATCATGGACCTCAAGCAGAGCCTCCAGCAGATGGAGTTCGATTTCTCCGATGCCTCCCATTCGTTCGAGGCCGAGCAGAGCAAGGTCAACGAGGTCCTTGAGAAGATAGACGATGCCAAGAACCGCAAGAAGGAGATGTTCGAGGACATACGGGCCCTCAGGGACGAGGTGGATGCCCTCAACGTTGCAATAGAGGAGAAGAACTCCCAGATGCTGGCGCAGAACTCCCAGTTCCAGGACAAGTTCAACCGCAGGCAGCAGCTCATTGGGGAGATTGCGACGGGGCGCGAGAACATAAGGAGCCTTGGGGAGCAGATCCAGAAGATCTATACGGACTTCTTCGACAGTACTGGAAAGAGCCTTAGGGAGTTCAACGACCACGAGATAACGGAGGCCGTTGAGGACCTCAAGAACGAGCTTGAGACCGTGAAGAAGAGGATCCAGGACCTTGGCTACATAAACTACATGGCTGAGGACGAATACAACGAGGCAAAGAAGAACTTCGACTTCTACAGCAAGAACATGGACGACCTCACAAAGGCCAAGGACGACCTTGAGGAGGTCATAGCGGAGATAAAGCGCCGCAGCGAGGAGATGTTCCTTGATACCTACAAGCAGATTGCGGAGAACTTCCAGGAGATGTATACGACGCTCTTTGGAGGTGGAAGGGCTGAGCTTAGGCTCACGGACGACGACAATGTGCTTGAGTCCGGTATAGACATATTCGCCCAGCCGCCGGGAAAGAAGCTGTTGAACATGCAGCTCCTCTCTGGAGGAGAGCGTTCCATGACGGCCGTTGCACTTCTGTTTGCAACATATATGGTCAAGCCGTCGCCGTTCTGTATCCTTGACGAGATAGACGCCGCCTTGGATGCAAGGAACATTGGTGCGTTCCTAAGGGTGCTTGAGAAGTTCGACGACAAGAGCCAGTTCATCATAATCACCCACAACAAGAACACCGTAATGGGTTCCAACAGCCTTCTTGGTGTGACTCAGCAGGAGCTTGGAGTCTCCAAGATGATAGGCTACAGGCTTGAGGACATCAAGGACATAAACAAGACCTATGATGAGCTCAAGGGTTGATGGAAAGGGTTGATGAAATGGCTTGTGAAGGTTTGCCGGGAGGATTTACGAGGAGATGGATATGAACGTGGATATGAACGAAGGATATGCAGGTCTTGCAATCGACTACACGAAGGAGCTTCTTGCCATAGACAGCCCAACGGGAATGACCGCAAAGGCGGAGCAGTACGTTGTGGACAAGCTCTCTGGTATGGGCTATGCGGTGAGGCACACAAACAAGGGCGGTGTTTTGGCTGACCTTGGAGGAAATGGGGAGGGCTTGCTTTTCTCAGCCCACATAGACACTTTAGGAGCAATGGTGTGCGAGATAAAGGGCAGCGGAGCCCTCAGAGCCACCAATATAGGAGGACTCAACGCCAACAACGTGGAGACTGAGACCTGTAGGGTCTATACCCGCTCAGGTGTGGTTCTCGATGGTACGTTCCAGCTTTGCAATGCCTCCATACATGTGAACAAGGCCTACAACGATACGAAGAGGGATTTCTCAAGCATTGAGGTCCTTCTCGATTCCAAGACGAAAAGCGCCGCAGATACCAAGGCCCTTGGTGTGGATGTTGGAGACTTCATATGCGTCGAGCCAAGGACCATCGTCACAGGCGAAGGGTTCATAAAGAGCCGTTTCCTTGACGATAAGCTTTCAGCTGGAATGCTTCTTGCGTATGCGCGGTATATAAGGGACGAGAAGGTCGAGCTCAACCACCATGTATACCTCTATTTCACTGTGTACGAAGAGGTTGGCCATGGTGCGGCATCCAACATCCCTGACGATGTGGTGGAGATGGTGGCCGTAGACATGGGCTGTGTGGGCGACGGTCTCAGCTGCAGGGAGACTCAGGTTTCGATATGCGCAAAGGATTCCTCCGGTCCATACAGCAAGGCCGTTGTGGACAAGTTGGTCGAGGCAGCCAGGTCAAGTGGCTGCGACTATGCCATAGACATATATCCGTTCTATGGGTCTGACTGCGGGGCAATGCTTGGAAGCGGGCGTGATGTGAGGCACGGTCTCATTGGAAGCGGAGTGTATGCCTCCCATGGCTATGAGAGAAGCCACAGGGACGGGGTGCTTAACACCCTGAAGACGATTGCCGCCTACGAAAGGCTGTGAAAGGCTAAATTGACATGATGAATTAAAATAAGGATAATCCAAAGGTTATGTTCGATTCAATCAGCGATAAGTTTTCATCGATAATACGTTCCATCTCGGGAAAGTCCAAGATAAGCGAGAAGAACATCCAGGATGCAATGGAGGAGATCAAGGTAGCCCTCCTAGATGCGGATGTGAATCTTCGTGTTGTAAGACGCTTTGTCAACCGGACCATGGAGGAGGCTCTTGGAGACAAGGTCCTCAAGTCCGTGGATCCTGGCCAGCAGTTCGTCAAGATCGTCTACGACAAGATGGTCCAGTTGCTTGGAGACCCTGACAACCAGGCACTCAGGCTCAAGGGTCCTGACACGGTGACCGTCATCCTCATGATGGGACTTCAGGGCTCCGGTAAGACCACGACCAGCGCAAAGCTTGCACTCAACCTAAAGAAGCAGGGTAGACGTGTCATGCTGGCTGCATGCGACTTGGTAAGGCCCGCCGCAATCACGCAGCTTCAGGTCCTGGGAGAACAGATCGATGTCCCTGTGTATGCAGAGCTTGACACCAAGAACGCCGTTCAGGTGGCCCAGAACGCCCTCAAGAAGGCAAAGCGCGAGCAGTATGACGTGCTCATCGTGGATACATCCGGCAGAATGCACCTTGACGAAGGTATGATGCAGGAGATCCAGGACATAGACAAGGCCCTGAACCCTGATGAGACGCTCTTTGTCGCAGATGCCATGACGGGCCAGAACGCCGTGACCATTGCTCAGGAGTTCGAAAGCAAGGTTGGAATCACCGGCGTTGTGCTTACGAAGTTCGACTCCGACACAAGAGGCGGTGCAGCCCTGTCCCTCAGGGAGGTCGTTGGAAAGCCAATCAAGTTCATAGGCGTTGGCGAGAAGATGGACAACCTTGAGCCGTTCTATCCAGACAGGATGGCGAGCCGCATTCTTGGCATGGGCGACATAGTGACCCTTGTCGAGAAGGCTCAGGAGACATACGACCTCAAGCAGGCTGAGAAACTGCAGGAGAAGATGGCCAAGAACACCTTCGACCTCCAGGACTATCTTGAGCAGCTTGAGAACATGACGAAGATGGGTGGAGTGGGCAAACTCATAGATATGCTGCCTGGTGCGAAGGGAAATATATCGGAAGACGACATAAATACGGACGAATTGCGAAAAGAAAAGGCGATTATCCAGTCTATGACCTTCCAAGAAAGACAAAATATCTATATAATTGGTCCGGCCCGCAAGAAAAGGATTGCAAAGGGCAGTGGGACGTCGGTAGGTGAGGTAGGTCATCTATTGAAGAAGTTCGAAAAGATGCGGCTGAACATGAAGAAGCTCGCTAAGAATAAAAAGTACCAGGCTGCTTTGATGAAGCAGATGGGGATGAACTGAGATTCGTTTAGGAGGAATTGACGTGAGCGTTGGTATCAGATTGAAGAGATTCGGTACGAAGAAGAGACCCTACTACAGAGTAGTCGTCATGGATTCAAGAGAGTCCAACAAGGGCAGACCACTTGAGGAGATTGGCTACTATCATCCAGTCGAGTCGGAGAATCAGGTCAAGATCGATGCTGAGAGAGTCGCCTACTGGATTGGCGTTGGTGCAAAGCCATCGGATACCGTCAAGATGCTTTTGGCAAAGCAGGGTATCCCAACCACAGCAAAGGCTCCTGTAAAGGACTGAGCCCGTGGAGAAGGAACTGGTCGAATACATCGTCAGATCGCTCGTCGATCATCCTGACTGCGTAGAGGTCAATGTCGTGGAGGGCGAAAAGTCCACCATACTTGAGCTTAGGGTTTCGCAGGATGATCTGGGCAAGGTCATAGGCAAGCAGGGAAGGATAGCCAAGGCTCTCAGAACCATTCTGAGTGCAACGGCGACCAAGACCGGAAAGCATGCCAGCCTTGAAATTCTGGACTGACTGGGTATGAAGCAGGTCCTTGCAACCGGAATAGTGAGATCCCCTCATGGTGTGAAAGGCTATGTCAAGGTCAGGCCGTTTTCGGATGATTTTGAGCATTTCTTTTCTCTGAAGGAAGTTGTCCTTCAGCGTGATGGGAAGAGCAGAAAAGGTGAGATTGAGCAGGTCCAAAGCCATGCCGGTGAGCTTCTTGTGAAGTTCCGAGGCATAGACAGTCCTGAGGACGCTCGTTTCATTTCTGGCTGGGACATTCTGGTACCCAGGGAGCAGGCCAGCAAACTAGGCGAGGGAGAGGTATACACAGCAGACCTTCCGGGTATGAAGCTGGTATATGGAGACGAAGAGGTTGGAGAGGTGGTGTCCACCATCGAAGGGGCGCAGGCGCTTCTGCTTGAGGTGCTCGCTTTGGATGGAAGGAAATACATGGTTCCGTACATGAAAGGTGTGTTCGTGGACGATGTGGATCCTGAAAAGGGGACCATGACGCTTCTTGTGAGAGAGCTGTTGGGATGAAGATCGAAGTCCTTACGCTTTTTCCACAGATGCTTGAAGGCTTCTTCACGAATTCTATCATGGCACGTGCCGTCAAGGCTGGGATAATATCCTATGACCTCCTTGATTGGAGGCAGTTCGCACTTGACAGGCATCACAAATGTGACGATTCACCCTTTGGTGGGGGTGCAGGCATGGTCATCAAACCTGAACCGCTCTTCAAAGCTCTGGATAGCGTTGATGCCATGAACAAGCGTGTTGTCTACGCTTCGCCGTCAGGCAGACGATTGACGCAGGACTATGCAAGGGATCTGAGCCGGGAACCTGAGCTGGTCTTCATCTGCGGTCATTACGAAGGTATAGACCAGCGGATCATAGATCGTTATGTGGACGATGAGATAAGCATAGGCGACTACGTGGTTTCTTCAGGGGAGGTAGCCACCCTGGTGATAATAGATGCGCTCTATAGGCTCATAGACGGCGTTATCACGGATTCCTCGCTCGACGAGGAGAGCTTCACCGGCCCGTTGCTGGAATACCCACAGTATACGCGTCCGGAGACCTATTGCGGAATGTCTGTTCCTGATATATTATTGTCAGGTCATCATGCCAACATAGAGAAGTGGAGGCTGCGAAAAAGGCTTGAGAAGACTTTGTCCAACAGGCCCGACCTGCTGGAATCTGCATCGCTTGACGAGAAGACCAGCAAGTTGCTACAAGAAATCAAATTGACCAAGGGGTTAGATTAAAATGGACTTGATTAAGGCTATTGAACAGGAACAGATGAAGCAGGATGCCGAGAACTTCCACGTTGGAGACACCGTCAAGGTTTACTTCAAGATCGTCGAAGGTGCAAACGAGAGAATACAGGCCTATGAAGGCACTGTCATTGCAAAGAACAACTCTGGCATCAGACGTACATTCGTCGTGAGAAAGATTTCCTACGGTGTTGGCGTTGAGAGGATATTCCCTCTCCACTCACCAAGAGTTGAGAAGATCGAGGTCATCAGACGCGGTCGTGTCAGAAGAGCCAAGCTCTACTACCTCAGAGACAAGATTGGTAAGGCAGCCAAGGTTCCTGAGCAGATCCGCGGACACAAGGGAATCTGAGTTCTATAGGTTTTCTTATACAGGACGGAAAAGACCGGTTGGTCTTCTCCGTCTTTTTTGTTTAGGGATGTATGGATAAAGGGAAGCAGTCTGAACAAGTGGTATCGGCCTATCTGGAAAACCTTGGATATTCTGTCTTGGAAAGGAATTACAGGTGTAGGTTCGGTGAGGTGGACATCATTGCATCCAAGGATGGCGTGCTGTGTTTCGTGGAGGTCAAATCCCTCACGTCAAGGTGGGATGAAAGCGAGATTTCAAGGATGGTGGGCCCTGCCAAGATGAGGCGCATAAGGTTGACTGCAATCGATTATTTGAATACTGTTGACCACAAGGGGCGCTTTGATAACACGAGGTTCGACGTCGCTACTGTGACAAATGGATGCGTCTCCTACTACGAAGGAGTTTTCTGATGGATAACAGAAATCTCACGAAGCTTTTTTGTAGACAGTAAGCTTAAAGCTGTATTGTTTTGTATTGCATTATATTGAAATCTCTTTGAAATGCAACTTAAGTGTAGTATGCTAGCACTATGGAAGGCGACAAACTTTTCAAACATGTTTATGATTTGTCTCCGCTTCTTCTCGATACACTGCTCAGAGATCGTACAACTGGCCGTTATATCCTTTGGATGACGAATAACTACGAACAGTATGGCTCTGGGTATGGGGAGCTCTGTGAAATTACTCCAAAACTCATACTTAGAGATTCAATGTCCATTATCAAGCCTCGTAACGAGAAATCAGTTGAGGAACAAAGCATTCGAATAAAGGGGAAAGCTGAGGTTTTTACCCCCTCGTGGGTCTGTAACTTCCAGAACAATCTTGTAGATGAAGCGTTCTTCGGTCGGAAAAACGTCTTCAACGTTTCCGAAGGCACAATGTGGACAGCAACCGATCACGTCGATTTTTGCGAGTATGACTGGCGGAAATACGTCACTGCCTGTCGATTGGAAATTTCATGTGGCGAAGCTCCTTATTTGGTATCTCGCTATGATACGACTACAGGACATCCCATTGATATTCATAAACGCATAGGGTTGCTTGACCGCAAGCTACGTGTGGTTGATGAGAACTGTTCTAATCAAAACTGGCACTGCTGGGTGAAGAAGGCTTTTCAGTCCATCTACGGGTATGAATGGTCAGGGGATAATTTGTTTCTCGCAAGACAGAATCTGATGTTTACATACATGGATTACTTCATTGCGCATTTCGGCAGATTCCCGGAAGAGGCGAAATTGTCAGAAATAGCAGAGATTATTTCGTGGAATATCTGGCAGATGGATGGTATCAGGTTTGTCGTTCCATGTTCTTGTCATGAAGAGATTGTTTGCGAATCTCTGTTCGATGATGATGTGATCAAACGGCCATGCGAAGGGTGTATGACTGAAAACGTCTGCCGTCACAACGGTGTATACAGTAACATAAGGGACTGGAAAAAGAACGAAGTTGTATCGGCAGTCAGTCTAATAGGGGGGCCGAATGCCAAACGACATTGAATTCAACTCGGCGTTCTCGAATGTTCTCATATATGTATTCAGAATCAATGATGATGTCCACAAGGACTATCTCAAGATTGGAAAGACAACAATCAAGGCTGACAAGGCTACCGTTCCGATGCTTGTACCCAACTGTTCGTTGCTTAACAAGGCAGCAAAAGCCAGGATTGACCAGTACACCAAGACTGCAAACATCACCTATGATTTGCTTCATACGGAGCTGGCCATAAGGCCGAAGAAGGATGATCCGACACGCAATGAGTATTTCACGGATTCAGATGTCCATAAGGTTCTGATTCATTCAAATATCAAACGCAAAGAGACCGATGGAGCCCGGGAATGGTTCAGGTGCAATCTTGAAACAGTGAAGAATGCCATCAGAGCAGCCAAACATCATGAAAACTCTCTGACACCAGGAGAAATCTCCATCAGTCGTGATCCTATAGTGTTCAGGCCAGAACAGCAGCAGGCCATTGCTGACACCAAAAAGTGTTTCAGAACCCACAACAAGATGCTGTGGAATGCAAAAATGCGTTTTGGTAAGACGTTGACATCCCTGCAGGTTGTCAAAGATTTGAAGTTCCGTAGGACAATCATTATCACTCATCGGCCTGTTGTGAAGAATTCCTGGGGTGAGGATTTTGAAAAGGTTTTCAACAACTCTTCAGACTGGCATTATATCAAGAAGGATGAGACTACGCCTGATGTTGAGCCTGAGGTCAACGGATACATCACAGGGGATAAGCCTTTCGTTTTGTTTGCCTCAATGCAGGATTTGCGCGGGTCCATGACTGTTGGAGGCAAGTTTGACAAGAATGAACTGATATTCAAGACTGAGTGGGACTGCGTGATTGTTGACGAGGCCCATGAGGGTACGAAGACATCTCTGGGCGACAACGTACTGAAGACCATTATAAAGGCCGATTCATATGGTAAGACGAAGGTCTTATACCTCTCAGGAACCCCGTTCAATCTTGTCGAGGACTTTGATGAGGTAGAAGTCTTTACGTGGGACTATGTAATGGAGCAGTCAAGTAAGGCTAATTGGGATATCTGTCACAGGCTGGATTCCAACCCGTATGAAAATCTTCCAATGCTTTACATCTACACGTACGATCTAGCGCAAGAGATTCGTGGATTCATAGAGACTGAAGACAAATCCTTTAACTTCAAAGAGTTTTTCAGAGTTTGGACAGGAAAGGCCAAACAGGATGGTAAGGTTCTCAATGACGACAGCCTCATTGGTCGTTTCGTTCATGAAGATGAGGTGAAATCTTTTCTCAATCTGCTGGTAAACAAGGATGCCAATTCGAACTATCCGTATTCATGTGAAGTCTACCGCGATTATTTCAGACACTCGCTCTGGATTCTTCCTGGTGTGAAGGAAGCCAAAGCTCTCAGCGAGCTCCTTCGAGAACATCCAATCTTCAGAGGTTTTGGAATCGCTAATGTTGCCGGTGATGGAGATGAAGAACAGGAAAGCAAAGATGCCTTAAAAGAGGTTAACGGAAAAATCACCAATCACCCGGAGAAAACCTACACAATTACACTGTCATGTGGCCGCCTGACTACAGGTGTGACAGTCCCACCATGGACGGCGGTTCTCATGCTTTCAGGTTCATATTCGGTCTCAGCATCCAACTACCTTCAAACGATATTTCGTGTCCAGTCTCCTGCCAATATTGATGGCCGAATTAAAGACAAGTGTTTCGTCTTCGATTTTGCTCCCGATCGTACGCTGAAGATGGTCGCGGAGGCTGGAAAGCTCTCCACTCGACCTGGAAAGAATGATGAATCTTCAGAGAAACAAATGAGAGATCTCCTGAATTTCTGTCCAGTCATCTCCATTAAGGGATCTCTCATGAAGGCATATGATGTAGATTCGATGCTCCAGCAGATCAAGCACATCTATGCTGAACGTGTTGTAAGAAATGGATTCGACGATCCAAAACTCTACAACGACAAGTTGCTCCATCTGACAGACATCGAGAACGAAAAGTTCAAAGGCTTGAAGGAAATCGTTGGCGCATCGAAAGCCGTAGACATCAACAGGAACATTACGCTCTCCAATGTTGGACTGACGAAGGAAGAACGTGAGCTTATCGATAAGGCTGATAAAGGGAAGAAATCTGAACTGAGCGATGAAGATAAGGAACGACTTGAGAAATTGAAAAAGGCCAAGGAGGAACGCAGTAAGGCAATCAGTATCCTTCGTGCTATTTCCATAAGAATTCCGCTCTTGATCTATGGGTCTGAAATTCCGTTCGATGAGGATATCTCTATTGAGAATTTCATCGACCTTGTGGACGATCAATCTTGGGAGGAATTCATGCCAAGCAAGGTAACAAAGGATCTGTTCCGCCAGTTTATTGAGTATTACGACAAGGACATTTTCATCGTTGCAGGGAAGTCCATCAGAGCTCTCGTGAAAGGTGCAGACGAACTAGATCCAACGACGCGCATCAAGCGCATCGCCGATGTGTTTAGGATGTTCAAGAACCCAGACAAAGAGACCGTTTTGACTCCGTGGCGAGTGGTTAACATGCATATGTCTAATACTCTTGGTGGTTGGGATTCCTTTGCCGAGGATAATCGGGAACTGCTTGAAAATCCAAGGTTCGTGGATAACGGCGATGTTACAAGGAAGTGTTTGTCTCCTGATTCCAAAGTTTTGGAAATCAATTCGAAATCTGGTTTGTATCCATTGTATATAACATATTCGATTTTTAGGGAGCGATGCAAGAATATTCCTGATAGCATCCTTACTCCAGATAAAATGGACGAACTGTGGAGTCTTACGGTTGCCGAGAATGTGTATGTTGTATGCAAGACCAAGATGGCAAGAGCGATAACTAAGCGCACATTGCTTGGATACGAAAAGGGTAGGATTAATGCTCATGCATTTGAGGATTTAATCAACCAGTTCAAAAGCAAGGCAGATCAGGTGTGTGAGAGAATCAAGGGAAGCAGCTTCTGGGAAAAGAAAGGAGTGAATAAAGATATGAAGTTCGATGCAGTTGTAGGAAATCCTCCGTACGATGAAGAAGGTAACAACACAAGAAAAACTCCAATTTATCAATACTTTTATGATGCAAGTTTCAAGCTTGCTCCAATTGTATCTTTAATTACACCTGCAAGATTCCTTTTTGACGCAGGACAAACATCTTCTGAATGGAATCATAAAATGCTTGCTGACGAGCATTTTAAAGTTGTTCGGTTCTTTGTAAATTCACAAGAAGTTTTTCCATCAGTCAGCATAAAAGGTGGTGTTGCAATAACGTATTGGTGTGAATATGAGAAGTTTGGAGCAATCGGGACTTTTACTTCTTTCAGTGAATTGAACAACATTCTTCAGAAGTCGACTTCTGATATCGAAGGGAAATCTACCATGGAGTCGATTATTCAGGCGCAAGGACTTTATAGGTTCTCTGATGTATTCATGAATAAGCATCCTGAGATATCTGAGAAAATGGGTAAAGGAACCGGAGCAAAAATTACTTCTAAAATTGTTGATCAAATGGATAACTTGTTCCCAGAAAGTTCTGACAACATCGATGGAGATGCTGTCAAGCTTCTAATACGAACGAAAACTGGAAAGAGAGCATATCGATACATAAAAAGGGAGTATTTGCAGAATAACAGATATCTTGATTCATATAACGTGATTGTTCCAGAGTCAAATGGAACAGGTGCTATCGGAGAGGTGTTATCGACTCCCCTGATCGGGGAGCCCCTGATCGGGCATACAGATACCTTCCTGAGTATTGGTGCTTTTTCGACAGAAGAAGAAGCTTCCAATTGTATGAAGTATATCAAAACACGATATGCAAGAGTGATGCTGGGTATCCTTAAGGCAACACAGCATAATTCGCCTTCCACATGGAAATACGTTCCGATGCAGAATTTCACCGCTTCTTCCGACATCGACTGGTCACAGTCGGTGTCGGAAATCGACCAACAACTCTACAAAAAGTACAATCTGTCACCGTATGAAATCGCATTCATTGAAGAGAATGTTCAGCCCATGGAGTGACTTATGCCAAAAAAGACGAAAGACAGCGTAGCTATCTCCATGAGATTGGAGAAGACTGTTTATGAGAGGCTGAGAGCTTATGCAGAAGATAAGGGACAAACGTATACGACCGCCCTTGAACGTATTATCACAGCTTACCTAGATGAGCGAGAACAGAAACTAAAGGAAAAAGAGGAAAGGTAATGGGAATATTCTACAACATATCCGTTGAAGGGGATGACTCAAACGGTATCAAGGTTATCGAGAACCCAACGAAGACTTTAAAGGCTCTTTTGTTTCCTAGAGAGTGTATACACGAGTTCAACCTTCGACCAGAGGCAGAACAGGCAGGTGTATACATTCTCTACAACTCGATGGATAGGAATGAACAGCCCCACATCTATATTGGACAGACTGGATACGGAATCACATCTAGATTGTCGAACCACAACAGGACGAAGGATTTTTGGAACCAGGCACTTGTTTTCGTTGAGAAGGGTGATTTCCTTAACCTAAATGGCTCTCATGCAAAGATAATCGAATCTAGGCTCATCTCTAAAGCAGGGGAATGCGGTGCTGTTGTTATGGAAAACAACACTGGATCGAGAGCTCCAAGAGTACAACCTTCAGATCAAATGGCTGCCGATACTTGGGCAGAAGAAGTTGTGACTATCACTAGACTTCTTGGCCTTGCATTCTTCCATGGAACTAAATCTCAGATTCCAGATGCTAGTACAGCAGCTATCTCCGTTCAGGCTGTCAAAAGTGATGTTCCAAATGGAACATACACACTTACCAAAAATAAGAAGGTCGATGGGAAAACGATAAAGGCGACTGCTGTAGTTAAAGATGGAGAGTGGGTTATTAAGAAAGGCTCTGTTTTGAGTGTTTGTGAACATCCTAAAGTTTCAGAAGGGAATAAGGAACTGAGGAAAAAGCTGGAGCTTGATTTTCAAGGCAACCTTCTTGAGGATTTCAATCTTGGTAGTGTGTCGCCAAGCACCGCAGGATGCGTTGTTTTAAACCAACCGTCATGCAATGGTTGGACTAGCTGGTTTACAGAGGATAATAAACCCATAGACATATTTAGAAATTAAAAATTGGATGCAAAAGAGTTCAACTGTTCTGTCCTTATATGCAGCAGTGGTGGGCCCTGCCAAGATGAGGCGCATAAGGTTGACTGCAATCGATTATTTGAATACTGTTGACCACAAGGGGCGCTTTGATAACACGAGGTTCGACGTCGCTACTGTGACAAATGGATGCGTCTCCTACTACGAAGGAGTTTTCTGATGGATAACAGAAAGAAAAGAAAGCCAAAGTCTAAGAGATCGGTCCCTGCTGCTCCTCAGCAGAAACCCAGGTCCAGAATGATATTCGATGACGTGGAGGTCCCTCAGGTGGTAGAGCCAAGGCCTGACTGCAGTATATGCGGCCAGCCCATAGAGTCCATCATAGAGGCCATAAGCGAGCCAGACGGAGGCCTCAGTCATTTCGACTGCGTGCTTGAGAAGCTCAGGGAGCGCGAGCATGTACAGGAGCCGGATTCCATTTCATACATAGGACATGGGAATTTCGCCGTAGTCACCAAGGACGAAGAGGGCAGGTACTCCATAAAATACAGAATCCAGTATGAGAGCAACGATGACTATGCCAACGTGAAGAGGCAGGTGGAGGAGTCCAAGAAATGAGGAAGAACTGCGCTATGCTTCCAGGGACGTTCGATCCCCCAACGCTTGGGCATTTGGACATCATCACCCGCAGCGCCGCTTTGTACGATGAACTCTATGTCGTCATTGCCGACAACATTGCAAAGAAGACGTTGTTCTCCGCTTTGGAGAGAAAGGCGATGCTTGAAGATGTACTCAAGGATTATGACAATATACATGTACTTTGCTGGCAAGGACTTGTCGTTGATTTTGCACGCAAGTACGATGTTGGCGTAATGATCCGCGGTGTGCGCGCTTTGGTTGACTTTGGCTATGAGTTCGAGCTTGCCGAGACCAATAAGCAGCTGTGTCCTGAAGTGGAGATACTCTTCATGCCAACGAACCCCAACTTCTTCCTTCTAAGGAGCTCCGCCATAAAGGAGATGGCCGCCTTTGGTGCTGACATTTCCTCAATGGTGCCGCAGGTCGTGATAGACGCCCTCAAGGACAAGTTGGATAAATAAGCTGGATAAATAAGTATTGGGCACTGTTGACTTAAACAATGTTTTTCTATATGCTCACAATGTTGTTAAAATAAGACTAAGAGGTAGAATATGGCGACACCAAAATATAAGACATCAAAAGCTAAGGCTGCTGCAAGGAAATCCGCTAACATGAAGCTTCAGGCTCCTACACTTTCAAAGTGCACAAAGTGCGGTCAGCTCATTCTCCCACACCGCGTATGTCCACAGTGCGGATACTACAAGGGTGTTCAGATCATCAATCCGGAGGACTAATCCATGGATAAGAACGTTGTTTTTGACAAAGTCAAGGCAATCATCGCTGATAAGCTTGCTATAGACGAGGATTCCATCACTCTCGATTCCTCATTCGTCAACGACCTCAAGGCTGACAGTATGGACATCCTTGACCTCGTGAGTGGTTTTGAAGAGGAGTTCGACCTCACCGTTCCAGATGAGAAGGGAAGAACCTTCGAGACCGTCAGGGACGCTGTCGACTACTTGGCGAAAGTGCTTTGAGCATGTCTGACAAAAAGACAATTGAAGCTCCTGCAATCCCCCAAGAGAGGATGAAGGAGCTTTTGCTTTTTCAAGAGAACGTTGGACTCAGTTTCAATGACATATCCATTCTGGATAATGCCTTCATACATTCCTCCTATGCAAACGAATGCAGGGGATCCGGCATCAAGGACAATGAGAGGCTTGAATTCCTTGGTGACAGCGTCCTGTCCATAGTCGTGTCCCAGTGGCTCTACAGAAACCTTGAGGGAGATGAGGGGGAGTGTACGAGGGTAAGAAGCGCTGTCGTAAGCGAAGACTCCCTTTCGATCGTTGCAAAGAGGCTTGAGCTTGACAGATACCTCATAATTGGACGAGGCGAGGAGCTGACAGGCGGCCGTTTCAAGAAGGCCATCCTTGCAGACTGCACAGAGGCCGTATTCGCCGCCATTTTCCTTGACCAGGGCTTTGAGGTCGTAAGCGATTTCATCCTTAGGAACCTGATGCCAATAATGCAGGATGTCATAGACTACAGGTTCAAGCGGGACTACAAGACCCTTCTGCAGGAGTATGTGCAAAAACGCTACAAGAAGGTTCCAACATACACCCTTGTCAAATCCACAGGTCCAGAGCACAACCAAATGTTCTACTATACCGTTTCGTTCCACGGAAAGACGTTTGGACCTGAGGGCGGACACAACAAGAAAGATGCCGAGCAGAACGTTGCAAAGCTTGCCTGGACGCAGGTGACGCAGGCGCATTAGTAAGTGTTTGATGCATTGGAGTTCTGCCTATGATGGCGTACCAAGGCGTATGTCGGCGTACTATGGCGGACTACGGCGCATCAGGACGCATCAAACGGCAGTCATTTGATTGTAAATTACAAGTGCTTGCTTTGTAAGTATTTCCTTGTCGTTTAGAGTAGGGTAGTCCACCACCATTTCAAGAAGCTTTCCAAGAACATCACCCATGGCTTTGGACTTGGGGATGCCTGCTTTTGCAAGGTCCTCGCCTGTGACGGCAAGGTCCTTGAGTGTCATTGGCTGGTCCTCAAGTTCCTTTATCCTCTTCATGAAGGCCTCGTACTCATCCGTATTGGGTGCGCCTGTGGATGCTATCTGGTCGCAGCGCTGCAGTTCGAACAGCATATCAAGGTTCTGTCTGCCAACTCTGCGTATGAAACGCTTTACGGCACCATCCGTCCAGTCTGGGGTGTAGCGGGTCATGTGCTCAGCAATGATAAGTCCAACGTCGTCAATGGTCTTGTTGGAGCATTTCAGACGACGCAGGATGTCCTTTGCCATCTTTGAGCCTTGGACATCGTGGCCGTGAAAGCGCATCATTCCGTACTGGTTGAAAGACATTGTCGAAGGCTTTCCTATGTCGTGTAGAAGGGCGGCAAGCCTTACGGCGAGGCCGTAGTCGTTTGCAGCCGCTGCATCTATGCAGTTGTATGAGTGCTCAAGGACATTGCAGGAGCCAACCTTGTCCTGTTTTATCGTCCTACAAGCAGTGAGTTCTGGAAGTATCACATCAAGGATTCCTGTCTGTTCGAGTATTGAAAGTCCAACTGACGGAACCTTTGTCATAATCGTTTTGGACAATTCGTCGTATATCCTTTCCTGCGAAACGTTTGCAATGGTAGGGGCAAGCTCCTTGGCAGCTTGGAAGGTTTCCTCTTCAGGCTTGAAGTTGAGCTTTGAACAGAAGCGGGCAAGCCTCATGAGCCTTAGGGCATCCTCCTTGAAACGTTCACGGGGGGTTCCTATTGCACGCACAAGGCCTTTTTCAAGGTCTCCAAGTCCGTCGAAGTCGTCCGTGACGTTGCCTTGTATGCAGTCCGCAGCCAGGGCGTTTATTGTGAAGTCCCTGCGCGAGAGGTCTTCGTGGAGATCCGTTATGTACGTGACATTGTCTGGGTGGCGGCCGTCCGAGTAGTCGGATTCGCAACGGAACGTCGTGACTTCGTAGCTTTCACCCCTAAAGAGAACCGTAACCGTTCCGTGCTTTATGCCTGTTGGGATGACCTTCCTGAACAACGAGACGACTTGCTGAGGCTTTGCGTCCGTACAGAAGTCGTAGTCGCTGTTTTCCGTTCCAAGGAAATAATCGCGCACGGCTCCACCTACGATGTACAGTCTGTAGCCGTTTTCTGCAAATATCTTTGCAAAGGCCTTTATCTCATCTGAAACAGGGTATCTCTTCATGGCTTTGAATATAGCAGAAAACATTGAAAAGATATATAATCTCCTAAAATTGCATACACTGTATCCTATGGAGAAGAAAAATGTTCAAAAGCGTTGATCCAAGACAGGATTTCCCAAAGATGGAGGAGCGAATCCTTGATTTTTGGAAGGAGAACGACATCTTCAAGAAGTCGATTGAAAGCCGCCCGGAGGACAATGAGTTCTCGTTCTACGACGGCCCTCCGTTCGCAACCGGTCTGCCTCACTACGGGCACCTCGTTCCGGGAACGATCAAGGACATCATTCCAAGATACAGGACCATGAAGGGCCAAAGGGTCGTGAGGAACTGGGGATGGGACTGCCATGGGCTTCCCGTAGAGAACCTCATGAAGAAGAAACTTGGAATCTCCAGTGCAAAGGAGATTCAGGAATACGGCGTCGAGAACTACAACAACCAGTGCCGCGCAAGCGTCCTGCAGTTCACAAACGAATGGAAGCATACCATAACCAGAATGGGAAGGTGGGTTGACTTCGACCACGGCTACAAGACCATGGACAAGTCCTTCATGGAGAGCATATGGTGGGTGTTCAAGACACTCTACGACAAGGGTTTGATATACAAAGGATACAACATCCTTCCATACAGTCCTGGTCTTGGATGTCCCCTTTCGAACATGGAGGTCAACCTTGGCGGCTACAAGGATGTGACGGACCCTGCCATAACGGTCAGGTTCAAGGTAAGAGATATGGAGAACACCTATTTCCTGGCATGGACCACGACTCCTTGGACCCTTCCTTCCAATCTGGCGTTGGCTTTGGGCCCTGAGATAGACTACGTCCTTATCTTGGACAAGGCCACAGGCGACAAGTACTACCTTGGACAATCAAGGCTTGAAGCGTACTACAAGGATCCATCCTCCTATGAAATCCTTGAACACCACAAGGGAAGCGAGCTCAAGGGAATGCGCTATGAGCCGCTTTTCGACTACTTTGCAGACCTCTATGACAAAGGTGCATTCGTAACGGTCCTTGGCGACTATGTCACAACCGTAGATGGCTGTGGAATCGTACATACGGCCCCTGGCTTTGGAGAGGATGACTACAACGTCCTCAAGGGAACCGGGATCCCTGTCGTATGCCCCATAGACGATGAATGCAAGTTCACGGACGAAGTGCCTGACTACAAGGGAGTGTTCGTCAAGGATGCAGACAAGGCAATAATCGCAAGGCTCAAGGAGGAGGGCAAGCTTGTGAAGAAGGAGAACTACCTTCACAGCTACCCGTTCTGCTGGAGGACGGGAACCCCTCTCATATATAGGGCAATGGACTGTTGGTATGTGGATGTCCAGAAGATAAAGGGAAGGATGGTTGCAAACAACCAGAAGATAACCTGGATTCCAGAGCACCTCAAGGACGGGCGCTTTGGAAAGTGGTTGGAAGGGGCCAGAGACTGGGCCATCTCCAGAAACAGGTTCTGGGGAAATCCAATACCTGTATGGAAATGCGATGGTTCTGACTACGTTGAGGTTATGGGTTCCATAGCAGAGCTCGAAGAAAAGTGCGGCCAAAAGGTGGACGACATCCACAAGCACAACGTTGATAAGCTCACATGGCCAAGTCCTGATGGAAAGGGTACCATGAGAAGGGTTCCGGACGTTCTTGACTGTTGGTTCGAAAGCGGAAGCATGCCATATGCGCAGCTTCACTACCCGTTCGAGAACAAGGAGAGGTTCGCCCGCACTTTCCCTGCGGACTTCATCTGCGAAGGACTTGACCAGACAAGAGGCTGGTTCTACACGCTCACCATCATGGCAAGCGCACTTTTCGACGAGCCTGCCTTCAAGCACTGTGTCGTCAACGGAATCATCCTTGCAGAGGACGGAGAGAAGATGTCCAAGAGCAAGGGCAACTTCACCGACCCCATGCTCCTTGTGAACCAGTATGGCGCCGATGCCCTTAGGTTCGCCCTCATGAACAGCGCAGCCGTACATGCAGACGACCTCAAGTTCTCCGACCAAATGGTCAAGGACGTGCTCAAGTCAATAATCCTTCCTCTCTGGAACGCCTATTCGTTCTTCGTGACGTACGCCAACATTGACGGTTACGTTCCAAGCGAGACTCCTTTCGAGCAGCTCAAGAATCCATTGGACAGATGGATGATATCCACGCTTGAGGCTCTGACCTGCGAAATGGACGATGCCTTGGACAAGTACGACATCCAAAGGGCCTGCACGAGCCTCCTTAGGTTCATGGACAGCCTGAACAACTGGTACATAAGAAGAAGCAGAAGAAGATTCTGGAAGAGCGAGAACGACGGCGACAAGAAGATGGCCTACGACACACTGTACAAGGTGCTTGTGACCTTCGTGAAGCTTGCATGTCCAATCCTTCCTTTCATATGCGAGGAGATATACCAGAACCTCAGGTCCAAGGACGACCCTGAAAGCGTGCATCTTTGCACCTATCCAAAGTACGATGCCTCCCACAGGGACTACGCCCTTGAGAGGATGATGGAGCTCACCGTCCAGGCGATTACCATGGGAAGGTCCCTGAGGAGCGCCAACAACCTCAAGAACAGGCAGCCTCTCAAGAAGCTCTTCCTTGTGGATAGGAACGACCAGGACAGGAAGATACTCAACGACATGGCCTCGATAATCGCAGAGGAGCTCAACGTCAAGGCCGTTGAGATACATGGGGACGAGTCTTCGCTTGTAGATTACACTGCAAAGGCCAACTTCAAGGTGCTTGGTTCCAAGCTTGGAAAGGCCATGAAGGACGTGGCGTCCAAGATACAGGCCTTCAAGTCCGATAGCATTGCGACCATCCTTGAAGGCATGAAGCACAAGGTGGAGTATGGCGACGGACAGTCCATTGACATTGGAAAGGACGACCTTGTAATCCAGCGCAACGAGAAGGAGAACCTCAAGATCCTCAACGAAGGGGAGCTTACCGTTGGATTCGACACAGAGGTCACAGAGAGCCTCCTCCACGAAGGAATAGCAAGGGATGTCGTAAGAAGCATCCAGACCATGCGAAAGGACATGGGTCTTGACGTAAGCGATAGGATAGTCCTTGTCATTGGTGGAGACGATGTCATGAAGAAGGTCTACGACCAGTTCAAGTCGTTCATAGAATCGGAGACCCTTGCAGTCTGTTCTTCGTTCAATCCAGAGCTTGATGCTCCTGAGACGGAGTCAGGTGCAAGAATAAGGATAGAGAAAAGCATCTGATGCTGCATTGGAGACTGTAGATGAAAAAAGGCATCCGTTCATCATTTCTGATTGTAATGGCTTCGTTCGTCCTTGTATTGGCATCGTGTGCACACACGACACCATTTAAGGACAGGATGTACATACAGTCGTTTGGAACGGATGGACAGCTTGTCCTCACTGTCAATGCACAAAGCTTTGACGTAGAAGGATTTGCATCTGAGAACGATGTGGCTTTGGATTCTCAGGTGCAGTATATTGCAGATAGGATGACAAGGCTCTCACTCGTCCTTTTCGATAGGTCGGGGGAGTACAACGACTATCCTGCAGACTACCGCACCCTTGATTTCGATGGGGCTATAGAGGGAAACTACTCGAAGGCCCTTCTCAATGCGGCACTCAAGCTTGGCGGAGCCTTGACCGAACAGAAAGGTGAAAGCGGCCTTAGGTTCTTCACCGACGAGCAGTCTGGAATCCAGGCTGCCGTTCCAAAGAACGGTGTCATCCTTTTTTCCTCAAGCGACGTCGAGGCAAACTACGGGAAGGCTTTTGGAGCCGGGGCTTCAGGCAATGGCCCTGACAAGGTGATATCCGACGAGAAGGCCCAGAAGCTTGCCTCCAGCATGTTTGGAGTATATGTCTCCAATCCAAAGACGATGCTTGACATTGGACTTGACGTTCCAAAGAGCGCCTTGGAGAACATAGAATACATTCTGATCATGATTGATACGGAGACGCTTTCAGTGGACTTCAAGCTCAAGAGCGAGTCCTTGGCAAAAAGCTTCTCGGTGATAGTGAAGGCCTCCTATGTTGGAGACCTCAGAAGAGAGGGTCTTGCGATAGACTTCGAACAGCTTAAGAGTCAGTTCGTCCAGGAGCTCGATATGGTGTACATAAGGGATCTTGGACTTACGGACCAGCAGCGCGATGCCGTCAAGGCTGTGGCATTGCAGCTTCTTGACGTATTCAAGGGGATTTGAAATGAAAAGGATACTAACAGGTGATAGGACCACAGGAAGGCTTCATCTTGGGCACTTCGTGGGTTCCCTTCAGAGCAGGGTCGCGCTTCAGAACGACTACGACACGTTCATTCTGCTTGCAGACGTCCAGGCGCTTACAACTCACTTCCAGAACCCTGAGCTCATTAACGACAGCATATATCAGGTTGCAATGGACAACCTTGCCGTTGGACTCGATCCTGAGAAGATAACGCTTGTGCAGCAGTCCCAGATTACCGCAATAGCGGAGCTTACGGTCTTCTATTCCATGATCACGACCGTGAACCACCTTCTTATCAACCCAACGATAAAGAGCGAATCAAGGAACTATGGCTTTGGCGAGAACGATGGAGATTTCCAGTACGATTTCTCAAAGCTCACATACGGCTTTCTTGGCTATCCTGTATCACAGACTGCAGACATCACGTTCTGCAATGCAGACTTGGTTCCTGTTGGAGAGGACCAGCTTCCCCATATAGAGTTCTCCAGAAAGCTTGTGCGTCGTTTCAACGAGATGTACGGCACTAGCATAACGGAGCCTCAGGCCAAGCTTTCCTCTACTGGAAGGCTCTGCGGCCTTGATGGGAACGCCAAGATGGGAAAGAGCCTTGGAAATGC
Source organism: uncultured Spirochaetales bacterium (assembly GCA_934277975.1). GTDB lineage: Bacteria > Spirochaetota > Spirochaetia > Sphaerochaetales > Sphaerochaetaceae > UBA9732. Next base: position 39,690 of record CAKQWE010000003.1, read on the forward strand.
AATATACCTTTCAGACGATGCCAAGACGGTCTCCCAAAAGGTGATGCAGGCTGTGACGGACACCAACAGGATAAGCGTGAAGATTCCTGGAAACCCAGATGTCTGCACCATCTTCACCTATCATAAGACGTTCAATCCAGACGAAGCCGGCAACGTGTGCTCCATGTGCAGAAACGCCCAGATTGGATGCGTTGCGTGCAAGAGGATGCTCTCTGAGAAGCTCAATGCAATCATGGATCCAATACGTGAGAAGAGGGCCTTCTACGAAAGCCATAGATCTGATGTGAAGGACCTCATCGTATCAGGTACGGCAAAGGCCAATTCAATTGGAAACGAGATGATCGCAGACGTAAAGGACCACATGCATGTGGTTTTGAAATAGGCGGGTTCTCCATGACAGATGGAAGGACTTCAGTTGGCATTCTGGGTGCAGGTACCTGGGGCATGGCGTTGGCCAGGCTCCTTGCCAATTCCGGCAAGGATGTCGTTGTGTGGTCCGCATTGGAAAGCGAGATAGAGGAGCTTTCAAGGACGAACTCCTATGCTCGTCTTCCACAAATGAAGCTTCCGGAATGCGGAATAGAGTATACGACTTCGATCGAACATGCTTGCGAAGGCAAGGATATAGTGCTGTTCGCAGTGCCATCGGTCTATGTAAGGGAGACTGCTCGCGAGGCCGCACCTTTCGTGCCAAGTGGGCAGATCGTGGTGGATGTGGCCAAGGGGATCGAGGACAGGACCTTCAAGACCCTATCTGAGGTTCTGTGCGATGAGCTTGGAGACGATGTGAAGGTCGTCGTGCTGTCAGGCCCCACCCATGCGGAGGAGGTTGCGGTCGACCTGCCAACGACGATAATGGCGGCCTCCAAGGACCAGGATGCGGCGGACTTCGTGAAACGGGTCTTCTCCACGGGTTGCATGAAGGTCTATACAAGCACTGATGTGAGAGGCACTGAGATTTGCGGTGCAATAAAGAACATCTTTGCGCTGGCTGCGGGGATATCGGACGGGCTTGGATTTGGAGACAACGCCAAGGCTGCCATAATGACGCTTGGCATCCATGAAATGAACAACCTTGGAAGACATCTTGGATGCCAACCTGAGACGTTCTTTGGTCTTGCAGGTCTTGGAGACCTCATAGTCACGTGCATGAGCCCCCATAGCCGCAACAACAGGTGTGGTCGCCTCATAGGGCAGGGAGTCCCGGTCGATGAAGCTGTGAAGCGAATTGGAATGGTTGTGGAGGGCATAAACGCACTTACCCCCGTAGTAAGGATGGCCAAGAAGTACGATTTGGACATGCCAATGGTGCTGTTGCTGTTCAAGATAATCAAGGGTCAGATCACACCCCGCAAGGCTGTGGACATAATCTTTTCAGAAAACATGGACAACGAGCTGGATTGAGGCTCGTTGTTTTCGTTTTGGTGCATTTTTCGCCGGCGGTTGTGGCGGTTGTGGCGGTTGTGGCGGTTGTGGCGGTTGTGGCGCTTGTGGCGCTTGTGGCGGTTGTGGCGCTTGTGGCGCTTGTGGCGCTTGAGACGGTTGTGGACGCTTGAAATCTGTTGGATTTCAAACGGCTTTGCGCTTAGGTGAAGGGTACGAACGCCAGACTTTCGTAGATAGGCCCTGTTGGACGAAGGGTGCTTTTGTATAGGGTTACGCCGGAAATGGGGAACTGGATTGGATCCACTTCGATTGCGTCTAGCCTTATGCCTCGTGTGTCTATCCTTCTTCCCAACGTCATATGAGCCCTGAACTTCTTTGCATCGAAGTCTATGCCGCAGTCCCATGCAGCGCGGTAGGTCAGGGCCGCAAGCTCATCAAGCCTTGGTTCCTTTGCAGTCGAGCAGAACACTGTTGCGCTTTCAGGTTGGGCGAAGTACCCAAGACGGCATAGAGTGAGCTGGAAAGGGGAGACTCCTTCAAGCTCTCCTTCAAGTACATCAATGAGTGTTTCCGCTTCGTCCTGTGTTATTTCACCAAGGAAAGCAAGTGTCATGTGGTATGACTGCGGGGTGCAGAACGAGCCGTGGCAGCCGCCTTTGAGGACGCATGAAAGCCTGGAAAGCTCAGTCCTTGCTGCTTCTGATACGTCCAAAGCCAGGAACGTCCTCATGGTCTGTGGTTCTTGAGTTTGAAATGATGGATTCCTACGCATAGTCCTATACGTTGTATCCTATTGGAAACTCCTCTACGGAGTCTATTGCCTTTGCAAGGAGCTCTTCTATGCCCATCTCCGTGTATGAGACCGTCTGTGCCTGCACATCAGGTCTTACCAAAGGATGCTTTGGGCTGAACACCACGCAGCAGTCGTCGTAGGGGAGGATGCTCGTCTCGTATGTCCCAATGGCACGTGCCGTGTCTATGATCTCTCCCTTGTCCATTGCCACAAGCGGGCGCAGAACCGGCAGCTCAGACATGCTGTTTGTGAAGCAAATGCTTTCAAGCGTCTGGGATGCAACCTGGCCCAGAGCCTCACCTGTGACGAGCACCTTGCAGTCGCGCTTTCTTGCAATGGCGTTTGCAACCTTCATCATGCAGGCGCGCATCATGAGGGTGTGCTCCTCCTCCTTTGAATGCTCCTTTATCCAAAGCTCGCACTCGGTGAAGTTGACCACGACAAGGTTCGTCCCCATGTTGTACGGGGCGATGAGACGTGCAAGGTCCTTGACCTTCTGGAGGGCCTGCTCTGAAGTATAGGGATAGGCGTGGAAGTAAAGGCAGTCTTGCTTGAGACCACGCTTTGCCATCCTCCATCCCGCAACAGGAGAGTCTATTCCTCCTGACAGCAGGAGAAGTCCCTTTCCAGCTGTTCCAACAGGAAGTCCGCCAGGTCCGTCTACAGGGGATGTGTACATGTAGACCTTGTCGCGGACCTCCACCATGAGCTCCTTCTGCGGCTTGTGGACATCAACCTTCATGGAAGGATGGCGGTCCAGCACTATGCCTCCAAGGTTGGCCTCTATCTGGTAGCTGTTCATTGGAAACGACTTGTCTCCACGCCTTGCCTCGACCTTGAAGGTTCCGGTTCCATCTGCAAACGGCTCCTTTTCGATGAGGGTCTTTGCACAGCGGCACATCTCGTCCCAGTCCTTGCTGCACACAAGCGCCCTTGAGAAGCCCACGACCCCAAACGTCGTCTTGAGCGTCCTTTCTACATGTTCGTCAGGGCACGACGGGTCCACATAGAGGTAGAAACGCCCCTTTTCCCGTGTAAGGACGCTTCTGTATGGGTGTATCTTGAGCTTAATGTTGTTCTTGAGCTTCTTCTCGAAGAAACCTCTGTTAAGCCCCTTGAGGCTTATCTCCCCAAGCTTTATGAGATAGAGGGCCATCCCCTCCGTTTCGCTTTTCCTACCTTCCATATCCAAGCTCCTTGTAGGTCGTCCTGAGCGCCTCGCACAAAAGGTCCACATCCTCCTCTGTCGTGCCGCTTCCACAGGATATCCTTATGCTGGACCTCCTGTCCATAGGCTCCACGTTCATTCCAGCAAGCACACCCTCCGCCTTGCCCTTCGCATTGGACGAGCACGCACTTCCCGCAGACAGACAGAACCCCTTGTCTGCCATCACCCTAAGGAACACCTCAGACGGCACTGGCTTTACAGATGCACACACTATGTATGGGGAGAAATCCTTTCCCGTCCCGTTTTCCGGTGACAGCATCTTTAGACCGATGTCCTTGAGAGTTGTCTGAATTTTGTATCTAAATGCCAAAATTTGGTCGTGTCTTTCATCCAAAGAGGACAAAGCATCTTCAAGCGCCCTGTTCATTGCACATATCCCTGCAAGGTTCTCGGTCCCCGGTCTCAGACCTTTCTCCTGACCGCCGCCTCGTGAGAGTGCGGTTGTTGACGGGTTGCGGTTGTATAGGATTCCAACACCCCGTGGTCCGTTGAACTTGTGGGCGCTGAAAGCCGCAGAGTCCAGATCCTCCTCGTCAAGCCTGAACGGTATCTTTCCAAGAGCCTGGACCGCATCGCAGTGGAAGTGGATTGGACGTCCGTATTGTACAGACTTGCTTCTTATGAGCTTTGCCATGGCCTTGGTGTCCTGGACCGTTCCCGTGACGTTGTTGACCTTCATGACGCACACCATCCTGACCCTTTCGTTCATTGCCTTGTCCAAGGTCTCAAGGGACAGGTATCCGTTGGGGCAGGGGAGGGCCGTGAACCTCCATCCTGCGGATTCGAGCGTCTTTCTCCACTCAAGGACCGCAGAGTGCTCTATTGCCGTCGTGATGACCTCTCCCGGCGTTGGGCTTTTTAGAAGCGAAGCAAGCACTATGGAGTCGCTTTCAGTGCCTCCTGATGTGAAGAACACGTTCTGCATCTTCGTTCCAAGAAGAGATGCCGTCCTCCTCCTCTCCTGGTCAAGCCTTTGGCCTGCAGCAAGTCCAAGCGGGTGCGTGGATGAGGGGTTTCCTGTATATTCCTGGGCGCAGCGCACATATTCGTCTATTGCGTTCTGGCTCATGGGGGATGTAGCCGTCCAATCAAAGTAATGCATGACAAGGATTATAGTTGAAAAGAAGGTAATGATAAAGTTGCAGGACCCTCAAATATGTCCAATGCATCAGAACGACGGCATCATCACAAGCTTCTTTATGAGGTCGTCTGAAAGCTCCATCTGCTTTATCTCCCCTTGGCCTGTGAGAAGCACGAACTTGACTACTTTCATGACGGCCTTCTTGTCCCTTTGCAGGTGGCGTCTGTAGTCCATCCAGTCGCTGCGGCTTATGCGGTACTTGGTGTCATAGCCGTAGAACTGTACAAGCTTCTCCACCCCTTGGGCGAAGTCTGCAGAGCAAAGGCCCATCTCAAGGCTTGCCTGCATTGCCCTGCATATACCCCAAGCCACGGCCTGTCCATGCGTCCACTGCAGCCTTGAAAGGCTTTCAAGTGCATGTGCAAAGGTATGTCCAAGGTTGAGTGCCGCTCTGATCCCAAGCCTGTCGTATGGATCCGGCTCCACGTATGAGCGTTTGACCTCAAGTGACATCCTCACAAGCTCTCCAAGCGTTTGGGTGTCCTTATCCAGAATCCTCTGCCTGGATGTGGCAAGCATGTTGAAAAGCCCGTCGTCCTTTGAAAGCAGACTGTGCTTTATAACCTCTGCAAGTCCACAGGAGAGGTCCTTGTTAGGAAGGGACTTGAGACAGTCTGCGCATATGAGGACCTCGTTTGCGGGGAAGAACGTCCCAATGAGGTTCTTGGTGTACCTGAAATCCACGCACGTCTTGCCTCCAATGGAGGCGTCCGTCATGGCTATGAGCGTCGTTGGTATGAGTACTACCCTGCATCCTCTCATGTAGATGGATGCTGCGAACGCCGTTATGTCGCTCACGACTCCTCCTCCAAGGGCTATGAACGTACAGTCCCTGCCAAGGGAGTTCTCGACTGCAGTGCTTATTATCCTTTCCACCGACGCATAGTTCTTCGATCCCTCTCCGCTTTCCATGACCACGTTTGGAACGGGAAGAGGCCTAACCATCTTGGAAGTGTTTGTGTCGCAGACCCAAAGGGTGTTGCTGCCAAGGGCACCCACGTGATACGAAAGGTCCTTGAAGTCGGAGGCAACGAGAACTTTGGTTCCAAGACAAGTCAACATTTCCTGCATGTCTATGTTGTACCATCATTGGACGTTTCAAATCAAGGAAGTCCCACCTTTAGTCGAGCATTCTCAGAATCCTGTTGTACGCCTTGTTGAAGTCCTTGCACTCAGGCCTTTCGTCGCCTGCTACAAGGAGGGAGTAGGCTGTATTGTTCAAGGCTTCCGTGAAGCTTGCGTTCACATGGAGGAACATGCTGTTTCTGTTGGCTAGGAGCTCTATGAATCCAAGACGGGATTTGTCCTTCATTGGGGACAGTTTCATGAGCTGTCCTAGGTATGGAACGAGGGACTTTAGGTTTTCAAGCGTGAACACGTCCTGACATGGTCTTTCCACAAGGCCGCTCTCCGTAAGGTCTAGCCTTCCGTTGAGCCCCACAAGTTCCTGAAGCTTTGCTCCAAGGCACACATAGCAGCCGTTGAAGAGGATTGTACCATAGACCCCCTTTGGATGCCTTGAGGCCTTTCTGTACGACGATGCAAGGCGCGGAAGATCCTTTGCAGGAACCACGACCACGGGTTTAGGCTTCTTCTTTCCAATGTCGATTACATCAAGCTCCAAGCCGTAGAGGTTGTAGGTCTTTGGCTTTTCGTCATTTCTGGACCTTGGCCTTTCGTCCCTTGAACCTTTCTCGTGTCCTTCCATGTCCCTTTGCATGCTTCTTATCTTGGACGACAGGGAAGGTGAGATCTCCTCAAGCCACTCCTTCCTGAGCGGCGACACCGTCCTTGCATACATCTTGGTCGTGAACACTATCTCGCCTGCAAGAAGGAACTGCGGTGCTGTTCTGAACCATGCGGAGCCAGGGTGTATGAACACTTCGTTGGCCGTTATCGTTCTGTATTCGGACCCCCTTGCCTTGGTCTTCATGCACACGTACTGCACAAGGCCGGATCCCAGGCAAAGCATGAGTCTGTGCGTAAGCTCCTCATGTGTAAGCCCTGGCTTCTTCTCTGGAACAGGGATCCCTAGATCTCGTGTTATCTGTGCAAGCTGATCTGCGACATGAACAATCTCGTCCATGCTCTGCATGTCAAGGTAGCTGTTGCCACAGAAGACCTCGCGCTCTTCCTTTGTCTTTATTCCTAGATACCTCTTGTACAGCTTCTGGTAGCTCAGGAAGTCTCCGTATTCGTCGAAGAACGCCCTATGGGCGCTTCGAGCAAGATCCTCTTCACCCGGGGGAAGCAGGAAAGGTGTCTTGCATGAAAGGAAGCTCACTGCAATGAACACTGGCATGAGCATCTCAGGATGCTTGGAGATGGCTTCGTATATGCATCTTGAGTGTCGAGGAAGAAGAGGGTAGTGCACCATGACCTCTCCAATTCCGGTGAGGTGCCTGTCCTTGTCTATTGCCCCTATGAGGCGCAGGGTGTCTTCCCCGCTTCCGAGGGCATCGGGATCTGGCTTGGTTATGAACGGGAAGTTCTCGAAGTCGTATATCCCAAGGTCCACCATCCTGAGAACGACTTCTGAAAGGTCCGTCCTTAGGATCTCCTCCTGCGTCCAGCGGGGACGGGATGCAAAGTCCTCTTTGGTGTAGAGCCTATAGCACGTGCCGTTGGATGTCCTGCCCGCACGTCCCTTGCGCTGCTCTGCAGAGGCCTTGCTCACGGGCCTTTGGACAAGGGCCGATGTGAAGTCCTTTTGGTTGTAGTAGTTTATCTTGGCATAGCCTGAGTCTATGACGACCTTTATGTTGTCTATCGTAAGGCTCGTCTCTGCTATGTTCGTGGCAAGGACCACCTTCATCTTCTCAGGTTTGGTCTTTTCGAACACCTGCTCCTGCTCCTCCTTGTTGAGCCGCCCATAAAGAGGGTATATCTGAAGGTGCCTCCTGTCGCATTGGGCGTACAATGCGTTCATGCATGTGACTATGGCAAGCTCGCCAGGGAGGAATACAAGCGTATCCTCGTTGTCCTTGTATCCGCTTGATCTGAAGCGCTTGAGAAGCTGGGTGACGATTTGGCATACGGCATAGGCCGTTTCGTCCACGTTGCCTGCATGTTGAAGGGGAAAGTACTTGACCTGTACGTCGTAGATGCGCGCCTTTATGCTTATGATGGGTGCAGGGGAGCCGTCCTTGGCTGTGAAGAACCTTGCGAACGAGGATGTGTTGATCGTTGCTGACGATATTATGACCCTAAGGTCGTCCCTGTGTTGGAGGATCTGCTTGAGAAGTCCAAGTATGAGGTCTATGTTGAGGCTCCTTTCGTGTGCCTCATCGACCATTATGACGCTGTAGCGCGAAAGGTATGGATCCGTCTTGAGCTCCTGCAAAAGCATTCCGTCCGTCAGTATCTTTATCTTTGTGTCTTCATCCGTAGTGTCGTGGAAGCGCATCTTGTAGCCGCAGTACGAAGGAGGAAGCCCCTTTGTCGAGATCTGCTGCTGGATGTAAGAGCACACTCCAACAGTGGCTATCCTCCTTGGCTGCGTTATGCCAATGAGGCCTTTCTCCGCAAAGCCCGCTTCGTTGAGTATAAGGGGTATCTGGGTGGTCTTGCCTGATCCCGTTGGGCTCTCCACCACGACTACTTGGTTCTGGGAGACTGCATCTAGTATCTCCTGTCTGTGCAGATAGACCGGAAGCGTCCTGGGGTCCGTCATCTTCCCTCTTTGGAACCAAGGGCCAGGGCTGCAAGCTCATCTACGGTGATGCCTTCGATCATTTTCCTTGTGGCTATCTCCTTGGCTGTGAGCCTGTCGCCGTCCTGGGCTGTGACCACGTATGCTATGCCGTTCTTCTGGGCGTATGCATACTGTTGGCCCATGGATTTTTCGCCCACGTAGCAATCGGTCCTGACTCCGCGGCTTCTAAGGTCCATTGCGACTTTCTGCGACCAACCGGCGTCCTTGCCTGTGTTGGCCACCATGACATCGGCATATGAGGAGTCCATGACAAGCGGGCTTCCAAGCTCTTCAAGGGCTGCGATGAGTCTGTCAAGGCCTATGCACGATCCCACGCCGGGAAGGTTCTCCTTCGTATAGAGGCCCGCCAGGTTGTTGTAGCGGCCGCCTGAGCAGATGGACCCTATCTGGGGCATGTCGAGAAGCAGCGTCTCGTAGACGATTCCCGTGTAGTAGTCGAGCCCTCGCGTGATGGATGTGTCAAGGATGAAGTCCCCGTCTATGGCGCACGATTCCATCATGGTGTAGATGGCCTTGAGCCTTTCCATTTCAGGACAGTCGCCGAACATGCCTTCAAGGGTCGAGAGCGTCTTTCCAAAGTCGTCCTTCTCTATGGATATGAACTTCACTATTCCATCTATTGCCTCTTCCGATAGCCCCTCGTCCCTAAGGCACTGCTTGACGCCTTCGCTTCCAATCTTGGACAGCTTGTCTATGGCCCTTAGTACCTGAGGGCATGTGGATTCAAGCCCCATGGTGGCTAGGAACCTGTTGAGAAGCCCTCTGTGGGACACGCTTACCTTGAAGGATCCAACCTTCATCTGGCTCAGGCATGTGTGTATGAGAAGAAGGATCTCGAAGTCGCTTTGGGCGTTGTCCGCCCCCACTATGTCGAAGTCGCACTGGATGAATTCGCGGAACCTTCCCTTCTGTGGCTTCTCGCCACGCCATACCTTGCTTATGTGGTACCTTTTGAAAGGGAAGGAGAGGCTTGCGTAGTTTGCGGATACGTAGCGTGCAAGCGGGACTGTGAGGTCGAACCTCAGGGCTACGTCGCGCCCTCCGTTGTCGGTGAAGCGGAACATCTGCTTGTCCGTCTCTCCTCCGCCTTTGCCAAGGAGCACCTCCGTGTACTCAAGCGCCGGGGTGTCTATTGGAACGAATCCAAACGACCTGAATATGCCCTGGACCTTGCCTATGAGCTTTTGTCTTGCTATCTCCTGACCTGGAAGGCTATCCCTGAATCCTTTGAGTACCTTTGGTTCTATCATGTTGTCTCCTGCATTGTTTGTTTTCCATTCTGCTTTCCATAATGCTTTCCATGCTGTCTCCCCTTAGGGATGCCGGGGCGCTCCCCGGTGTTGTTTTTTTATGGAAAATCTGCATAATCAATTATATAGAAAAAAAACGATTGTTCAACGGAGGGGCCTGCAAAACCTTGGAGGCCTTCCAATGGCTGGCGAATACTTGATATGTTTACTAGATACAAGAAGAAGGCCGGCGCACTTGAAGCAGTAGCGAAGGTCTATTCCCAGCAGGAGCATGGGATCGACCCCAGTCTGATCGACAGTGACGCCGTCAGCGTGATTGAAAGGCTCGTTTCCAGAGGATACGAGTCGTATATTGTGGGTGGGGCCGTGAGGGACCTTATCCTTGGACGTGTTCCAAAGGACTTCGATGTCGCTACGGCGGCGTCCCCTCGCGTCGTTCACAACATGTTTGGGCGTAGGTCCATGATAATAGGGCGTAGGTTCAAGATAGTCCACGTCGTGTTTGGCAAGAAGATAATCGAAGTCACCACATTCCGCAGCCTTGAGGACCACGCAGACGACAACGACAATGTCTTTGGCACCATAGAGGAGGACTGCAGACGCCGCGACTATTCCATAAACAGCCTGTACTACAATCCATTGGACTGCACGGTGATAGATTTCACCGGTGCAATGGAGGATTTCAGGAAAAAGCGCCTTGTATCCCTCATTCCTCTCAGCAAGACGTTCATAGAGGATCCCGTGCGTATGGTGCGCGGTGTGAAATACTCCGTGACAACCGGCTTTTCCATGTCGCTTGCCCTTAGGCGTTCCATAAAGAAGTATGCACCCCTCCTTCAGAATGTGAGCACCTCGCGCATGACGGAGGAGATAAACAAGATACTTTCCTGCGGCATGAGCTCCCCAATCTTCAAGGCCTTGTATGACTTTGGACTTCTTTCCTACATGCTTCCATGCCTTGCTGTGTATGGCAGGTACCCGCAGCTGTACGAATCCCTCCAGAAGCTTGACACCAAGGTCAATGAGACGACGGACGATGCACGCCGCAAGAGCCTTCCAAAGGCCATCATGTACCTGTCGCTTGTAAACCCGTTCATAGCCGACAATCCCGATATGACCGATGTCCGCGAGGTCTTTCAGGATACTTTGCGCCAGACGAAGGTGTTGCTGAGCCCCATGACCCCTCCTAGGTTCGAACTGGAATCCACCAGCGTCATGCACATGCGTATGCGTGGCATAAACGTTCCGAAGGGGTCGGTGAAGGGGAAGAAGCGCAATGGCCCTGGTGGGCAGTCTGGACGCTCTGGGCAGTCTGGGCGCTCTAGCCGCTCTGGCCAATCTAAAACGGTCTAGATTTGGATGGCCCTACCACGCAAGGGCTATCACGGTTGCCTTGTGTATTAGGATTCCACCGTATTTTTCAAGGGAATCCGATATGTACTCTTCAAGTTCGAGCCTTGCCTGGATGGAAAGTTTCTGAGGTGTCTTTATGGTTATTTCAAGGTCGTAGCCTTCGTTTCCCTTCGTGTAGGTGACTTTTTCCACTTTCAGTGTGGTTCCGTATTCGTTCAGGCAGTGGTTGACCATTTGGGTTATGGCCACTTCGCTTATGGAGGTTGCCTCCTGCTTGCTGAACTCTGGACACACAAGAGTCTTCTCGACTGTCTGGAGCCTTGTCTTGAAAGGTAGGAACGGCAGACGCTTCTTCAGCCCTACCAGTATGGAGTCGTAGACTATGGAAGGATAGTTCCTCGTTATCTGAAGAGGGGGGACCGGAATGACATGCTTGCCCTCCGTGTAGCGGATTCGCATTGCCGTGTCGATCTCCTCCTTTGTGGCTATGTCCTCTATGTGTATTATGGTGCTTGGATCCGGGAGATTTAGCCTTCTTGCTATCTTGACGGCCATTTTGTCCGATGTCCCTATTATCAGGATCTTCTTGAACTTTTCGTTCTGAAGTGCTGTGAGTACCTCCTGCAGGTGCTCAGGATCCTGGAACAGGGCCCTCTTGACGGCTGTGAGGAAGTTGGTCTCCTGCTTTGCGCTCTTTCCTGATATTATCCTGTCGTTTCGTATGAGAAGCCCATCGTCCACTATGAGCGGTATGTGGTATTTGTCTGCAACCAGCTGCGCCCTGAAGCTCTTTCCCGTGCCGCTGCGGCCTACAAGGGCGTAGACCTTTATGGGGGATGGTTTGAACAAAGCTGCAAGCGATGGCGTTTTCATGGTTAACATTATAGGGAAAGTGATATAGAATGAAAAGGATAGAACAAAAGGGAACCTGCTTTGGACTGCAGGTTCTGAAGAAACCGGAGGAGTAGATTTGAATCTTTCAACATTTAGGAAGGGGGGAGTGCACCCTCCTGAGAGGAAGGAGTATGCCAACTCCAAGGCTTTGGTGCGCCTGCCCATCCCCTCTGAGCTTGTTGTTTCCATGTCCCAGCATCTGGGCGCTCCTGCAAAGCCAATCAAGGAGAAGGGCGACCATGTCGAGAAGGGAGAGAAGATAGCACAGGCGTCGAGCTTCATATCGGCTGACGTCCACAGCCCTGTCTCAGGGACGATAAAGGACATAAGAAAGGCCACTATGGCCAACAGCGTCACCTGCGATGCATTCGTCATAGAACCTGATTCCCAACAGTCTGAGATGTTCACCAGGAAGATCGACTATCAGGACTACAGCAAGGAGAAGCTCCTTGAGGAGATAAAGGACAAAGGCATAGTGGGTCTTGGAGGAGCCACGTTCCCCCTTCATGTCAAGATAACGATCCCTGCGGGAAGGAAGGTCGATGCCCTTGTGATAAACGGGGTGGAGTGCGAACCTTACCTTGCTGCAGACCATAGGCTCATGTTGGAGAGGACCAAGGAGGTCCTTGAGGGCATAATGATCTGCAACAGGATCCTCTGCCCGGCCAGGACGATAATTGGCATAGAGGAGAACAAGAAGGATGCGGCTTTGGCATTGGAGAAGGAGATTGAGCTCCGGTCCCTTCCAATAGAGGTGCGCCTTCTTAGGATGAAGTATCCTCAAGGCGACGAAAAGCAGCTCATAAATGCAACGATAGGGCGGGAGATTCCATCAGGAAAGCTTCCTCTGGATGTTGGAGCTGTGGTCGTCAACGTTGGAACGACCTATGCCGTATATGAGGCTTTGGCATACGGAAAGCCTTTGTATGAGAGGATTGTGACCGTTTCTGGCGACTGCATTGCACAGCCGTGCAACGTGATAGCTCCAATTGGAACCAAGGTCAAGGACATCATCGCATTCGCAGGCGGATTCTCGAAGGAGCCTGACAAACTCGTATCCGGCGGCCCAATGATGGGATTCGCTTTCTATGACGAGGAGACTCCAATTGCAAAGGGTACGAGCGGAATCCTTGCCATAACGGATGAGAAGGACTATAGGAAGTCCGCATGCCTCAACTGCGGGAAATGTGTTGCGGCATGTCCCATTGGGCTTGTTCCAACAAAGCTCTATTCGCTTATAACCCATGCAAGGTTCGAAGAGGCCATGGCAGACCACCTGATGGACTGCAAGGAATGCGGATGCTGTTCTTTCTCGTGTCCGGCTCATCTTGACCTTGTCCATGCAATGAAGTTTGGAAAGAGAATGGGGAGGAGGAAATGAGGACCGTATCTACATCCCCGCACCTTCACAGCGGTGCGGATACACAAAAGATAATGCTCTATGTCGTCTATGCCCTTCTGCCTTCCTGTGCATGGGGTGTATTCGCATTTGGGTTAAGGGCCGCTTTGGTCCTTGCCGTCGCCTTGGGGGTTGCAGTGCTTACGGAGTACCTTTTGGACCTTGTATCCAAGGAAAGTACGTTGTGGGACTGCTCGGCGGTAGTCACAGGGCTTTTGGTTGGCATGAACATGCCGCCGGCGATTCCCCTATACATACCCGCAATTGCATCGGCCTTCGCCATAGCCATCGTCAAATGGACATTTGGAGGGCTTGGTGCGAACTGGGCCAACCCTGCCATGGCAGGTCGTGTATTCGTGTTCTTTTCGTTCACGTCCCAGATGAGCACGTTCTCTCTTCCAAGGACGGTCAAGGCCGTCGAGGTGGCAAGCCAGGCATCGCCTCTGTCTCTTGTCAAGACTGTTGCATCGTCAGGTCAGAGCGTAGGGCTTTCGTCCATTCAGATCCTTGCACAGCAGGGCGTAGCTACGTCGTCGTTTGCCGACAAGGTCCAGGCTGCAACAGGGATAAGCGCCTACAACATTGATGCGTTCATTGGAAACATCCCGGGGTGCATTGGAGAGGTCTCAAAGTTGCTTCTTGTTCTGGGTGGCGTATACCTTATTGTCAAGAAAGTCATTACATGGCATATCCCCGTATCGTTCATAGGGTCGTTCGCCGTCCTTACATGGGTGTTCGGCGGTCTTCCTCTTGGTCTTGGGTTCTTCCATGGAGAGGTCTTGGCCTCCATTCTTAGGGGAGGTCTCATCCTTGGTGCGTTCTTCATGGCAACGGATATGGTTACATCTCCTGTGACCCACAAGGGCATGGTCGTCTTTGGCTGCGGCTGTGGAGCCTTCACGTTCCTCTTCAGGACCTTTGGCTCCTTGCCTGAGGCTACGAGCGTTGCCATACTCCTTATGAACATAGTGACGCCTACGATAGACAGGTACATGAAGCCACGTCTCTTCGGAGAGGTAGGAAAGGGAGGTGCGCAAGGATGAAAGGATACATAAGGACAGCGGTCGTTCTTGCCTGCATATGCGCAGTTGCAGCCGTACATCTTGCGGTCGTCAACTCCGTAACCACCCCATACATAGAGGCTTATGAGAGCGAAAAGGTGACAAAGGCGCTTACTGAGGTCTCCAACGGCCTTTCGATAGGTGAGAAGTCCGTTGTAGAAGAGGGTTGCATCGACTACATGCATCCGTTGTATGAAAACGGAGATCCCGCCGGTTATATCCTTGGCCTTACTACAAGAGGCTACGGCGGTGACATAACGCTGCTTGCCGGCTACGACGCAGACGGAGCGGTGACGGCAGTCACGATCGTAAGCGACAGCGAAACCCCTGGTGTTGGAAAGAAGGCCCACAACGATGGGTATATGGACAAATTCATTGGAAAGGGCGGATCCGGTGAGGCTGTGCCTACATCCAAGAGCATGCTCTCTGAGACCGATTCCGCAGCTGTCAGCGGTGCAACGATGACGTTCTCCGGCATTTCGTCTGCACTCAAGGAAGGATCGGACTACATCCGTGCAATGAAGGAGGCTTCAAGATGAGCGGACATATCAAGGAACTCACCAAAGGACTGTTCAAGGAGAACCCAACCTTCATCATCATGCTTGGCATGTGCCCAACCCTTGCCGTAACTACACAGCTTGTGAATGCATTGGGAATGGGGGCCGGCGTTCTCTTCGTACTTCTTTTCAGCAACATATTCATCTCCCTTTTGAAGAACATGATTCCAAACAGCGTAAGGATTCCGTGCTACGTCGTGGTCATTGCGTCGTTCGTGACGGTTGTTGAGATGGTGTTCCACGCCTTCCTTCCAAGCGTCTACGAGGCGTTGGGTGTGTACCTTCCACTCATAGTCGTCAACTGCATAATCCTTGGAAGGGCGGAGGCCTTCGCCAGCAAGAATTCAGTGCTTGACTCGGCGTTGGATGCAATAGGGATGGGGCTTGGCTTCACCATGTCGCTTTCCCTAATCTCCGTGATAAGGGAGGTCCTTGGAGCCGGAACCATAACGTTCATACCAATAGGAAGCTGGGACGGGGTGATACACATTCCGTTCATGGAAAGCTCTCCTGTAAGGGTCATGACCCTTGCAGCCGGAGCGTTGCTCCTCATGGGCTACCTCAAGGCGTTCTTCCAGTGGGTGACAGAGCGGAATGCGACGAAGGCCAAGGCATTGCAGAATCCCGTTCAGCTGTCCATGGAAGAGGAGGTGACCGAATGAGCTACATTGGAATAATCGTAACTTATGTATTCATAAGCAACTTCATACTCGTTCAGTTCATGGGCCTGTGTCCGTTCATTGGAGTTTCCAAGAACAGCGAAAGCGCCATTGGAATGGGTCTTGCCGTAACGTTCGTAACCGGTGTTGCATCCGTCGTGTGCTGGTGCGTCTACGAGGGGCTTCTTGTTCCTCTTGGTCTCCAGTATCTCAAGACCATAGCGTTCATACTCGTCATAGCTGCGCTCGTCCAGCTTGTTGAGATGGTCCTCAAGAAGATGAGCCCTGCGTTGTACAAGGCCCTTGGCATATTCCTTCCCCTTATAACGACGAACTGTGCGGTCTTGGGAATAGCCCTCATAAACGTTGACGAATCGTTCAACCTTCTTGAGTCCTTTACAGCCGGTGTGTCTGCAGGACTTGGCTTTACGATGGCCATAGTCCTGATGAGCAACATAAGGGAACGCCTTGAGCTCAAGCCTGTCAGAAGGCTCTTCAAAGGTGTACCAATAGCGTTCATATCTGCAGGTCTCATGGCCCTTGCATTCATGGCGTTCGACAAGACCCTTCTATACAACCTTGGTCTTGTGTGATAGGTGGATTTTATGACAGCGATTCTTAATGCTTTTTTGATAATAGCCGGTCTTGGCGCAATTCTTGGGCTTGGACTTGCAATAGCGGAGCGCAAGCTTACCTCTCCAAAGGACAGCAAGCTTGAGGAGCTTGAAGGCATGATGCCTGGAGCCAACTGCGGAGGATGCGGCTTTGCAGGATGCTCGGCCTATGCCAATGCCGTGTACCAGGGCAAGGTCCTTCCAGGTCTTTGCGCACCTGGCGGAGAAGAACTTGCAAAGCGCATGGCCCAGGTCCTTGGAGTTGAAGTGAAGATGGCACAGAGGAAGGTGGCGTACATATTCTGCAGCGGAGACTGCGAGAGCACTACGAAGGAGTTCGACTACAAGGGGATTCAGGACTGCAACGCCGCTTCCATCCTATTCAAGGGCGACAATGGATGCAAGTCTGGATGCCTTCATCTTGGTTCCTGCATGTCCGTATGCACCACAGGTGCAATAAAGAGAAGGGAGAACGGAACCCTTGAGGTTGACGCCTCATTGTGCCAAGGATGTGGAAGCTGCACCAAAGTGTGTCCAAACGGGGTCATCAAACTCATCCCTGCGGACAGCCAGTACGTTGTGGCCTGCAACAGCCATGAAAGGGGCGCAAATGTGAGAAAGGTGTGCAAAGTAGGGTGCATTGGATGCAGAATATGCGAAACAAAGTTCCCACAAGCCGGTTTCACTGTTGACCAGAACCTTGCAACGTTGGATTATGATAAGGCATCCTTGGAAGAGGTTTGCAAAGCGGCCCAGGCCTGTCCTAGGCACATAATCAGAAAGAGAGTGTAGCCAAATACGGAACACTGAAGGAAGTGGAAGATGCAGTACATCCTTGGAGCATACAGCCAACTGCCGTTTGGGTCGTCCCCGGAGGAATACGAGGCTTTGCTGTCTTCGCAGCTCAAACCGTTGCTTACGACTGTATACCAGAACCCGGGATACAAGCTGCTTTTCCATCTGAGCGCCAGCGAGTATGAGTACTACGAGGCCAACCATCCAGAGATAAACATGCTCATCTGCGACCTTTGCCGCAAGGGTCAGATGGAGATACTGTCGTCAGGATACTACGATGTCGTGCTTTCATTGCTTCCCGCCCACGAGAGGTCGGCCCATGTCGAGAAGACCACGACCTACATAAGAAAGAGGTTCACGAAGAAGCCAAAAGGGCTTTGGTGCTACAACCAAATCTTCACACCTTCGCTCATTCCAATGATGAGCGTAAGCGGTTTGGACTACATCCTCATCTCTACATACAACCAAATGGTCAACGGACAGCTCATGAACAAGCCGTTCTACATGGATGAAATGGGAAAGACATCGCTTGTCATACCATTCGACGATAGGTTCTCAAGGGAGACCTGGGATTTCTCAAGGGGTGCTTCGTCATTGGACAAGTATTTGGCAGATATTGAGAAGCTTGCACTTGGAGTTTCCGGTCTCATCAATACGATAATGATTGACCTTGACCAACTTGTAGCCCAGGAGGGTTCCAATGCCGTATTCCCCTTGCTGTATTCAAAGCTTGGCTCCAACAGCACCCTTCCATCCATCTACCTTTCACAGAACGAGGTCAAGCGTTCGTTCTACCTGCCTGCCGGCGTCTATGGTAGGGATATCTCCATAGGCAAGGCCCTTTCGATAAACCAGTACATACTGGAGAACCCCGTCCTTTCCAGAAACCTTGGAATACTCAATCTCTTGAGGGAGGCCATGAGGGAGTGCAAGAAGAACACAGACGAAAGGAAGAACATGGAGAAGCTCTTCCTCAAGGCCTGTGCCTGCGGCCTTTATATCCCGGAGCAGGGAATGAGCCCTGCCATAAGGAGGGTTTCGAACCGCTGTCTGTGCGAGATTGAATCCATACTTGCAAAGACGCAGGGGTCTATGATCCCTCAGATGGCTTATCTTGATTCTGCAAAGCACGGCGAGTACATAGTGGCGGGAAAGTCAAACGTATGCTATCTGAACACGAAGGGAGCTGTCATAAGCAGACTCAACATGTCGTCCGTTTCGTATGACATGGCCATGCACACGGGCGAAGGTCTTTTTGCAGACAGCTTCATCGACTGCAGCACTGGCAAGGAGACGAAGCTTTCGTCCAAGATATACGAAGTGACTCCTTTGGACAGAAGAAGGGTCGATTTCTTTGCAAAGGGCCCAGCCTTGGAGCTTAGGAAGATACCGGTAAACATCACAAAGCGCTTCAAGTTCAGGCAGTCCACAATAATGGTGGAGGTGGAGATCGAGAACCTTGACAACTCAAGGCTCGACGGCTTTGAATACTGCTGTACACTTGACATTGCCTTGCCAAAGGCCTATGAGGTGAAGGATGGAGACGGTACGGTCATAGATGAGAGCCCCGTTGAGACGAACATGCTGTCCATTGCGGATAAGGCCGCTCCTTTCTGCATATCCATTGCGTTGAGCGATTCCTCCTTTGTGTCCAGCGAGAATTACGAACAAAATGTCAGAACCTGTCTTGGAGACAAGTCCGTTTACGAGTATACTCAACTAAAGATTCGAAGAAGGCTTTCTTTGGAGCCTCTTCAGGACACTCGTTTGACGATTGGTCTGCGAATGGAAAAAAGAAAGGAGAAGAACAACAATGACACTTCAGAACAGAGCTCTACTTGAACAGCTGAACGAAGACTCCCAAGCAATATGGAGGGGACTTTGACCCGGAAGGGTTGAAATCTAAACTCGCTGAACTTGAAAAGCAGACACTTGAACCCGATTTCTGGGGCGACAAGCAAAAAGCCGATTCTGTCTTTTCCCATATAAACGCAATAAAGGATACTATAAATCCTTTTGAAAAACTGCTCTCTGACATAGCCGAGGTCTACGACCTCATTGATCTATATGAGGAAGAGGACGATGGCAACGAGGAATACGCCGCAGAGGTGGATGCAAAGATCCTTGAAATAGAAGCGGAGTACAAACCTCTCAAACTCAAGACCCTTCTCAATGGAAAGTACGACAAGGGTGACATGTTCCTGACGATCCATGCAGGAGCAGGTGGAACAGAAGCGTGCGATTGGACCTCCATGCTCATGAGAATGTATCTTAGATGGTGCGAAAGGCACAAGTTCAAGACTGAGATCCTTGACACCCTGGAGGACGAAGGCGGCTACAAGAGCGTGACCATACAGGTAACCGGTCCGTATGCTTTTGGATACCTTAAGGGAGAGGCTGGAGTCCACAGACTTGTCAGGATATCCCCGTTCGATTCCAATGCAAGGCGGCACACATCGTTCTCGTCCGTGTATGCGTCTCCTGTCGTGGACGACAACATTGACATTGAGATAAAGCCTGAGGACATAAGGATAGACACCTACAGGGCTGGTGGTGCCGGCGGGCAGCATGTCAACAAGACCGATTCCGCTGTGCGTATAACACACTATCCAACCGGAATCGTCGTTCAGTGCCAGAACGAACGCTCCCAGATAATGAACAAGGACAAGTGCTTCAAGATGCTCAAGAGCCGCCTGTACGACTATTACAGCGAGAAGCTTGCAGAGGAGCACAAGGCCGAAGCCATTGAAAAGAAGGACATCTCCTGGGGCTCACAGATACGCAGCTATGTGTTCCAGCCGTATACCATGGTCAAGGATGCAAGGACCGGCGAACAGACCGGAAACATCCAGGCCGTCATGGACGGAGACATAGACAACTTCATAGAAGCCTTCCTGAGGTGGAATCAGGAGAAATAGGTGAAGAGGTCCTTTGCTCTTCTTGTAGTCCTTGTCTTGTCCCTGTGCGCCCTTGCACAGGTCTGGGCCAAGGACTACAGCATTCTGATCATTCCTCAAAACCAGGAACTGTCTTCGTATATGGAGGCATTCTTCCCATTGGTTTCTTACGATGACACAGTGGTGCGTGATTGGGCCAACGATGATAGGACATCTCAGCTCAAGACACTTGGCGAGGCCTTGGACAAGGCATATTCAAGCGAAGACGGGAGTGCTATTGAAAAGGCCCGTTCATCCTACGATGAGGCCGTTGGGAATGATTATTCTTCCAATCCTCCCATTGCAGCGGACAACGAGGCCGTTGAAGGCTTCCCTGTCAGGTACGTTGGAGTTCCAAGTTCGCTAGGCGGGGATTTCGATGTTTCAAGGGCGGTTTCTGAAAAGGACACCATTTCGCTTAAACTCGTGTGCAGCCTATCTGGTGCCGATATGCTCGTGATTCCTGTAACGGACAGCATTGGAGGATTTTGCCATGCTGCAATCTATGTTTACAGAAAGGCCTATGATTCGCTTGAACTGTGCTTCGAGAGCATATCCCAGCAGTCAAACGTCATTCCTGTCAAGGCAGTCCTTTCCTTGTCCGGATTCTTCATTTCGTACCCTGTATCCTTGGTGAGCTTCAATGGGATTCCACAAGGCTCTCAGGTGGTTGTAGACGGTAATCAGGTCTCCATCGTGGATGGATACATGCTTGTTTCCTCAGGGGAGCACACATTTGAGATATCCAAGCAAGGGTATGGCCTGCGGCGTTTCAAGGCTGTGATTCCAGAGAACGAAGTCTGCACCATAGAGACCAGCCTGGTTGCTCCAGAATACAGCCAAGTGAACGTGGATTCCCATCCTGCATCCAACGTCTACTACGAAGGACAGCTGCTTGGAAGTACTCCTCTTGTCGTTGAAGGGTATACGATTCCGCTTGTCCTTAGGTTCTCGGCTGATGGATATGCCAACAAAACAATAAGCCTTGCAGAACCTGCGGAGGATCTTTTCGTGGAGCTCAAGCCCCAGTGGATGGATGATACGAGCCTTTACGAGAAGGCAAGGGACGACTTCTACGGCTCGTTTGCACGAAGTCTCCTGGTGTTTGGCCTTAGGATAGCGTCTGGTTCGCTTGGAGGTTCCGGCGGCCAGTGGTATGAGATTGCAGGAATCGCCCTTGACGGAGCTTTGGTACTGTCATTGACCGACTTGGCCGCAAAGCTTATAGAATACTATAGATGTTCTGAATACATCTCACCTTGAAGGAGCAAATATGTTCAAATTTGGATTGGGAGCAAAGCTCAAGGCGCTCTTTGGATTCAAGAAGACACTGGATTCCCAGTTCTTCGAAGACCTTGAGGATCTTCTCATAGAAGGGGATTTCGGTGCAAAGAACGCCATGTTGATAAGCGATGAAGTCAAGGAGCGCAAGCCGCAGACCCAGGAGGAGTTCCTTGGTATTGTAAAGGAGCTCCTTGGTGACAAAGTGGGCGGTACTGAGCTCGTTCCAAAGAAAGGCAAGCTCAACGTCTATCTCATACTTGGAGTCAACGGAGTTGGAAAGACGACCTCCATTGCAAAGATGGCGTCGTACTATGGAAAGCAGGGCTATAAGGTCGTGATGGCGGCAGCCGATACTTTCAGGGCTGCGGCTATAGACCAGCTTGACCTTCATGCCCAAAGGACGGGGACTAGAATCGTAAGGCAGGAGAATGGAAGCGACCCCGGTGCTGTCGTCTATGATGCAATCTCCAGCGCTTTGGCCAAAGGCGACGACCTTATCCTTTGCGATACCGCTGGAAGGATGCACAACAAGGAGAACCTCGTAAAGGAGCTTCAGAAGATAGACAAGATAATACGCAGCCGCATAGAGCCCGATTGCTACAAGAAGATCCTCGTCGTGGATGCTACTACGGGACAGAACTCCATAAGCCAGGCCCAGATATTCAACGATGCGGTTGGTCTTGATGCCCTCATCCTGACCAAGTACGACTCCGCCTCAAAGGCCGGTGCATTGGTTCAGATAGGCATTCCAATCGCATTCGTTGGAACCGGCGAGCACTACGAGGACATCCATGTATTCGACAAGGACGAGTTCCTCACAGGTCTTGCAGGGCTGGACAAATAGATAGATGGGACGTTGCTCGTACCTTGCAGCTGCATTCGCAGTGTTCTTTCTCTTTGCTTCGCATCTTCCAGCCTTTGCGGAAGGCTCCAGGGATGTGGTTGTCAGGGAGTATCAGGACGAAACACTGACTCTTGAATATGAGGATGGCTATCTCGTCAAGGAGACAAGTTCACGAAATGGAGAGGAGACTACGACCACCTATCAGTACATAGACGGTAGGCTTGTCATGTGCACTACTGCGGACTCGTCGTCAGGTGAGTCCCACATTGTGTTCTTCCTAAGAAGTCCGTATGGCAACGAACTTGTCGCAGTCAAGAGGGATGGCGTTCTTACCTATACCGAGGATTCCTTTGTTGTCCAGAATGGGCGAATGATAGACACTTCCTCCTTGGCGCAGCTTCTTTCCAAAAACTATGATACCAACGAGGATGGGAACATCGTAATTATTGACGAGGATTTAACATACGAGTATTCGAAAGAGGGGGCTCTTCTCAGAAGAATCGGTCTTGGTTCGACTACGGAGTACTTGTATGAAGAGGATGTCTTGGTTGGTGTTAGGACTACCTTGGAGGATGGAAGCTTCTCGTATGGCGTGTATGAAGCAGGCGTACTTTCCTCATTGGATGAGTTCGATGCAAATGGGACTATCTTGTCAAGGACCGTCTATGGAAAGGACGGTGCGGGCATGGTCAGGACTTTGTTCGATTCGGGAAGGCCGGTTGCCGATGTCTATTACCGTGAAGACAACAGAAGGGTTGATAGGATAGAATACCTTTGAGCGCAAGAGGTTTTTGATGTTCATTTTAAGGACGGCTTTGAGATATGCATTCTCCAAAGGAAGGGGGCAAAGGACCTCAAGTGTGGTCATTGTCCTTGGCATTGCCTTGGGTCTTGCCGCTCTTCTAGTCATTTCTTCCGTGATGAACGGCCTTCAGACTGCGCAGCTGGATCAGCTTAGGGCTTTGGAGTCGTTCGATGTCTCCGTTGAACCTGATTTGAGTGGATCTGACGGTTTCGCCCTTGGTTTGGATGGCATATCCGAGATTCAAGGCGTTGATTTTGCGTTCGAGTACATAGAGACGTATGCCCTCATAGTGGACAAGACAAGTGGAAGGAGCACAAGTGCAAGGGTCAGGGCCTACAGCAATGATGCATACTACAACGAGCGAATGTCCCAAAGCCTTCATTTCATTGCAGGAGAACCTGTTGGCATGGATGGCGTCGCCGTTTCATACACCATGATGAACGCCCTTTCCCTACACAGTGGAGACGATGTTGAGGTTACGTTCCTAAAGCCTGGAAGGACTGCAACGGTCGTTCCTTATTCTACAAGGATGCCAATAAGCGCACTCTATGGTTCATCCATGACGGAGTTCAGTTCAAGCACCGTCTTCGTGGACTATCAGTGGCTTCTTTCGTTGATGGGGGAGTCATCTGTCAGGATTGGCATATACACACAGGTTCCTGAACTTGTGGCTTCCTGTATAGCAGAGCTTTCTCCTGGCAGCAAGGCCACCACCTGGAAGGAGTACAATAGGGCTTTGTATTCTGCGCTCATGCTGGAGAAGGCCCTCATGTACATCTTCCTTGCGTTCATGTTCCTGATAATATGCGTGAACCTCAAGAACAGCACTAGAAGGCTTTTGAGGAATAGGCAGCATGAAGGTGCCATGCTTAGAGCTCTAGGGTGTACCAGAGCTACCGTCAATTCCATATTCGTGCTGCAGGGAGTCCTTGTGTGTCTCATAGGGGAGGTCCTTGGAGTCTTCCTTGGAGTCCTTGCCGTGGACAACCTTCAGGTTCTCTTGGATTTTGCAGATGCCGTAGCTCGGTTCTTCTCCGGAAGTGCGACCGTTCTTGGATTTCTTCAGTTTCAGACAAATACATCTCCTTTGGAGATAACGCTTTCATGCGGATTCGTATTCTTCCTTGCTGTGGTGTTCACCTATATGGGGTGCAGAAGGACGTACAGACATGAAATCATGGAGGTGATACTCAATGAATCCTATTGATGGACATTTTGATATTCATTTCGACAGCCATGCAGACGGCAAGATGGATAGGCCCATCCAGCTTATTGATATAACCAAGCGTTTCAAGGCCGCTCAGGAAGGAGAAGGGGAGATAACCATTCTTGAAGGTGTTGACCTTTGCATCGAGCGTGGTCGGTCAACGGCTATAATTGGAAAGAGCGGAAGCGGCAAGAGTACGCTCCTTCATATTGCGGGTGGATTGGACAGTCCAACGTCCGGAAAGGTGATCTGCAATGGAGTCGATTTTGCAAGTCTTGATGACAAAAGGAAATCCTCTCTTAGAAACCTCCATATTGGCTTCATTTTCCAAGCCAATCTTCTTCTAGAGGATTTCACCGCACTTGAGAACGTGATGGCTCCTGCCATGATAGCGGGTAGGAGCCCTAGGGATTGCAAGCCCAGGGCCCTTTCCCTTTTGGAGCGGCTTGGCCTTGGAGACAGGATCCATCATCTTCCAAGCCAGCTTTCAGGAGGTGAGAAGCAGCGCATTGCGATATGCCGGGCCCTTATGAACGAGCCAGATGTCATAATGGCGGACGAGCCTACCGGTGCCTTGGATGAAGAGAATGCACAGGAGGTGGAGCGCCTTCTCCTTGATCTTTCCAAAGAAGAGGGCAGGAGCCTTCTTCTTGTGACCCATAACAACGACTTCGCATATAGATGCGACAACGTATATCTTCTCAAGAATCATGCCCTTAACCTTGAAAAAGGTCTTGGCTTGGATGTATGAACTTGGAGTACGTCGTGAATCCATTCGTCAAGTTCTGGAGTGCAAAGAGGGTATTCAAGAAAGGAAGGCTGCTTGGATGTCTCATCCTCATAGCCCTTGTAATGGCCCCTCTTGTATGTGCCCTCATATTTTCAGAAAGCATGATCGCTGGAATAACAAACAAATACATATACCTCTCAGACGGACATATACAGATCCAAGGTGTTTCAAACGATGGCTTGGCCTTGGATGATGCAATGGTCCTTCATGCAGATCCCGTTGTGTCAGGCTATGCTTTGGTCTATTCTTCAAGTTCTACGTCCTCATTGCTAGTGAAGGGCGTATCAGAGGACTACTTCAACGAAAGCCGCATTTCCCAGGTGTCGTTTGAGACCGTTGAGCTTGAGCCTTCCAACCTGAAGGGCATAGCACTAAGCCGTGCCACGGCTTCAAAGCTTGGCGTCTCCATTGGGGACAGGGTTGCACTCATGATAGTTCCTGACGATGCCTCTAGGTCTCCAAGGCCTGTCCTTGTGAGGGTTGAGTCCATATTCCATAGCGGCTACGACCAGCTTGATTCGATGATCTCCTTTGTGGACAAGGGATACGCTCAGACCCTTTTCACTTCAACCTCTTCGACGAGCATTGAAGTTCTCGTAAAGGACGACTATATCGAGCGTCTTGACGCTGTGATAGCCAGTCTTCTTTCAAAGAACGATGGGCTTTCCTTGAGTGGGGTTTCGACTTGGGACGAACATAATGAATCTGTATACAACAACTTCGTCACCAGCAAGCAGATGATTCTCATAATCCTTTTGATTGTGATAGTGGTCGCCGCTTTCTACACATCGTCTGTAGCCCAGCAGATGATGCAGGACGACATGAAGCCAATCTCCATTGCAAAGCTCATTGGAATGTCTGATTCACAGGTACGGCTATCTGCTTTCATAAGCGTGAGCTCCGTGACGATTGCGGGCATAGTGCTTGGTATAGGATTGGGTATTGGGATTGGCTATGGTCTTGGTCCAGTTCTAAGTGCGTTGTCGAACAAAGGTCTTCAAAGCCTTTCGTTCTACCTTTTGGATTTCGTCGTGGACATTCCGTGGAGTTCCGTGCTTCTCATATCCGTATGTCTAATGGTCCTTTCCGCAGCATCGGTCTGGATTGCATTGAGGAAGACTCGCCGCATAACGCCAATGCGCCTTTTCACCTCCTTGTAAAACTGATAGTATTGAGACCATGAGTCTGGAAGTTTTCGTACTTGGTACAAGCGGAATGCAGCCCCTACCGGGGAGGTTCCTTACATCTGCAATGGTCAGGAGAAACGGAGAGCTTATGCTCTTTGACTGCGGGGAGGGCACCCAGGTGTCCCTCAAGATGCTGAACCTGCATTGGAAGCGTATAAACCGCATATTCATAAGCCATATGCACGCTGACCACGTGACAGGACTTCCTGGTCTGCTCATGCTGTCGTCTCAGGTGGACAGGACCGAGCCTCTTTATATCTATGGCCCTGACATGCTGAAGGAATACATTGACGCAAACAGGCGAATCCTTGATATGTACATAAACTATGAGATACGTTTCGTCCCTGTGAAGCCGGGTCTGATAATAGACGACGAGGACTTCACTGTCGAAGCCGTACCTCTGCTTCATACAAAGCCATGCTTTGGCTATGTGCTTACGGAGAAGGACAGGGCAGGGGAGTTCAGCGTTGAAAACGCAAAGTCACTTGGAGTCCCATGCGGCCCAATGTGGGGACAACTCCAAAGAGGTATGTCAGTGGAACTGGATGATGGCCGAGTCATTGAGCCACAGCAGGTTCTAGGTGCCCCTAGAAGGGGCGTGAAGTTCGCCTATGTTACAGATACGATGTATTTGGGGTACATTGCCAAGCATGTTGAGGATGCGGACCTTCTGCTTTGCGAAGGTATGTTCACAAGGGATTTGGCACAGGATGCATACGAAAAGAAGCATATGACAAGCTCTCAGGCGGCAACCATAGCCTTGAATGCTGGTGTAAAAAAACTGGGGCTGATCCATTACAGCCCCAGATACACTGACAAGGAATTGAATCTTCTCAAGGACGAAGCCCGTGAGATCTTCGAGAACACGGTTCTTTGCAGAGACCGCTACTCCTTTGAACTCAACAACCCGGATTGATTCTCCTTTCAGGGTTGTTTTTTGGTATTCAGTTTTATTCCACGATTCCGCTTGCAAGCTCATCGAAGTCCATGTCGCTTCCCGCTGTGTAGGTGTTGGACCTATACGTAGCTTCAAGCTTGTCAAGCTCAGCCTTGGCTTCCTCTTCGTCTGCAAAAGGTATGATTGCAAGCGTCTTGCCTTCAACGTCAACGAAGTCGCCTATCTCTCCAAGAGCAAGGGCGACCTGTGAAAGCGAGAGGTCAACAAGTGCAAGTGTGAGGTCATAGCCAAACTCCTTTGCACTGTCGTACTCAGCCATGGCTTTCTTCTTTGCATCGCTTCCTTCATAGCTTCTATAGAGCATGTCTCCCGTGTCGTCGCTTGAAACCACTGTAGGCTGCACTGGTTCGCTTGGCGTTGCCTGTGCTACAGGAGTCTCCTCCTGTGTCTCTTCTGCTTCTTCGACTTCCTGTGGCTGGATTGTTTCCACCTGTGCTGCAGATGCTACAGCCTGTGGTGCAACGACAAGGTTCCCCTGGAGGTTCTCAGACATCTGGGAGATCGTTTGGGTAAGCTTTTCAAGCTGTGCTTCTATTCTGTCGAGTCCTTCATAGATTGGATCTTCCTCTTCCTCTCCATCGTAGTACTCTTCATCATCTTCGTCTTCTTCGCTGTCCTCGGTTCCGTATACCACTGCTGCGGCAAAGTCGTCTATCTTGTCTGACAGTGCCTTGATTGCATCAATAAGCGGTTTGTTGAAGTCTTCCTTTGTCTGTTCTTCGACTTTCTCTTCTTCAACCTTTGTTTCCGTTTCTTCCACCGGTTCTGAGGTTTCCTCGGCTTCTGTGGATTCCTCTGATTCCTCAGGTGTCTCCTCAGATGCTTTTTCCAAAACCGTTTCATTGGCGGCAGCTTCTTCCTCTGCTTCTACATTCTTGGAATCCTTTGAATCCTTGGAAGCGCCTTCTTCCTGATACGTCTCGAATACCGATACGAACGGTGTGTCCTCCTGTTTTGCAGGCTCTCCCGTTTCGTTGTCCTGTGAGGACGCAGAGTCACCGGCCTTTGCCGTTGGGTCGTCTTTGGGCTCATCGAAGAGCGTAGCGTCGTAGGCATTGGGAGGGAGTTTGTCGTCCTCGTCCTCTTCATCGTCTCCGCTTGCAAGCACTGAAGCTATGGCTATGAGCGTAATCCCCAAAACAAGGGGGAACACTTTGACGGCGACCTGGTATATCTTGTTCTGATTCAGCTGGTAGGCCGGCGCAATGTACTTGAGTGTGGCATACGAAAGAGCCGCCAGTATTACAAGCGTGACGATGACCGTTGCAACTACAGTCCTAAAACCTTTTTTCCTGCTCATTGAGGACCTCCCAATAGGCCTTGTGTTTCTTTGTTGGCATGGGGGAACGCAAAAAGCTTTCTTTTGCATTTTCCCCGATTAATCGCTATTATAGTCGAAAGGATGTGAGATGGCAAGGAAATACGTAGTCCTATTTGTAGTGATAACCCTATGTTTG
Organism: uncultured Spirochaetales bacterium; assembly: GCA_934277975.1. Classification (GTDB taxonomy): domain Bacteria; phylum Spirochaetota; class Spirochaetia; order Sphaerochaetales; family Sphaerochaetaceae; genus UBA9732. The sequence goes on from CAKQWE010000003.1 coordinate 68,003, forward strand.
TTCAGTTTAATGTCCGCTTTCATGGGGGAGCGAGGTTTTTTTGCCAATAAAGAGCTCGAGAGGCAATTGAAGGCCAACGAGTACCGTCTTGACAGGGATAGGGTCGAATTGGAAAATCTAAAAATCCAGGAACAGGAGCTTTCTACGGAGGATGGCATACGTTCCGCCGCCATGAACCTTGGCTACAAGGTGGAGGGTGACGATGTCTACAGGTTTGAGACCCAGGATGCCGTTCCCAACCAAGGGAATGAGCTGGCGCAAACAACGGTTCCGTCCAATGTGTCCAAACCTTTCACTCCTTGGAGCTCTGCTGCGTGCCTTGGTCTTGCATCAGGTGCTTCCATGGTGATAACGCTTCTTGTCTGGATAATTGGAAGGAAAGGGAAAGACAGCGATGATTCTGAACAAGACGAATCCGGAAACTTTGGAAACAATTTCAACTTTGATTAGGGATGGAGGGGTTGTCGTTCTTCCTTGCGACACCATATATGGGTTGTGTGCAGCCTATTGCATTGGGGACAAAGCCCTCATGGACTTGAAAGGCAGACCTGAGAACAAGCCGTTTCTTATTCTTGCCACGATTGAACAGGCAAGGAATCTATGCGTTTCCATTCCTTCTGATATCCTTGCTTGTTGGCCTGCACCCCTTACTGTGATCCTTGATACCAAGGATGGAAAGAAGACCGCCATAAGGGTTCCTGCGGACCCTTTCCTCCAAAAGCTTTTGGAACTGACAGGAATGCCCATCTATTCCACCAGCGTGAACATGGCAGGGGAGCCGTCCCTTCTGAACTTTACGGATATTTGCCGCCGCTTCGAGGCTTTGGTCGATGGCCTTGTCCGTGACAAGGAAGTGCAGGGTACTGTTCCGTCCACTCTGATCGATGCCACTGCAAGGCCTTATGTTGTTGTGAGGCAGGGCGCATTCGATGCAACCCCATTGGTTGAAGGGTCAAAGTGAACCTTGGTTTTGTTTTGTAATGTCTCAGTGGTCAATCCACACAAAGCATAGTTTTGAAAGCTACTCTCTAAAATGGCTTTTTCCCGGTGGCTCAGGTGGTTTCCGTGCTGCCTTCGCTCAAATCAGGGCGAAGCTTGGCAGTTTCACCTAGGTAGACGTGCATGACCGTCTCCAACGAAGGCTTTTCCACAAACATCATCATTCTAACCACGCAAGGCATTGAGCCTTCTATGTCCGCCTCCTGGACGCAGAAGAGTGGAACGTCCTTGCATTTTCCAGCGCGGCGCAGAGCAGTCGCACTGTTGAGCGAGCGCAGGTCCTTCGTATGGGAGATGATGAGGCTTACTACGTTTTCTTCATCCAAGCCGTTGCATGAAAGCATCTTGGAAAAGAGCTCGTTTGCAGCAAGCGAGATGGCCTCTGGAGCATCGGCCTTGACGGAGTTGGCACCGCGTATGGCCTTCATAGGCGTACCTCAAGTCCTGTCGTCGTGATGGCTGCGAACGTGTAGACTGCGACCATCATGGCTATGCAGAGGGCTCCACGCAGTAGCGACCACATGGCCAGTCCTACACGTGGGTGTCCATCCAGGATCCAGAACACGACTGCAACGATGAAGAGGACAACCGAGGCTGCAGCCACTGAGCAATCCATGATGCCACAGGAAATCACAAGGAAATGCATGAATTTGGCGTCGAGGCTGAACCAGAGGGATGCTGCGTAGAGAGCACAGAGCAATAGGCATACCATGAACGTGTAGTTTGTTATCATGTTGGTGATGTCGAAGACCCTTCTGCGTTGCAACATGATTTTATGATAACAAATCGGCCACAAAAAAGGAACAATGTTGTTGCGATTCTTGTTTCTAAGACGTAGAATGAACCCTAGTGCGCATTGAGGCACTCGAAAACAAAGAACAAGAGGACGAAAAATGAGCGACATCAATAGTAGACTCAAGCCAATGGGCCTTATGGCATCTGATATCATGATTCCAAAGAAGGGTACTGACCTTTCCAAGTGGGCGGTCGTGGCATGCGACCAGTACACATCCGAGAGGGGATACTGGGAGGATGTCTCCAAACTTGTTGGAGATGCACCTTCCACACTGCGCCTTATCTTCCCTGAGTGCTATCTTGAAGACGGCGACTCCAAGGAGAGGATCGAAAACATAAACAAGACGATGAAGTCCTATGTTGATGCCAATCTCTTCGACACATACGCAAGGACCTTCTTCCTTGTAAAGCGTACATGCTCAGGTGTCTCAAGGTGGGGCCTTATTGTCGCCCTTGACCTTGACCGCTACAGCTGGGAGAAGGATTCCAAGAGCCTCATAAGGGCTACTGAGGGTACGATCCTTTCCAGAATCCCGCCAAGAAAGGAGATAAGAAAGGATGCTCCTCTTGAAATCCCTCATATCATGGTTCTCATAAGCGATGAGAAGAGGTCCGTCATAGAGCCTCTTGCTGCAAAGACGAGCGGTCTCAAGGAAGTGTACGACTTCGACCTCATGATGAACGGCGGACATCTTCAGGCTTGGGCTGTGGATGCTTCCAACGACATGGATGCCGTTGCAGATGCATTCGAAGCCCTCACCAATGGTTTGGACAAGTCGAATCCTCTCCTCTTTGCAATGGGTGATGGAAACCATAGCTTTGCAACCGCAAAGAGCTGCTGGGAGGACATAAAGGCGAACCTTACGGAAGAGGAGAGGAAGAACCATCCTGCAAGGTTCTGTCTTGTGGAGCTTGAGAACATATTCGACCCAGGCCTTGTATTCGAGCCTATCCATAGGGTCCTTTTCAACGTTCCGGAGGATGTGTTCATGGAGGAGCTTTCCAGGAATGCAGCGAAGGTCAATGTCGAGAAGGTTGGATGCCGCAACTGCATTGCAAAGAAGATAGAGAACCAGGATGTTCAGAGCTTTGGGTACTGCACCAAGGACAAGCATGTTGTCGTGACGCTTGAGAAACCGTCTGCGAACATAGCAGCGGGAACGCTCCAGAAGGTCATAGATGCACTCATTGCAAAGGGTTACAGCGTTGACTACATACATGGTGCAGATGTCACGGACAAGCTTGGAAGCGAGGACGGCAACATTGGGCTGTTCCTTCCTGCAATAGACAAAGGGACGTTCTTTGAGACCATAGTCAAGGATGGTGCCCTTCCAAGGAAGACCTTCAGCATGGGTGAAGCCAATGAGAAGCGCTTCTACATGGAAGCGAGGAAGATAAAGTAGTTTTTGAATCTATTTTGAATCTATTTTGAATCTATAGAGATAAAGTGGACGCGATGGACAACAGACTTGAAAAAAGATACGACCTGAAGACTGCAGTCTCAATGGTCATAGGCATCGTGATTGGTTCAGGGGTCTTCTTCAAGGCCGTAAAGGTCCTGAGCCTTACGGGTGGCAGCATGGGGCACAGCCTTCTTGTCATTGGAGCCGTTGGACTTATATGTGTGGTTTGCTCATGTGTTTTTGCAGAGATGGGCACGAAATACGTAAAGTGCAACGGTGTTGTGGACTATGCCGAGGCATCCTTGGGGCAGGGCTTTGCATACTGCATGGGATGGTTCATGTCTGCCATATACTATCCTGTCATAGGCTCGACTCTTGCGTATATTTCCGCACGCTACACATGCATGCTGCTTGGCCTTGAGTCCTTTGGTCAGGCCAATATGTCCATTGCAATCCTCTATTTGGTGTTGGCCGTCGTAATAAACTCCCTTTCTCCAAGGATTGCCGGAAAGATGCAGGTGAGCATGACGGTTGCAAAGCTTGTGCCGCTCGTTGTGATGGGCGTGGTGGGTACGATCGTTGGCCTTGTCAACGGAAATGGAATACGCATATTCACGGACACCTCCGCAGCTGGCATATCACAGGGTGGAGGGTTCTTTGCAGCCGTGTGTGCCTTTGCATTCTCCTACGAAGGCTGGATCATTGCAACGACGATAAACTCAGAGCTCAAGAATCCAAAGAGAGACCTCCCTTTGGCTTTGGTGGGTGGTGCCTTGTTCTGTACGATCATCTATATGCTCTACACCTATTCCATGAGCGCCACGATGAACGCCGCCCAGATCGTCGAAGCCGGAGACTGGCTTCCAAAGATTGCATTCTCAAGGCTTTTCCATAGCAATGCAGCAGGGACCATTGTGTTCGTATTCATCATCGTCTCATGCCTTGGCACCACGAACGGTGTCATTCTTGGCTGCATGAGAGGATTCTACTCCATAGCAGTAAGAGGGCAGGGGCCAAAGCCATCCTTCATTGCGGAGGTCGATAAGTCCACGGGAATGCCTTTGAAGTCCTGTCTCCTTGGACTTGCCGTATGTGCATTCTGGCTGTTCCAGTGCGGAGCCCTCTTCTTCAACGGGCCTCTTGTCATGAACACTACGGGCAATCCCCTTTGGCTCATGGCCTGGGAGGCCGATGAAATAGTCATAGTCACCCAATATGCACTCTACATTCCAATCTTCGTGCACCTTATAGTCAGGGAAAGGCAGTTCAGCCCGTTCAAGAGGTTCGTACTTCCCACGCTTGGAATAGGAGCGTGCCTTTTCATGTGCTTCTGCTGCTGGAAGTCGTATGGAACGTATCTTACCGTCTCATACCTAGTCGTGTTTGCCATAATCATGGGCATTGGAGCTTTCTTCTACAGAAAGAATCCAAACAGGGAGCTTTTGCAGTAGATCGTTGCAGTTTGTTGTTTTTTGCTGAATTTTCAAAAAAAGAGATTTGAGGGGTTTTCACTGTTGGAGTTTTCTGTTAGTCTCCACCAGAAAAGAAGAGCGGAGGTTCACCTATGAAGTGGGTTTTCTTAAATTCCCTGCGAAAAAGGAAGTTCAAGACCATAGGGGTTTCTTTTTCCCTTCAATCGTTTTTGTTTTGGAATCGTGTCAGCCATTTTTGGCTGACTTTTTTTTGACCTTTTGCCAAGGTATCGCCAAGGAGGATGACAATGGGCAATTTGGAAAAACAACAGGGCAATGGAAAGGCAATCAGGGACGCACGGCAGCTTGGAACTCCAAAGATGCTGGTATTGGGGCTGCAGCACATGTTCGCGATGTTTGGTGCAACGGTGCTTGTACCAATTCTCGTAAACGGGTACGGACTTCCTTTGTCCATACAGACAACGCTCTTCATGGCTGGTCTTGGAACGCTCATGTTCCACTTCATAACCAAGTGGAAGGTTCCGGCCTTCTTGGGTTCATCGTTCGCCTTCCTTGGCGGATATGCAGCGGTTGCAGCCCTGTCGGTTGGAAAATATGCAGGTATGAGCGGTGCTGAGAAGCTCCAGTACGCAGGCGGCGGAATAGTGGTTGCCGGAATCCTCTACATGGTTCTGGCCCTTGTGATAAAGGTCGTAGGGGTCAAGAAGGTCATGAGGTTCCTCCCCCCAATCGTCACAGGTCCAATCATAATTCTAATAGGTCTCAACCTTGCACCGTCTGCAGTGTCCAATGCATCAACATGCTGGCCTCTTGCGCTTGCCGCAATGGCAATAGTGGTGGCCGCCAACATATGGGGCAAGGGGATGGTCAAGATAATCCCAATCCTTCTTGGTGTAGTAGGGTCCTACATAATAGCCGTGATAGCCAACGCTTTTGGAGCAACGACGGCAACCGGCTCTCCTTTGGTTGATTTCAGCGCCCTTGCAGGTGCAAAGCTCATAGGACTGCAGCCGTTTGTGACCAACTTTGCAGGCAGCGTGTGCAAGTTCGACCTCACCGCAATCCTTGTCATGGCTCCTATCTCCATAGCATCCATGATGGAGCATATAGGGGATGTCTCCGCCATATCCGCAACGGTTGGAGAGAAGTTCATAGAGGATCCAGGCCTTCACAGAACCCTCATAGGCGATGGTCTTGCAACATCCTTCGCCGCTGCGTTCGGTGGCCCTGCGAACACCACATACGGTGAAAACACTGGTGTTTTGGTACTCTCAGGCGTCTATGACCCAAGAGTGATACGCCTTGCCGCCATCTACGCAATAGTGCTTTCATTTTCACCGGCCTTCGCAGCGCTTGTGAACTCAATGCCCGCTGCAATCATAGGAGGTGTGTCCTTCATACTGTACGGGATGATATCTGCAATAGGAATCAGGAACGTGGTCGAGAACAGGGTCGACTTCACGCAGTCCAGAAACCTCATCATTGGAGCCGTCATCCTGGTGTGCGGCCTTGGCTTCACAAACGGCATCACGTTCAGCATTGGAAGCGCACACATCACGCTCACATCCCTTGCAATCGCATCAATAGCAGGAATCCTCCTCAATGCAATCCTTCCCGGCAAGGACTATGAGTTTGGGTCCGATATCTCTGAGGGTAGGTCTGGGGACTTTGGAAGGTATTGATTGCAAAGCCATCCTAGGTTGGCAATCCTGGAATTGCTTCCTGGAATGGCGCAAAAAAGTTTTCGTAGGTACTTGAAAAAGTCCACGAACTTTTGTACAGTGGCATCTGTCGCAAGACGAATGCCACCTTAGCTCAGTTGGCCAGAGCACGTGACTTGTAATCTCGGGGTCGTCAGTTCGAATCCGACAGGTGGCTAAGCACAGGGAACCTTTTTCAAGGTTCCCTTTTTTCTTGGTCCTTTGGTCATCTACTGCGTCGGTTCACTCAGGTCGTACATCTCAGTACTGCCCTTCGTTCCCGTCCTTGTAGCTGAGCCAAAATACCGGCGAAAAGCTTCTTGGTCCTTTGATTACTTGATGTTGTTGACCTCTTCAACGCTCATGTTGGCAGCCTTGGCTATGATCTCAGCGGGAACACCTTGTTCCTTGAGGCTCTTTGCCATACGGTTTATCTCGTTGGTCTCACCAATGGAGACACCTTCAGCTCTGCCAATGGAGATTCCTTCATTGATTCCTTCAGACTTTCCATCCTTGTATTTCTCAATGAGGTTCAGTTCGTATTTCATATAGCCCTGCCTCCAATCTTCGTCCCCGTTTATGTCAAGGACGTACCTGTCCAGCCTCTTCACGAATTCGTCGCCGCTGTCCTCTCAGGTGCCTATCGAGGACACCCCTCCGTTGAGGTACCTGAAGAATGCATCCATCGCACGGCTGGAGTCTCCTACGGAGCCTTTCGTGTTCACGAATATAGTATACCTGCCGTCGTCCAAAGGCAATGATGTCAGAAGCAGGCTTAGAAATACCGGATTGTTCAATACTCTGCTGGATTACCTAAGTCCTGACATAATTCTGGTTTCCACGAATAGAGCAGTTTTCGATGAAGTGTTTGGAGATTTCGCCTTCGAAGGTGAAAGATATCAGAACCCTGATAATCCAACCATTCTTTATGTCCGGAAGTATAGACGAGGGTCTCAGGTTCTGTTTTGGATTTTCAACAACCGAGGTATGGCGTTTGGACCTAGGTTTGATTTCATAGCAAATAGCATCAAGGATTTGGAATAGCTCGTTTTTCCGTCTGTTTGATTGGAAAAGCGAAATTAGATAGTGATAAGGAGAAGAAAGAATGTCAGAGACTTTACATGACAGATTGTTTGAGGACTTGGTCTTTTTGTATTCAACGGAGTGCAGGTTCAGCGATGAGATGAAAGACCAGATAAAGAAAGACATGGCTTGGATGTGGACGGATCATGCGAACTTTCAAGAAAAGAGAAAAGCCAAGTATCTAGGATGTGGCTTCTGGTCCAAGGAAGCTTTGGATGTATTGTATGAAATGGACTGGAAAACACTTAAACCTAACAGAAGGAAAACAAGAGTCAACTATCAAAGTATTCTTCGTCATGACCATGTTTACCCAAGAAAAGACTTCAAAGAATCCTGCGATGCATTTTTCAAACACGACCATTCGGAGAATGATTTGCACGAATTCAAGGAAAAGCTTGAAGAGTTCTTCTGTGGATGTGTCATCACGAAGGAAGAAGATCGCCGTTTGCCACGAGGTGCCAGTGAACACATAGATGTTTGTTCTCTTTCTCCAAATGAGTATTGGTCAAGATATAGAAACTACAACGAAGCCCATAAAGACAAGCCAGTCGAAGTCTATAAATGCGAATGGGAGCTCAACGGCAGGAGTTGGAATCTGGTATGCGTAAGCAAGGTGGAGATGTAATATTTCTATATCGAACATTTTTGCGGGTATACGCAGTTTTGTTCGATGGAACGGCGGGGTAGGGCAACCTCTCCGCCCGTTCTGTAATCTCTCTGCAACCTTTTGATTTTGTCTATTTTGTAACTACATTTCCAAACTTGCAGGATTCAGCAAGAAGTCGAAGATGCTCATGACCAGTACACCTCTGTCATTGTAGTACGGTGCTGGCGCATCCTTGGTGACTATGATTTTCTTGAAGGCATCTCCTGTCATCATCAGGGATCGTTGCTCCTGCTCTATTTTCGCCTGGTCCGGAACGGAATAGGCTGACTGGATGTAGTAACGCCTGGAGCCTTTGTTGCATACGAAATCTATTTCATACTGCCTGCGGGTGCTTCTATTGTCCTTGTCTTTGCCATTGGCCGTCACAACGCCTACGTCTACGTTGAACCCTCTGATTTTCAATTCGTTGAAGATGATGTTCTCCATCGTATGGGTTTCCTCCAACTGACGGAAGTTCAGCCTTGCATTGCGAAGTCCCATATCGGTGAAATAGTACTTGACTGGGGTGTTGATGTACTTCTTTCCTTTGACGTCATAGCGCACTGTACTGTCAATCAGAAATGCATCGCACAGGTATCCAATGTATTTGCCAATTGTCTCCTTGCTGATTGTTTTTTGCTTGATGCTTTTGAAGGTGGCTGACAGCTTTGTTGGATTGGTGAGGGACCCAATGGCTGAAGAAAGGATGTTCAACAGCTCTTCCAGTTCTTCACGGTTGCGAATTCTGTGCCTTCCTACGATGTCTGAGATATAGGTTTCTTCAAAAAGGGATTTAAGGAAAGTAATCTTTTCATCAGGCTCTTTGAACCGTAAGACAAGAGGAAGCCCTCCATAAAGCATATACTCGTCCCATCCATCCTGCTTTGTACCTGAGTAGACGGACATGAACTCGGAAAAGCTGAGTGGGAACATATGGATTTCGTCGCCTCGGCCACGGAACTCTGTGATGACATCCTTTGACAGAAACCTGGCATTGCTTCCTGTCACGTATACATCGACATTCTCCATGCGGATGAGACTGTTGAGGACAGCTTCGAACTCCTTCAGAAGCTGAACCTCATCAAGCAGGACGTAATACATCTTGTCGTCTGCAATTTGCCCTTTAAGATATGGCATCAAAACATATGGATCCTGATACCTCTTGTTTTCAAACGAATCGAAGGCAATCTCTATGATGTTTTTCCTGTCAACACCAGAGGAAAGGAGATGTTCTTTGAAAAGATTGAACAGCAGATAGGATTTTCCGCATCTACGGACACCTGTGACGACCTTGATGAGACCGTTGTGTTTTTTGCTTATGAGCTTGTTGAGGTAGATATCTCTTCTTACGACCATGACCATTCCTTGTACTGGATTTTTTTGCGTGTATACGCATTTTTGTACGACAGCATTATGTCTGGTGGTGAAAAATTTTGCAATATCTTATTGAACGTTTTTGCGTGTACACGCATTTTTGTTCGATAGAACGGCGGAGTAGGGCAACCTCTCCGCCCGTTCCATCTTCCTTTTGATTACTTGATGTTGTTGACCTCTTCAACGCTCATGTTTGCAGCCTTTGCTATGATCTCAACGGGAACACCTTGTTCCTTGAGGCTCTTTGCCATGCGGTTTCTTTCGTTGGCTTCGCCAATGGAAACGCCCTTAGCTTCTCCAATTGAGATTCCTTCAGCTTCACCTGCGGTTCTACCCTCGTCGTATTTGTCTTTGAGAAGGAACTCCAGCTTCATGTACTCTTTCCTCCAGTCGTCGTTTCTGTTGTACCTCTGCACGTACTTGTCCAGAACAGTCACAAGTTCGCTCTTTGTCTCCATCCCTATGGCCTCGACACCGCCGTTCAGATACCTGAACAGCTCGTCCATATCCAGGTTGGAGGCCCCCTTGGAGCCCTTGCTGTTCAGGAACATGATATACCTGCGGTCCCCAAGTGGCAAGCCTTGGACGTTCTCGCACATTGTGGCGAACCTGTAGACCTTCTCGTCCTTCTCGAACGGGTCGAACGTGCAGAGGAATATCACATAGCTCGTCCTCATGCGTCCAAAGCCCTCTCCCTTGTCAAGCATGGCCACGTCCATGGACGACGAATACATCCTCGTCCTCTCCGCAAGGTCCGTGATTGATGTACGTTGGAGTTCTATGTCGTAGACCGTCCTTCCGTCGTCGAAGTACACATCCAGCCTCACGCCCCTTCTCATTGGATCGGACAGTATGCCCATCTCCGCCTCCGGATGCCTTTCGTACCTTATGTCGGCTATGCGGTGTTCGTCACCGAATATGGCCTCAAGCAGCTTGATGCAGGCCCTCTTGTTCTTCATGACGGTGGTGAACATGAAGTTGTTCTCCAACGCCACATCGTTCCTGTTCCTTCCAATGGTGCTTTCCTTCATATGAAACCTCTCTTCGTTTGGATTGAAGGGCTTTGGAAGCCCTACATAATACCAGATACGAGAAACCTGCAATTTTCATTCACGGTTTTGGAAGGATTTTTGGAAAAAGTTCAGCAATGTTTGATGTAACTTGCTGTCAGACCTGCAATTATCCAATGACAAGAAATTTTCTTCGCTTCCGTCAAAGACCCTTGTAAAAAACATTTCGAAAGTATGTTGACTTTTTGGGTGAAATAATCTACATTTTGCAAGTCATGGAGAGGTTCCCGAGCGGTCAAAGGGGGCAGACTGTAAATCTGTTGGCTCAGCCTTCGAAGGTCCGAATCCTTCTCTCTCCAACTTCAAGGTCTTCTTCGAAAGAGGAAGACCTTGATTGTCTATAGACGTTTTACAGGGACTGCCATGGGTAGCTGTTTCTACGAAAAAGGACTTCGTTTCGAATGCCAATGCTGCAACTACTGCTGCAGCACTGAGCCGGGCTATGTCCTTTTGGGGGAGGACGATGTCACGAGAATGGCATCGTGTCTTGGCTTGGATAGGAAGAAATTCATAGATACCTACTGCCGCTATGTGGACATGGGGGCGTTCAAGATGCTCAGTCTTAAGGAGAAGGACAACTACGACTGCATATTCCTCTGCGAAAAGGGATGCACGGTGTACAAGGCCCGTCCAAGGCAGTGCATGACATATCCGTTCTGGACCCATGTACTTGAAAGCGAAGAGACGTGGAACGAAGAGGCCAAGGCCTGTCCTGGAATAGGCAAGGGAAGGCTCTATACCAAGAAGGAGATTGAAGAGAAGCTTCAATTCCGAATGGACAACAAGCCAATCATGGTGCTTTAGATGGCAAAGTATTCTGAAGCGGTCATAGAGGACATAAAGAACAGACTTCCCGTAAGCGAGGTCGTATCCCAGTATGTAAAGCTCACAAGAAAGGGCGACAGGTACTGGGGGCTGTGTCCGTTCCACCATGAGAAGACACCTTCGTTCACTGTCCTTGACAGCGGTGGGTTCTACAAGTGCTTTGGCTGTGGAAAAGGCGGCTCCATATTCGACTTCGTAATGGAGATGGAGCATGTAGGCTTCCCAGAGGCGGTCGAGATACTTGCGAAGAGGGCTGGCATTGAACTCAAGGAGGAATCTGAGGGTGAGAAGCGCCAGTATAGCAAGCAAAAGGCCATTGGAGAGCTGTACGACAGGCTGTACAAGACCTACCACACGATACTTATGACCCATCCACAGGCAAAGGCTGCGCGCGACTACCTTGCAAAGAGGAAGGTATCGGCTGACACCATAGAGAAGTTCCAGCTTGGATACGCCCCTGACGACCCAAAATGGCTGTATGGGTTTCTAAGGAAGAACAACTACTCTGAGGAGGTTCTCAAGGAAAGCGGGCTTTTCAGTCGCAACTACGAGACTCTGCCTCTTTTCAGAAACAGGATAATGTTCCCCATAAGGACCTGGCAGGGAAACTGCGTTGCCTTTGGCGGAAGGGACCTCTCTGGTGAGAGCAGAGCCAAGTACATAAACACACCGGACACTGCCATATACAGCAAAAGGAACGTTCTATTTGGTTTCTACGAAAGCCTTTCCTCAATAAAGGAGAAGAAGGAGATCACTCTCTGCGAGGGCAACTTCGATGTAATCTCCCTTCATCAGGCGGGACTTGCATACGCTGCGGCCCCTCTTGGGACGGCATTCACGGAGGAGCAGGCAAAGCTCATAAAGAGGTACTGCGACAGGGTGAACCTACTGTTCGATTCTGACTCCGCCGGTCAGAACGCCACGGCCAAAGCCCTGCTTATATGCCAAAGGCTTGACCTTTCGAACTTCGTGGTGAAACTCGAGGGTGCAAAGGATGCATCCCAGATGCTTGAGGAACAAGGGGAGCAAATGCTTGCAAAAAGTGCTGTAAATGCTGTTGCAGGCTTTTCTTATCTTGTATCATCGGCCTTAAAAATGTATGATATACGACAGCCTAAAGGCAAATCATCTGTTTTCAAGGAGGTTAGGCCTTACCTTGACGCAACGAGCTCAGACATCGAGCGCCAGGGATATATAAAATATCTTTCAGACGTCCTTCGCATCCCGGAGGAGAAGATATTGAGCGACTACATGAAGCAGCGGGGCACAGAGCCTGAACCCAAAGAGGAAGAGAAGGCAACGATAGGAATTGCGTACAATCCGCTCAAGGCTTCCACGGAACTCAATGCAATGCTCATTCTAATGAAGAACAGGGATCTTTTCGAACGCTTCAGAACGAAGGTTAAGGTATCTGACATGGTCGATCCTTTGGCTAGGAAGCTCTACACCGTTCTTGAGGATGCTTCGCGTCAGGATGTACGGACCCCTGAAATGCTTCTTCAGATGATCGAGCAGCAGGAACTGAAGGATCTTACAGTTACCGCATTCGCCAGTCCAATGTACGACAGGTCCAATGCAGAGAAGGTCTTGGAGGACGCCGTGCTTCAGATAAGGCTTCGTCGCCTTGAGGAGAAGCGAAACAGAGTGCTAAGGCTTCTAAGCAGCGGGGAAATGGAGAATATGGACGCAAGTGAGGTTGGACAGTATCTTTCGATGAAGGCTTCGTTGGACAAGGACATCGAAGGACTCAAGGAAGAGATGGAACACAGGGAATAGAGATGACAGAGGAAAACAAACAGGAAATACTGCAGAAGCTGATCTACTCAGCTCAGAACGAAAACAAATTCACTGTATCGGACTTGAAGGAATACCTTTTGTCCGAGCACGTCGATGCCGACGATGACATCGAATACTTCAAGAACCAACTCGAGAAGAAGAACCTGATAATCTCTGAAAGCGATGCAGAAACTCCGGATTTCATAGAGGAGCCTCCAACGGACGAAATGGAGGAGATCGAGGACGAAGAGGACGATGCCCTTCTGGGTGAAGACGAAGACGAGATCCTCGCTGACGACATGAATGCACTGGATGTCCAGGAACCGGCTGAGCCTGAGGACGAGTCCGATGACGAAGAGGACGACGATCTGGACGAAGAGGACGACAGGATAGACGAGAAGGACTCGTACACAAAGAGCTTCATCCTTGAGAACTTCAACGACGGTTCAGGTCCAATGGACACTATGGCCAACATAGACGAGGACGTGGAGCATGCCGTCCATAGACCATCGGTCCTTGGAACGGACAAGGGTGAAACGAGCTCAGACGACCCAATAAGGCTCTATCTCCGCGAGATTGGAAAGGAGACGCTTCTCACCGCAGAGGAGGAGGTTGAGCTTTCCAAGCAAATGGAGGAGGGTGCCCTCATAATCAAGGGGGTCATCCACAAGTCCGGTATAATGATCACATGCTTTGCGAACATCCTTGAAAAGCTCAATACCCGCTACGAGGATGCCGAGGACTACAGTGCAAAGGACCAGAAGGAACTCATAACGGAGCAGAAGAGATACTCCACATTCTACAAGGAGTCCCTCAAGGAGTTCCAGAGCGCGCTTCGCAACTACGTGGAGCTCAAGCAGAACAAGCTTGCATCTGGAGAAGAGGTCCTCAGAAGCGACGAAATCGTAAAGAAGAAGAACCAGCTTCTCAAGAAGCTTTCCCAAATTGAGCTTCAGCCTGAAGAGATAAGCATGTTCACGGACAAGTTCATCAACGCAGAGCATGACATAAACGAACTCAAGAACAACAGGACAATCCTTGAGGAGAAGCTACATGTCTCCAACGACAAGGAGGTGAGGCAGCTTTCAAGGGACCTTGTCACCACAAGCAAACGCGATGCCGTAGAACAGCGCCTTGGAATGCAGCTTGAGGACATAAAGGAGCTCATCACCCAGTATCAGACTACAGTGCGAAGCCTTAGGAAGATAGAGTTCGAGTTCGAAGACAGCTGTGATGTCATTCTGGCACAGGCTCAGGAGATCAAGCGTGGAATGAAGATGCTCAAGACTGCCAAGGACAGACTCATACAGGCGAACCTTAGGCTTGTCGTCTCAATTGCCAAGAAATACACCAATAGAGGCCTTCATTTCTTCGATTTGATCCAGGAAGGGAACATTGGCCTCATAAAGGCTGTGGAGAAGTTCGAGTACCGTAAGGGCTATAAGTTCTCCACATACGCCACTTGGTGGATCAGACAGGCCATCACAAGGAGCATAAGCGATCAGGCAAGGACGATTAGGGTCCCTGTCCACATGATAGAGCAGATCAACAAGGTCGTCCGTGAGTCCAGGATGCTCATGCAGACGCTTGGAAGGGAACCCTCCGACGAGGAGATCGCCCAGAAGCTCGGCTGGCCTGAGAGCAAGGTCAAGACCGTCAAGAACGTTGCAAGGGAGCCAATAAGCCTCGAGACCCCTGTTGGAGAGGAGGAGGATTCCCTTCTTTCGGACTTCATCGAGGACAAGGAAGTCGAGAACCCTGCAACGCAGACATCGTTCGCACTGCTTCAGGAGCAGCTTCAGGAAGTACTTTCCACACTTCCGCCAAGGGAGCAGGAGGTTCTCAAGATGCGTTTTGGCCTTGAGGACGGATACTCATTGACACTGGAAGAAGTTGGGTTGTATTTTGAAGTGACAAGAGAAAGGATCAGACAGATCGAAGCCAAGGCACTCAGAAGGCTCAGACATCCAAAGCGTGCCAAGAAACTCAAGGATTACGTTTGATTTTATATATAGGTAGGAGTAAGGTAAATGAAGGAAATCTACAACACACTCAGCCAGCTTCAGGACGTTTTGGCTAGGATGTTTGAAATCGAAGACAAGATCAAGGAAATCCCAAAGGCTTTGGCCGACAAGGAAGCCGTGCTGCAAAAGACAAAGATTACTTACCTTGAACTTCATGACAAGAGCGAGAAAGTGAAGGAAGATCTCAAGAACCTCCGCATAAGGCTTGATGAGGCCGGTGTGAAGAGGGAGACCAGCGAGAAGATGATGGAGACCATCACCCAGGCCAGGGAGTTCGAGACACTTCAGAAAGAGATAGAGGATGCAAAGAACGCCGAGCAGACGCTCAGAAAGAGCCTCATTGCCAAGGAGAAGTTCTATGACGAGCTCAACATGAAGCTCTCCGTACAGGAGGAGATCATGGCTCAGCAGACCCAGGAGGTCGAAGAGGAGACCGCCGTCAAGGACGCACTCATTGCGGAGAACCAGGCTGTTCTTGATGAGATCGTCGCAAAGAAGGACGAACTTGCAAAGGACCTTGATCCAAACCTTGTGTTCAAGTTCGAGAGGATCATCAGGAACAAGGGCGGTGTTGGAATCGTTCCAGTGCATTCCATCGTATGCGAAGGCTGCCACATGACGCTTCCTGCACAGTTCGTCAATGACGTAAGGCGTGAGGACGAGATAAAGTTCTGTCCATACTGCAGCAGAGTCCTCTACTATGAGGAAAGCGAGGACAGCGATCATCTTGATGCTCTGTTCGATGCCTCCGACGATGTGGAAGACGGCGACGAAGAGGGTGGCGACGACAGCGATGGAGGTTTCATCTCCGACGACGAGTTCAGCAACCTTGACACTCTTTGATTTCGCTTTTGATATTTGAATCGTAAGGTTCTTCAAGCAATCGCTTTGGCGCTGGTCTTCCAGCGCCCGAGAGGAAAGTCCGAGCTCCATAGGACATGACGCCGGGTAACGCCCGGGAGCCGTAAGGCTACAGACAGTGCAACAGAAAGCAAACCGCCTGCTTTGCAGGTAAGGGTGAAATGGTGGGGTAAGAGCCCACCGGGAGCGCAGCAATGCACTTCGCATGGTAAACCTCGTCAGGAGCAAGGCCAAGAAGCGTGTGGGTAGTCCGTCCAATACACGCGGGTAGGCTGCTAGATGCTGTCGGCAACGGCAGTGCCAGATAGATGATTGCATAAACAGAACTCGGCTTATGAAGGGCCTTTTTTTATTTTCTTAGAAAGGGGGATTGTATGAAAAGACATTCTTTTTTTGCAGTCTCCCTTTTTCTTCTGCTTTCGCTGTGCTTTCTTGTTTCCTGCATGGATGCGGAAAAAAGCTATAGGGAAGGGGACTATGAAGGCGCTGTAAAGGCACTTGAATGGAAGAAGGATCTTACCAACGAAGACTACATCATAAAGGCCGACAGCCTTTTTGCATTGGGTCTCTATGACGAGTCCCTAAAGAACTACATGCTCTTTCTCCTTCTTTCCAACACCTCCGCTCCGCAACGCCAACACGCAGTTGGGCGCTTCGTCCAACTTAACTGTCATGATTCGCTTACTGTCCTCATCGTTGACAAGTCCGATGGCTTTGAAGCCAGAAAGGCTCTATACAAAGCATACGCTGGACTTGGCGACACAGAGCGTGCCGTCGATATCATTGGACTGCTTTCCAATGAGATGACCCATGTCCAGCTTGTTTCGTTTGTGTTGGAGCGTCCAGTTGGCGGTGATGTCATAGCTAGGCTTTTCTCCTCGTGGCAGAAGGAGTTGCAGGACTCTGACAAGGACGCCTTCTTGGATTTGCTGTGTAGCTATTCGGAGATGGATGGTCTTGGCGAGCAGTCCACAAGGATCTGCCTTGAGACTACGGATGCCATGATTGGCGATTCGTACTACACTTTGGATGATGTATTGCTTTCCAAGTTGCTGAAGACCAAGGGGAACATCCTTGAAAAGCTATATGATAGGATAAATGCAAGGATGTATTGGAATCAGGCATACAGACTCAACCCCAGCGATGAGTCACTTGTGGAAAAACTTGGTAGATAATTGGTTTGTAGTTAAGGAATTGTGGAATGATTGAAAAAGATGGACTTGGAAGGATCGTTGACCTTGAGGGAAAGCTTGGGCCGGGTTTTC
Organism: uncultured Spirochaetales bacterium; assembly: GCA_934277975.1. Classification (GTDB taxonomy): domain Bacteria; phylum Spirochaetota; class Spirochaetia; order Sphaerochaetales; family Sphaerochaetaceae; genus UBA9732. Next base: position 85,257 of record CAKQWE010000003.1, read on the forward strand.
TGGAAGTAGGGAACCCTTCGAGATATATTGGAAGCGAGTACGTATATGGAAGGAAGCGTCTTGGAGAAGGCGACCTCAAATGCGCCATGTGCTTTCCAGACCTCTATGAAATTGGGATGTCGAACAATGCGGTCAGAATCATATATGACCTCATGAATAGATTCGATGGCGTCTTCTGCGATAGGGTATTTGCTGTAGCCCCTGATTTCGAGTCCATGCTTAGGGAGAAGGGGATTCCTCTGTTTACATTGCAGGAGCATCTTCCTTTGTCGTCTTTGGATTTCCTTGGGATTTCGATTGGATATGAACTGTGTGCCACCAATATCCTGCAGGTCCTTGATTTGGGTGGAATTTCCATAGACATAGCGGATAGAAAGGAAACTGATCCAATCGTCATAGCAGGTGGACCTGCATCTACGAATCCTCTTCCATTCGCCCGTTTCTTCGATTTCGTCTATATTGGAGAAGCCGAGGTCTATTTCCAGCAGCTTACGGACATTCTCAGGAAGTACAAGAAAAGAAGCGAAAGGATAGAGGCTTTGAAGTCCATACCTTGCTTATGGTATCCAGGTGCAAAGAGAACGAACCGTGCCGTAGACTTGACGTTTGGAGCACCTGAAGAGCAACCTGTCCTCGAGCATTTCGTAGTCCCTTCGTTCCAAGTGGCCCAGGACCATGGAACGGCTGAGATAATGAGGGGATGTCCCAACGGCTGTAGGTTCTGCCATGCAGGCCAGTACTACAAACCGTTCAGACAAAGGAACCTCAAAACCATATACGACCTTGTTTCCCAGAGTGTGAACCAAATGGGGTATAGGGAGGTTACCCTTTCATCTTTGTCTTCAGGCGACTATCCAAGCCTGGATAGACTTATTAACGTTTTGAATGACCAGTACAAAAGCCACAACGTTTCGTTCTCGCTTCCATCGCTTAAGGTGAACACATTCTCCCTTGGTATACTTGAGCAGCTTTCTGAAGTCAGAAAGAGCAGCCTAACGTTTGCAATAGAGACACCAATGCTCGAAGACCAGCATTCCATGAACAAAGAGGTTCCCGTCGAGCAGATCATAGACATAATCCAGGAGGCCAAGACACGTGGATGGAAGCTTGCGAAGTTCTATTTCATGGTAGGTCTTCCTTTCGTCGATAGGGAAAGCGAGAAGGACAATATCGTACGGTTCCTGTCTACGATAAGGGCGGCTACGAAGATAAACATGAACATAAACATTGGAACGTTCATTCCAAAGGCACATACGCCATTCCAATGGGTCCAGCAAATGTCCATGGAGGAATCAGGGGAGCATCTTCGAGGCATAAAGAAGGCTTTGATGCAGGCCATTCCAGGGATAAAGGTCTCATATCATGAACCATCCATATCCTTTCTTGAAGGCATTGTATCACGTGGAGGCTACGAGTGCTGTGATCTCATAAAGAAGGCCTATGAACTTGGTTGTAGGATGGATGCCTGGGATGAATACATCAAGTGGGACATGTGGATGAAGGCCATTGGGGAACTTAATTACGATACAAGTCCAAAGCATTGGGACCTGGAAGATGAGCTTCCATGGGATTCCGTTTCAATGAATGTGTCCAAGAAGTATCTCAAGGACGAATATCTAAGGGCAAAGGAGAGGAAGCTTACCTCAGTGTGTTCCAGTTCCTGTACCCACAACTGTGGAGTTTGTGGAGCCAAGGCGGCTCGTGTCGTAAAGGCTCAGAACGAGGAGTCTTTGGAAAAATCCAATGTAGCTTTATTCGAGAAAACAAAATATGATACTGTGTATTCTCCTGGCGACTATGTGCAGGCCATAATAACGTATGAAAAGAAGGACAGGGCTGTCTATAGCTCACACATAGCCGTCATGAGGCAGTTCGAGATGGCTTTCCAGCGTGGTGGCATCAAGGTCCAGTTCACACAGGGCTTCAATCCAAAGCCCAAGATGGAGTTCCTCAATCCTATCTCCATGGGCGTCACAGGCCTCAACGAGCTTCTTCTTTGCGAGCTTCCACGTCAACAGGTCAACGATGACTTGATTGGAATCCTCAACGATTCCATAGCCGATGGTTTTGTGGCAAAGTCAGTGAGGATGATCGAACCGGATCCTTCTGGAAAGAAGATTTCGCTTTCAAGCAAGATGAAAGGGTCTATGTATGATATAGACGCATCGAACGATGATGAGATACGCAGTATCCTTGAAATGAAATGCAATGAGGACAACAACGACTATAGGGTACGTTGTCTAGGCTCAGGGGTCTTTGAAGTCCATATCAATGGAGACAAGAACCTTTTCAAACTGCTGTTCCCTGTGGAGATGAGTAAGTTCCACATTGCAGGTTCATGCCGTATAACGCGTAAGTATATAGAAATGGAGGGGATGTGATAGACTATATTTTGGAAAAGTCGGACAACGAAAGGAAGTGCATGTCGAATCTGTACGACATAGTGTCATGTCTCAGAGATCCTGTGGATGGATGCCCATGGGACAAGGAGCAGATGCCAAGCGATATAATCCGTAGCATGCAAGGTGAAATCTATGAATATATAGATGCCTTGAACGAAAATGACAGGCCTCATCAATGCGAAGAACTTGGCGATGTATTTCTTAATCTTTTCCTCCTTGCCAAGATCCATGACCAGAACGGCGACTTCAAGCTCAGTGATTGCCTGAACGATGCATGTGAAAAGTACATAAGGCGTCATCCACATGTGTTTTCCAACGTAGAGGTTTCGAATTCTGACGAGGTTCTCGTCAATTGGGCCAACATAAAGAAAAACGTCGAAGGTCGCACCCAGACGGGTTTCTTCGATGGTGTGCCAAAGGATGCTCCTGAACTTGAAAAGTGCTATTCGATATCAAAGAAAGCCGCCAAGGTTGGTTTTGACTGGAACACAATCGATGGAACGTACGACAAGGTCAAGGAAGAACTGTCAGAGGTCCAGAATGCCACAACGCAGGATGAAAAGCTTGATGAGATTGGAGATCTTCTTTTCTCAGTCGTTCAGGTTGCAAGAAAGAACCATATCAAACCTCAGGATGCATTGGCCCATGCCAACTTGAAGTTCAAAAAACGCTTCGAGTATGTCATTGATACTGCAAAAGCTCGTGGTTTGGACTACGAACATCTTACGGATTCCCAGATAGATGAGCTTTGGAATGAATCAAAGCTTTCCTGCTAGTTTTTGTATTGTTTTCCACTCCTCCAATTTAACAGAATATGGATTATATACGAAAAATTTGAAAATATATCATGACCATTATAGAATACCCAAACTACAACGAAAGCCTTGTTTCCCTTGCCTCCTCCATACTTGCCTATTATGGAATAGACAATCCAGGACATCCTTCTCTTTCTAGAATCGATTCTTTGCTGAATCGAAGGAAACCGCGCAATATAGTCCTGATGCTGTTCGATGGATTTGGATACAATATCATGAAACGGAACCTCCCAAAGAATTGTTTTCTTAGAAAACATATTATTGGGAGTATTTCCTCAACGTTTCCACCAACAACCGTTGCTGCTACCACTGCAATGCGTTCAGGGAAGACCCCTATAGAAACCGGCTGGCTTGGCTGGTTTTCATATTACAAAGAGATTGATGAAGTTGTTACTACGTTTACAAGCCACAGATTTAATGACGACAGCTATGTGGGACAGAATCTGGCAGCGAAATACATTCCATATTCTCCAATAGGTGCAAGGATAAACAATGCAAATCCAGATGTCATGTACAGTGAGTTGGCTCCTTTCTCAAAACCCAAGATTGATTCCCTTTCCAAAATAGAAAGCTCTCTCTCTTCCCTACTCTCAAATGGAAAATGCAACTATGTCTATTGCTACTGGCCTGATCCTGACAGAACAATGCACGACTATGGAGTCAACCATCCAAAAACCATAGATGTTGAGAGGTGTATTGACTCCTTCGTTGAATCACTTACTGGAAAGTTCTCTGATACAATCTTCTTTGTGGTTGCTGACCATGGTCTTATAGATGCAAAGTATGTGTATCTAAGCGATTATCCAGGACTTCTCTCAATGCTCAAGCGTCCTTTTTCAATGGAGCCACGTGCAGCGACTTTTTTCATAAAGGACGGAATGGCTGAATCCTTCAAAAAGGAATTCGAAGAATCCATTGGAGAACATTTCATCATAATGGATAGAAATGAACTGTTCAAAAGCGGCCTGCTTGGATATGGCACACCACATCCAATGGTAGATGAGTTTGTGGGGGACTATATTGCAATAGCAAAGGACGATTATTGTCTTTCCATGGAAAGAAATGGAAACGAGCTCATTGGTATCCATGCAGGTCTTACTCAGGACGAAATGCTTGTTCCTTTGATTGTGGTCGATAGAACTTGAGTCCCCTATTCAGTTGCTCTGGTTTTCAAATGTGGCTTCTTTTGATTTGGTATCCAGCTCAAATGAACCCACATATACAAGATTCGACCAATAGAGGTTGCTGTACACATTGCCTTGTGCACTTATTGCGGCATAGACGTGTATGTTCTTTGAGTTCATGAGCTCCGACATATGCGATGTTTCAAGACCAAAACCAAGACCTGCAGTTTTGAAAGCCGAATCATCTTCATAGAGTTCAATCCCATCTTCGATGCTATCCGCAAGTTTCAAAGAAAACGTAGTGACGAAGTCAGTCCTTGATGTTATGTCCAAGTTGTACTTGTATGCGGAGACGGATTTCCCATTGGAATCGGTAAAGGCATAGACTCCATAATTCGTTTCATCCACAGTGAATTCCCATACAGGTGTATCGTAGTTCGCATCAAGCGTTGAAACCCCATTTGGAATCGAACCTCTATAGTCCGAGTTGAACTTCTTTACAAGCTCAGTGCTAATTGAGCTGTTTGTGGAATCAGAGTACACGTACAACAGCAGCAGTCCCATATTTGGAGCGTTCTCCCCATCGTCTCCAGGATAGTATTTCACTTTTACATTGAAGTTCAGAATCTTGTTTTCTATAGCATCCTCTTCCTCCGGGAGTTTGCTGACAACGGTAGAATCTGAATTTGATGGCGACCAGTAAGTTGGTATGCCGCACGAGCATAAAAAAACAGACACCGCAACAATCATGAGAACCATAACTGAACGGTGTCTGTATGACATATTCATGCCATTGTATTCCTTAGAGTGTGTTCGCTATATTCTTAGCGAGCTTACCATACTCGGAATTTGGATAGTCTGTAGCGACCTGCTCGAAGACTGTACCAGCAAGCTGTGTATTGCCCTGCTGAAGGTATATTCTTGCAACGTTGAACAAAGCCTTGGCAGAAACGCCACTTTCCTTGAAGTCATCGAAGACTTTGTTGTAGAGGTCAAGAGCACCTGTGGTGTCTCCCATAGCCTCCGCACAAGCTGCTTCGTTGACAAGTGCGATTGGCGCAAGATAGATCTTTGCATTGAGCTCATATGCCTTGTGGAAAGCTTCCTTTGCAGAAGCATAGTCCTCTTGGTCGTAATGGGCCAACCCAAGGAGATAGGACGCCTTGACTGAAGTGTAGGAAGAACCTTTGACCATTGTTGCAAGTTCTGCTTCATACGAATCCCAGTCCGGATTCTCGGCAACTGCTAGCTCAGAGTACTTCTCCTCCATCTCAGCAATCTTCATCTGTGCTGAATCGCTTGACCTTGAAGAAGAACCAACAATGACAACTATTGCCACAACAACTATCGCAATAGCTGCGAGTGCAATAAGAATCGTCTTCAGGTTCTTTTCAAAGAACGTAGAGATACCATTTATAAGCTTCTGCTCAGTGGTATTCTCTACTTCCTTTCTCAACTTCTTCTTCGCCATTGCTTATTTCTCCTCACGTGAAGAAATCAAGTCTGCAAAGGTGACTGTGTCGTCATCATCAGAGTTTGACATGTACTTAGCCACTTCAGACTGCTGGTCACGCTTCTTCATCTCCTTGATGGAGAGTGAAAGCTTCTGATTCTTTGGATCAACATCCATGACCATAGCGGTCACAGTATCACCTACATTGAATCTCTTGAGGACTTCATCTGTATACTCCTCATCTGGACCAACAAGTGCAAACTTTGGAATTAGTCCCTCGATATCGCCCAGGACCTTCACAAACACACCAAAGTCAGCTACGTTCGAAACTGTACCTGTGATTGTGGAGAACTTTGGATACTGGTGCTTGAGAGTCTGCCAAGGATTGCTTTCAAGCTGCTTGACACCAAGTCTGATTCTGTGGTTTTCCGGCTCAACCTTTGTGATTGTGACATCAATGACATCACCTTCCTTGCAGAACGAAGACATATTCTTGATTTTCTTTGTCCATGAAACATCATCAACATGGAGGAATCCGTCGATTCCCTCTTCGAGGTTCACGAATGCTCCGCTGTTTGTGATCTTCACGACAGGTCTTGAAAGTACCGTTCCAACTGGATATCTCTCAGCTATAGTATCCCAAGGATTGTCATAGAGCTGTTTGATACCAAGTGAGACACGCTTCTTCTCAAGATCATAGCCAAGGATCTTGCACTGTACGACATCACCAATGTTGAGGACTTCCTTTGGATTGTTGACGCGTTTTGTCCAGCTGAGCTCTGAAATGTGGGCAAGGCCTTCGATTCCAGGAGCAATCTCGATGAACACACCAAACGTAGTCATCTTGGTCACTGGGGCAGTCACAACATCGCCAACCTTGAAGTTGTCTTCGAATGTCGTCCAAGGATCCTGCTGCATATGCTTGAGGGAGAGGTTGATCTTCTTCGTTTCAGGATCGATGTTGATGAGTCTAAGCTGAATCTTCTCGCCTTTCTTGACATAGTCGCGTGGGCGGTTTACATGTCCCCACGACATATCATTGAGGTGAAGCAGTCCATCGAATCCACCAAGGTCGATGAAAGCGCCAAAGCTTGTGAACGATTTTGCAACGCCTTCTACGACATCGCCGATCTTGACTGTGGAGAAGAACTTCTCCTTGTTTTCCTTTATCTTCCTTTCAAGATAGTCACGTCTGGAAACAACACTCTTGAGCTTGCTTCCACCGTGGAACTTTTCAATGATGAAGTAATCGGAGACTCCAATGAGAGACTCTGGGTTTTCGGTTCTTGTGATGTCAGCCTTTGAGAGAGGGCAGAAACCGTAGTAGTCTGCACCAAGGTCCACCTCAAAGCCACCGTTGATGACCTTGACGAACTTGCCTTCCACCGGTGTCTTGTCTTCAGCTGCCTGTCTGAGCTCTTCGCCCTTGGCTTTGACATCGGCCTTCTTCTTGGAAATGATGACCTGACCACCCTTTCCTTCCTTGTTGACGATGAGAACCGTCACAGGATCGCCAATCGATGGGACTTCATCGAATTCGTCCATTGGGATTCTTCCCTCGGACTTGTAACCGACGTCAACAAACACATACTCGTTATTGACCTGAACCACAGTACCGGTAACGAGCTGACCGTCCTCGATTCCATCAAGAGATTTTAGATATTCCTCCTGCAGTACGCTCTGCATCTCGGTATCTTTGTTTTGCATTTCTCTTTCTTCAGACACTTTTGTTCTCCTGATCCTTATATTTCTACTTTATAGATATGCCTTTTACGGCTTTTATCACTTTCTCACAAACTTCATTTATGGTCAAGTATGAAGTATCTATATAAACGGCATCTGGTGCAATTTTTAGTCCGCCAACAGGCTTGTTCCTGTCTATTGCATCCCTTTCGTTTATCTCTTTGAGTATGGTGTCGTAGTCCATTACTCCTGGATTCTGGTCATAGCGCCTTTTAGCCCTTATCTCAGGAAGTGCATCGAAGAAGAACTTGTATTCCGCATTTGGGAATACGACCGTCGTCATGTCCCTCCCCTCTGCAACAACGTCCATCCTCTTGGTCAGGTCATGGATCCTTTCGTTGACTATGCTTCTCACCTGTGGATTGACGGACACCTTTGAGGCCCATATATCTATCGATGGGTGATGGAGTTTGTCCTCCACATCCTCTCCGTCAAGGTAGAAACGTCCATTCTTGACATCGAACTGTGCACCAATGGCGGCTTTGACACAGTCGCTGGGCTTCGCAGGATCCAATCCATGGTTGAGTATCCTGTACGTTATACCTCTGTAGAAATTCCCTGAATTGAGGTAGTACATTCCAAGTTCGTCAGATACCATCTTGGCTATGGAGCTCTTCCCCACTCCCGCAGGTCCGTCTATGGCGACTATCATCTTGCCTTTCTCCCCTTTGCGTCTTCTATGAGGGAGTTGACCTCGCTCTTCGTCAGTTTCCTATATTTCCCAAGGCCAAGTTCTCCAAGCTCTATATGTCCAATCCTTACCCTTGTTAGCTTTTTCACTTCGTAGCCCATGGCTTCGAACATATTCCTTATCTCTCTGTTCTTGCCTTCTGTAAGTACAACGCTTGCATCGCGCTTTCCAAGGATTCTATATGACCTTATCCTGTAAGGCTTGATCAGACCCCTATATGCGTCATCCATGTCCTTCTTAAGTATTTCAAGGTCGGTTCTGACGATATACTCCTTTTCTGTCTCAGACGACGGATGCATTATTAGGTTCGCAAAGTCTCCGTCGTTGGTGAACAGTATGAGTCCCTGGGAGTCCTTGTCCAGCCTTCCAACATTGAAGAGGAGGCTCTTTTCAGGAACGTCTAAGAGATCCCTTGCGTATGCAGTTTCGTTTGGGTCGTAGTTCGTGCATACATATCCACGTGGCTTGTTCAGGGCGTAGTAGTAGTTCCTCTCTTCAGGTTCGGCAAGCATATCGTCAACGTAGACTATGTCGTCCTCATTGACCTTCGTCCCAAGCTCAGTGACCTTTTTGTTGTTGACCATCACACGGCCTTGGGTTATGAGCTCTTCGCAGCCCCTTCTAGAGCCTACGCCGCATTTTGCAAGGTAACTCTGCAATCGTATTGGATATTCAATCTTCATCTTCTTTTTCGAACCTCTGTCTGTCTATTTCCGAAAGCTTTGGCAGTGCGCTTATGGTCTCAAGCTTGAAGGTATACAGGAACTTCCTCGTTGTTCCATAAAGGCATGGATGCCCTTGCACGTCCTTCCTTCCAACGACTTTGATGTAGTCCCTTTCCCTTAGGATCCTTATGATGGAGTCCGAGACAACGCCTCTTATCTTCGTTATCTCTCCCCTTGTTATGGGCTGCGAATATGCTACGATGGCCAAAGTCTCCATTGCAGCCTTCGAAAGGCGCTTGTCGATCTTTTTGCCATAGCATGCACGGAGTTTGTCATTTAGGTTCGTACACGGCACGAACGAGAATGTCTCCGCCGATTCCACCAACGCAAGTCCGTGGTCTGCGGAATAGAATGCCTCGGAGAGCTCTGAAAGGGCTTCCCTTGTCTTGCTTTCCTCAAGCCCCGTCATCCTACATATCCTTTCCACGGACAGGGGTTCGTTTTCCAAAAAGAGAACAGCTTCAATCAATCTGGCGTTTTCACTTAAAGTCATCCTGTAGATTATAGCCTAAATCAAACGTCCAAGTCATCATCAAACCTATCGTTTGAATCTCCTTCTACGTCTTCTTCTTTGTTTTCGTCCTCCACTATGGAGAAGTCGTCCTGGTCTTCCAATTGGTTTTCTACAATTTCATCGTATTGGTCGTCGTAGTCGTCCGCAAGGTTTGGGTTCCAGTCCATTGGACGCTTTGTGAGGATCATGTCTCCAAACGGCTCAGGCTGGTCAACAAGAACTATCTTGTCCTTGACTGCTTCAAGGACCGCAAGGAACGAACATATCACATGTTCTGGAGTCCTCTTCACGAAGAGGTCTGAGAACATTATCGTGTCTCGGGTTTCGAACAATTCGTTCATAAGAGCGACCTTCTCCTTCTCCGATACATCTTCATATATGTTGAAGACCTTCTCTTCAATGAAGTTGTAGTCCTTCATCATCTTCGCGAACGTTTCAAGTAGATCCTGGACAGTGACGTCCTCCCAAAGCTCTTCATCTGAGAACGGAACCATGAACTCGGACTGCTTCCTTGAAACCACGAAGTCGTCTGACTTGTCAGTGCCCATGAGGAGCTCGGAGTACTTCTTGAACTTGGAGTATTCTAGAAGCCTTTCTACAAGCTCCTCTCTAGGGTCTACGTATTCTTCATCGAATTCGACTTCTATAGGAAGCATCATTTGGCTCTTTATCCAAATGAGCTCAGCCGCCATCTTGTAGAACTCCGACAAATCCTGAAGCCCAATCTGCTCCGCATTGTGGATGTATTCGAGGAACTGGTCCGTAATCTGAGCGATTGGAATGTCATAGATGTTTATCTCGGCCTTCTGTATGTACGACAGAAGAACATCGAGAGGTCCATCGTATGCGGAGGTGTGGAATTCTACCATTGAGCAAGCCTACCTTGAATCCCTTATCGTCTACTCTTCTGATTCCGTCTGGGATGACGTGTCTGTAGAGCCAAACATTGCAACCCTAAGTCTTCCATCGAGTTCAGACATCACATCAGGATTCTGCTTAAGGAATGTTATTGCGTTGTCCCTTCCCTGACCTATCTTCTCTCCGTTGTAGGAATACCAGGATCCTGTCTTTTCAAGGAAGCCGTACTTGAGCGCCCCGTCCAGAAGCCCTCCTGCATAGGAGATGCCTTCGTTGAAGTAGAGATCCAGCTCCACCTTTCTGAAAGGAGGTGCAACCTTGTTCTTGACGATCTTGACCCTGACCCTGTTTCCAATGAACTCGTCCGCTCCCTTTGAAATGGTTTCTATCTTGCGGACATCCATTCTGACCGAGCTGTAGAACTTGAGAGCGTTTCCACCGGTGGTTGTCTCAGGGTTTCCAAACATGACTCCAATCTTCATCCTTATCTGGTTTATGAAGATAATGGTCGTTTTGCTCTTTGCAAGTATTCCCGTGAGCTTCCTCAATGCCTGGCTCATGAGACGTGCCTGAAGACCCATATGGGAATCCCCCATGTCCCCTTCCAGCTCCGCCTGAGGAGTGAGGGCTGCAACGGAGTCAACGACTATTATGTCAACGGCTCCGCTTCTAACCAACGATTCTGCGACTTCAAGCGCCTGTTCTCCGCTGTCTGGCTGTGATATCCAAAGCTCGTCTGTATTGACTCCCAGTTTCTTTGCATAAGCTGGGTCAAGGGCATGTTCTGCATCTATGAAAGCTGCTATTCCTCCAGCCTTCTGAGCCTCTGCTATTGCGTGAAGCGCCAATGTAGTCTTTCCAGACGACTCCGGTCCATATATCTCTATTATCCTTCCCCTTGGATATCCTCCAACACCAAGTGCTTCGTCTAGCAGAATGGAACCTGAAGGAATAACCTCTACGTTCTTGGATACAGAGCTGTCTCCAAGCCTCATGAGAGAACCCTTTCCAAACTCCTTGTCTATCTGCTGCCTTGCAGCTTCAAGGGCTTCCATCTTGTGCTTGAGCATATCGTTCTCTTTGTTTTCGACAATCTTCTCTTTAGCCATAGTAAAAAACTCCTAATGTCTATCTAATGAACCATCCAAGATTCCAAGGTTCACTTTCCTGCAAACAGGTCGTCCGAATCCACGAGGATCGTCACAGGTCCGTCGTTTTCGTAGCACACATGCATGTGCGCCCCAAACAGGCCATGCTCTACGCAAAAGCCTTTGTCCCTGAGCACCTTCATGAAGTGCTCGTAGAGCCTGTTCGCATGCTCGGGCTTTCCTGCTTCGTCGTATGAAGGCCTATTGCCCTTGCGAATGTTAGCATACAGCGTGAACTGGCTCACAACAAGGAAGGATCCGTTGATATCTCCAACGCTTAGGTTCATCTTGTCGTTCTCGTCCCTGAAGATCCTCAGCTTGGATATCTTCTCCGCCATCTTCATGCAAACGATTTCGTCGTCGCCGTCCGCAACGCCAAGATAGACCAAAAGCCCTTCTTCTATGGCTCCTACCTGAACTCCGTCCACCGTGACGCTTGCATCCTTCACCCTCTGAACAACCGCCCTCATGCCAAAATCACCTCATGCCTATGGACATCCTGTCCACGAAGAGCCTCTTGTCTGACGCCTTGAAGAAGGCAGATCCCGTGACGGCTGCATCAACACCCGCTTCATATACGTCAGGCATGGTCCTTTCGTTTATGCCTCCGTCGATCGACACGAGATATCTCCTCCCCCCTCTTTCACTGACAAGCCACTTCACCTTGTCTAGGCTGGAAGGAATGAAGCTCTGTCCTCCAAAACCAGGATTTACGCTCATCACAAGGACTAGGTCAACCTCGTCCAGAATTGGTCCAAGCACCTCTACGTCCGTGGCGGGTCTTATTGAGATACCTGCAAGGCAACCAAACTCCCTTATTCTTCTAAGGACTGGAACCACATCCTTGCATGCCTCGTAGTGGACCGTTACGGCCTGCGACCCAGCTGATACGAACTGCTCTACATACCTTATAGGGTCATCTATCATGAGATGGGTGTCGAAGAAAAGCTTGGAATGCGGTCTTGCGTCCTGGATGAACTTTGGTCCAAACGTTATGTTTGGGACGAACGATCCGTCCATGACGTCAAGGTGCACCCATGGTGCCGTGCTTTCATCGATCTGCTTCAATGCCTCCCTCATGTCCGAAAAGTCCGCAGACAGGACTGACGGGGCTATCTTCACTCTTCTTTCCATACACATACATTAGCATCAATCATAGTTTTTTTGAATACCGGACAAGCTGTTTTTGGAGAAATTCCTTAACATTTCAATAGTATTTCACCACAAATTTTGTATATAACAAGCAAAATTTCTAAAACCATCCAACAATTGCCACATAAAACCCTATAAGTAAGCAAACGCCAACGATGCTAGTTTTTGGTGCTGGGTCGGAGTCCTGCAGAAAGCTCAGAAGGAGTACAGCGGAAGCATAATTTTGTTGCCCAAAAGATTTTTTTGTGTTACCTTATGAACGTAGATAAAGATACAAAAAGAAAGCACATACCTGAGCAGGCGGATGTCTGCCCTTTTTTATTTACCTTTCACCTACGATGAAAGCAGGACGCAGAACAAGGAGCAAAAAATGACTGCAACTGAAGTTAGAGACTTGATTAGCAATGATTTGTGGCAGAACACCAATATAGCCTCTGTGGGTGTAGAAGACTTCAAGAAGCTTGATGCCGCCGCTGCAAAGCTTACTGATGCGGAGGACAGGCAGGAGTTCAAAAGCGCTTGTGAAGCCCTTTTGGATGAGAACCATAGCAACTCAATAGCCATAAGATATCTGGCAACCATAACTGGTCGTCACCCAATGGACGACAGGTACATCTTTACAGTTCTTGAACAGTACTACGAGGCATCCAAATGGGATGAAGTGATCTTTCTAGGCAACAAGATACTCACGTTCAACGAGAGTTCGTACGCACTTAAAGTCCTTGCGGACTGCTACGAAACGCTCAAGGACGAAGAGCGGAAGATAGAGACATGGGAAAGGCTCGTGAAGGTCGATTTCGAAGAGACGGAGGTCCTTTACAAGCTCGCCTCCTACTTCGAGGCCAAGGGAGAGACCCAGGCGGCGATGAACTACTATCGCAGCATCATCCGCAGGCATATAAAGGCTCAGGACCTTTCAGCCCTCAAGAACGTGTGGACGAAGATCGTATCCCTCAAGGGTGAGAGTCCTGAATACCTCATTGGACTTGCATCCAAGATTGCGGACTCCATGGGCAGCGAGAAAGGAGCCTACTTCTTCAACTATATATACGAGAAAGGAAACTTCGACAACAACACCAACATCGACATACTAAAAGCCATAATAAAGTACGCACCTCACGACCTTGCTTCCAGAGACAGGCTCATAGAGCTTTGGAAGGAGAAGTACAAGGACAATCCAAGGCTTGAGTACTGCCTTAGCAACACAGGAATCCTCAACGACTACCTCAACATCAATGTTGCAATAGAGAAGTTCGAAAAGGAGATTGAGTTTGTAGAAGGCGCCTTCGTGTACCATGAGACTTGGAGGCTTGGTAGGATAATGAAGATCCTCAAGGACGAGATGCAGATAATGTTCGCAGGCAAAGGCACCCACACGATGAGCTGCTCAATGGCTTTCAAGAGCCTGAGGGTCCTCCCAAAGAGCCATATCTGGGTTCTTAAGGCAGCAGTTCCAAAGGAAAGGCTTGCCGCAAAGTTCAAGCAGGATATCCAGTGGGGACTCAAGGTCCTGCTCTCCTCGCTTGGGAACCAGGCTTCATTCAAACAGATGAAGGCTGAGCTCTGTCCTTCGATCCTCACAGAAAAGGAGTACTCTGTTTGGTCTGCAGCTGCAAAGAAGGAACTTACGACTAATCCATACTTTGGCATTAGCGAGAGCTCCAATGACATCTACGTTCTCAGAACAAGTCCAATCACATACGAAGAAAAGACCCTGAGTCTGTTCAGGAATGCAAAGGACATCTACGAAAAGATAAGGATAATGAAGGATTTCATCGCCCACAAAGGCCAGACTGACAGCGATGAATTTGCAAATATAGTCGCATTCTTCGAAGGCAAGGCGCAGACATCCGGCAACGAAGGTATCGTTTCATACCTTGTCCTCTGCGAGCTCAAAGGACGCAACGGCATGAGCTTTGTGAACGTCAACGGAACGTTCGACGACTACTATTCTCGCATCTCCAACGTGGGTACGTTCTTTACGTCAATTCAGGACTCAGAGCTCAAGAGGGCCTTCATTGACGGCATCGTGGACAACGAAGAGAACTGGCAGGAAATACTCATAACTCTGTACCCTCTGTACATGACGGCATACATGGCTGACTGCATTCGCAAAGGCCCACGCAAGAACGCACTTACAAAAGTCCTTGCACAGGCAGCCATCAGCTACAAGGATGACCCTGACTTCTTCCTATATCTTGACAAGACATTCTCCGACAAGGATTGGGCCAAGGCCAAATGTTCATCCGAGTCCCTTCTTCTCACGAAGCTGTCTCTGCTTGGAGTCGTCAACAGGAAGATCGACAACCAGACCGATGTTTCTGAGAACAAGAAACGTCAGAAGCTCCTTGACGCCAACCTATTCACAGAGGATAGGCTCGTCTATCGCTACCTTGACCAGGCCGATGCCTACCAGGCCCAAAAGCTCTACTCCATGCTCAAGGGAATTCCTGACATTGAGAACAGCAGGCTGTCCGTGAAGCACTACATCTCCACGAAGTTCCCAGAGGATTGGGAGGCCATAACAGGCGACAATCCAAACAAGGCCATAGACAAGAAGAAGATAATTCCAAAGGGACTGCTCTGCACTCAGGCTTTGCTTGATTCAAAGACCGCTGAACTCGACCACATCATGAACGTTGAGATTCCAGAGAACTCCAAGGAGATTGGAACCGCAAGGGAGCTTGGAGACCTTCGTGAGAATGCCGAGTACCAGTACGGCAAGGACAAGCAGAAGAACCTCAACTTTCTCATGAACAAGCTTACTGACGAAATCTCCGTAGCCCAGGTCGTAAAGCCTGAGGACGTAGATCTCCAGTATGTAAGCTTTGGAACCAAGGCTACATTCCATGACAACGCTACAGGCGTAGAGGTTACCTACACCATCTTGGGACCATGGGAGTCGGACCCAACCAAGAACATACTCAACTTCAAGGCACCGCTTGGCCAGAAGCTCTACAACCTTGAAAAGGGAGAGGAAACCAAGTTCACCATCAACGGCGTTGACTACGACTACACCGTCAAGGACATCCAGCTGGCTGATTTCTAATCCCCTTCCCTATTCCACCAACAAAAGGACTGCGCCACAAGGTTCGATCGACCTTGGTCGCAGCCCTTTGTTGTATTTGAATAGCTTTTAGAGGAACTTTCAAAACTCCTTCATGAGTCCTGGCCATGCCCTGCACGGCTGGAAATCCGCCTTCAGCAACTTCATAATGCACAAAGCATTGCCGCAGTTGCTTCAGACGGCTTCCATCACGGCAATCCATGTCCAATCCACACAAAGCATGGTTTTGAAAGTTGCTCTAATGTCCGCAAAAGATGAAAAATGGAAAATGCGGACAAAAAAGTGTACGCAAAATCAGAAAAATCCAAAATGCGGACAATGCTTCAGTACAATGCATTCAGAAGAAAAGGTTCTTCACGGAAAGTTGTTAAAACCAAAAAACACAGAAGGACCTGAACATACCCATAGACAAGGATATCTCAATCCACCTTTCATGCCAACAGTTCGAATGCAGCCGATTCGATGTAGGAGAGGACAGGTCGGTGCTGTTCTTCAAAAGCAACCGTAGCAGCGGCGAAGAGGTCTGCTCGTTCTGCGGAGGCAGGGTGCATGCCCACGGCAGGGCCGGCACCACATTGAAGGACATGCCGCTGTGGTTCGGCGTCCCATTTGAGCTTGAAGTGGAGCACCACAGATACAGATGCACATGCTGCGGCGGGAGCTTCGGCGAAGGCATATGCATGGGATATCCCGGAACAAGGATCACGTACCGTGCGGCCAGGTGGGTGCAGGAGCTGCTTCGCTGGAGGCTGCCGATATCGGCTGTCCATGAGATTGGTTCATTTTTTTCTGTTTTCTTATGGCTCTAATAAGCTTATCCATTGCATTTGCCTATCATTTGTTTTTTATGAATGGTATATCAAATGATAGGTGTAGTCTAAATAGATTTGTTCCTATGGACGTTCTTATAGGTTGGTATCAAGCTTTCTGTAGTTGACGGCAAAGCATATGATTTCTGCGACAGCTGTGATGAGCCATGAGAAAATGTAAAGCAAGTACAGGGATGGAATGGTATGGAAATGGGCGAATACGGTGTAGATCCATATAACACGGAACACGCAGGAGCCCGTTATGACGATGACCGTTGGTGCAAGGCTTTTTCCAATGCCTCGACAGGCTGCAATCGAACAATCCATGAAGGCACTGAAGGCGTATGAGAAGCACATGATCTGAGTACGTTGGAGCCCTGCTTCGATGACGGCTTCATCATTGGCGAACAGTGACAGAAACTCTCTTCCAAAAAGATACAAGGCACCGCCAAGCACCGCACCTGCTAGGAAGGAGTATGCTATACCTATGAAATAGCTTTTCAGTACACGGTCATGTTTTGCAGCTCCTAGGTTCTGTCCCATGAAGGTTGAACAGGCTGTGTAGAATGCAGCCATGACGTTGTAGATGATGGAATCGGCATTGGCGGCGGCTGAATTTCCCTCGACCATGACGGAGCTGAAGGAGTTCACGGCACTTTGAATGAATAGGTTTGCAATGGCGAAGATGGCGTTTTGGAGCCCTGCTGGGATTCCTAGGCCTAGAAGACGTTTTCCCTCTGTTTTATCCATTCCGTTTTTCAATTCCTGAAAGCGGAATGAGCAGTCGTCATTTTGTCGTCCCATGTGCATCAGAATCAACACGGCAGATACATACTGGGTTATGATGCTGGCCAGTGCAACACCATCCTCAGCCATATTGCAGACGATGACGAAGAACAGGTTGAGGAGTACGTTTAGAATGCCTGCCGTCATGAGATATGCAAGCGGACGCTTTGTGTCTCCGTTTGCGCTGAGCACTCCATTGCCAAAATTGAAGATGCCTAGAGCCGGCATACCCAATGCATAGATGCGGAAATAGAGCACGGCACCTTCAATGAGGTCGTCCTTCGTACCTAGCAGCTCAAGCATGAATCGTGCGGAAACGAGGCAAAGAATCATGATGATGCAGCCTGTTGCAAGGCAGATTGCAAATGCGGTGCGGATGGAAGCTGATGTTCGGGCTTTGTCCCTGGCTCCTAGATGCTGTGCAACTCGTACATTGACGGCGCTTCCCATACCAATTAGGAAACCTGTAAACAACGATACAAGAATCGTTGTCGAGCCTACAGATCCCAATGCCTCTGCACTTGAGAATTTGCCTACGACGGCTACATCCGCCATGTTGAAGAGCACCTGCAGGAGTTGTGACAACATAAGCGGGATGCTGAAAAGGAACATATTCTTCCACAGAGAACCTTCAACGATTTGAATCTCTCCGTGCGTGTTTCTGATATTCAAAGACTGATCTGCCATGTTCTTCGCCTCGGTGAATTGAAAACCACAGTCCATTTGTTTTTACGTGTGCCAAGGATATCCAAATGCATGGTTTTTATCAATGTTTTTCCTGAACTGATTCTGTCTTGGAAAAACTCTACTATAAAAGCATTGACTGTTCCCAAAATGGGAAGTATATTTGATATGTGTTCTTTTATAGAACGGAGAGTGGTAAAGGAGTTTGAATGCACATAATAGCCAGAAAGACATTATGTGACTATTGGATAAAATTTCCTGAGACGGAGCAGGCATTGAAGTCGTGGTTTGCCGAGGCTTTGAAAGCCCAATGGTCAAATCCATCGGATATCAAGGCTGAATACAGGTCTGCCAGCATATTGAAGAACAATAGAGTTGTATTCAATATATGTGGAAACAAACACAGGCTTATCGTTCGGGTGAACTACAGTTCAAAGACTGTGTTCATTAGATTCTTGGGGTCTCATGTAGAATACGATAGAATAGTTGCGGAGGAAGTGTAGTGTCATACGATAGACTTTTGAAGACCAATGAAGACTATGAAAAAGCTCTTTCTCGTATAGACGAGCTTTTCGACTCGAAGCCAGGGTCTCCAGAGGCGAATGAAATGGAACTTCTTGTCGTCCTTGTCGAGCTCTATGAAAAGGAACATTTCCCTATAGATGCCCCGGATCCAATCGAAGCGATAAAGTTCAGAATGGAACAGGAAGGACTTACAAACTCAGATATGGTCGAGTACTTTGGCAGCAGATCCAAGGTCTCTGAGGTGTTTTCCAGAAAGAGGGGTTTAAGTCTTTCAATGATAAGAAAGCTTTCCTCTGGTTTGGACATTCCTGCAGATGTTCTTATTGGTAAATCTGCATCAGCCTAAGGTCTTGGTCGTTGTCCTTTTTCTAGTAGCTTCCTTAGCTTTCGCATCTCAAACCATGTGAACGGTCTGCACGGCAGTGATTTCATTTCATCCAAAGGAATCCACTCCAGACGGGTGAATTCGGACGGGGAAAGCTTGATCTCAGAGATATCGGTCTTGAAGAAGAAGGTCGTCCAGTGGAAGAATGGAGGCAGGCATAAGGTCCAGGACCCCAAGAAGGAACGCTGCATTGCCTTCAGGTCGCAGCCTGTCTCCTCGTAGAATTCCCGCATGGCGTCTTCAAGGTAGGTTTCGCCCTTCTCTAGTCCTCCGCCGGGGACGGACCATTTGCCAATAAATGGTTTCTTGGAGCGCATTCCAATGAGTATGCGGCCCTTTCTTACAAGCCCTACTCCTGCACCTTTGTACGGAAATCGCATGAAAAACCAGCCTTTTTTTAGACTCAACCAAGACAACGGCCGTCGTTGATGTAGAATCGCTTGAGGTAGTCCTGCTTGAAGGACTGGAAGCAATCTTCTTCTATGGCCTTACGGACCTTTGCCATGAGGTTGTAGAGGTATGTGAGATTGTGTTCTGTTGCAAGCATGCCTCCAAGCATCTCATTGCATTTGAACATGTGTCGCATGTAGGCGCGCGAGTAGTGGGTGCAGGCTTCGCAGGTGCAGCCTTCCTGGATTGGTCCGTGGTCGAACTCGTTGAATGAACGTGAAAGCGTGAGCATTCCATCGTCTGTGAAGACCGATCCATTGCGAGCCGTGCGGGTTGCAAGCACGCAGTCGAAGAGGTCTATGCCGTTTTCTACGGCTTCCAGTATGTAGTCCGGTGTGCCTATTCCCATGACATAGCGTGGCTTTGCATCGGTTACGGCATCTGCTGTTATTGCAAGGTAGCGGCAGAAATCCTCTTTGGATTCGCCAACTGAAAGACCCCCAATGGCGATGCCTGGGAAGTCCATTGAGCCTATGACCTGCGCGCTTTTGCGCCTAAGGTCTTCATAGAAGCCTCCCTGCACTATTCCAAAGAGGTTGCCTCTGAAGGCTCTCCCTGTTGTTTCCAAAAGCGAATCCCTGTGGATTATGGCGCGTTCGGCCCAAAGATGGGTGATGTCCATGGCATGGAGCGTTTCCTTCCATGAGATTCCAGGGGCTGAGCATACATCAAGCATCATGGCAATGTCGGACCCTATCGTCTGCTGGATGTCCACGACCTTCTCCGGAGTGAAAACATGCCGGGACCCATCTATGTGGCTTTGGAACTTGACCCCCATCTCATGTATTTTGCGTAGAGAGCTCAGAGAGAACACTTGGAATCCACCGCTGTCAGTGAGGATATTCCCATGCCAGTTGCTGAAACCATGGAGTCCATCGAACGAGGCAAGCACGTCTACACCAGGTCTTAGGTATAGGTGGTATGTGTTTCCAAGTATGAGATTGTAGCCTATCTGAGCCACTCTGTCATGGTATATCCCCTTCACCGTACCGTTGGTTCCAACAGGCATGAACGCAGGGGTCTGGACCACTCCGTGGCCAAGCCTTATCTCTCCTGTCCTAGCCTTGCAGTGGCAGTCCTTGTGATGCAGTGTGTATATTCTGTCGGCCATAGCTTCACCTCGTAAACTCATTTTTTGATATCTATTTCATGATGATGGACATGATTCCAGAGAGTCCAAGAACCACGGCAAATGGTATCAGAATACCAAGCCAAGGGGCAATAACCCCTTGGTCTGCAAGCATGACCGTCATCATTTGTATGACGTAGTAGACGACGGCTATGCAAATGGAGCAGATCAGTGAGAAGAACAGTACATTCTTCTTGAATCTGTAGTTCATGCTGCAAGCAATTACCATCATGACAAGAGGCGTGAGGCAGCTGAAGATGCGCTTGTAGTACTCCGTTCCAAGGTGTGCGTATTCATCTGTGTTGAGTCCTTTCATACGAACAAGATATGCACGGGCCAGATCCAACGACATCTTTGAAATCTCTGATGAAAGGTTTCTGAAAAGCTGTGGCTCAAGCTTCATGCGTTCTACATCCAAGGACTCAAAGTACGAGACATCCACAACACCACCATCGTTGGTGTCCATAGTCGTATATACATAGCAGTCATCGAAGGTCCAAAAGCCATGCCCTTCATCATATACTGCCTTGTATGCGTCTATCCTTCTAATGCCTGCGTCTAGACTAGTTCCAAAACCAGGGGCTGATGCATTGCTGCCTTCCATTAGTTCAACATATGACACGTTGTACAGCTTCGAGGTCTCATCCTCATAGCGTGAGGCATAGACCATATAGCCATCTTGCATGTCGCTTAGAGCAATGTCCGTGTTGTCCAACGACGAACCGTCCTTTGTTGCGAATTGCGTCTTCGAATCCTTGAGGTTGGAGCTCTTTATGGCAACGGTTTCGTTGAACCCAAAGTAGAACAGCGCAAGCAGTACCGCAAGGATGAAAAGAGGCGTCACCACACGTCTTGAGCTTACACCTGAATTGAGTACGCATATCATTTCATTGCTTGCGTTGAGCATGGAGAGGAAATATGTTGTAGAGAAAAGGAATGATGGACCCAAAGCAAGGAGGAATGCCTCCGGATAGTACAGCATGGAAAGCATGAAGGCCTTTCCAAAGCCAACCGAATGGCCAATGTAGGAATCAAGGTTGGAGAAAAGGTCCACACCAACCAGCATAAGGGCTGCAAGAAGTGCTGTGGCCAATCCAACCTTTAGGACCGATGTCAATGTATATCTCGTAAGGACCTTCATCTTCCTCTTCCTCTTCTATTTCCTACGGAGCTTCAGAAGAAGCACAACCCCTACCAGAAATACCAAGGCATCTGGGAACCAAATGAAAACGGCCGGGTGAAGAGATGTCATTATTGCCCTTGTGTGCATATAGTACAAAAGAAACCAATACATGCAGGCTATGAGCATCGAAAGTCCAAAACCAAGGAGTCGTCCGTTCTTCACCCTGAAGAAGGAGATTGGAAATGCAATGAAAACCAGAAAGGTGCAGGCAAAGGACAGGGCTATCTTCTTCTGAAGCTCCGTCCTGTAGTATTGAAAATAGAAGCTGAAGCTTCGTCTTTCCTGTCGTTCCACAACATCGTAAGCTTTCCTGTACAACGAAGCCGCATCAACGGACTTTCCTTCTTCGACATTGAAAAGCTCCTCTGATACAGAGCCAGTCAAACGCCTTACATCCTCACTTTTCTGGGCTTTGAGAGAATCGTTCTCCGCCCTTCTTTCATCCGTTAGAGCCATGAGCTGCCTTATTGACATTTGGGATGGCGTTATGTTCACATTCGAACCTGTCTGTGACGAAAGGTTTATGTACATCGTCATTGACGACGCCTTTGCAAGGGAGTAGGACTCAAGCGAAGTCGAATCCGTTGCAAGTATCTGCGGGTTTTCCATGTCTATACGGTATATGAACCTATCAATGTCAACGACACTGAAAGACCCCTTGTCTGCAAATACAATGCGGCTGTTGCTTGAGTCCGAGTCGTCGAATATGAGTATGTCGTGGACTTCGTTCTTGTCAACAAGACCATTGGATATGACCATGTCGCCAAACGTGGTTGAGCTGTAGCTTTCAAGTTCAAGCGTAGGAACACGTTCCAACACCTGTGCATAGAGGTCCCTATACCTTTCTGTAGTATAGGGAATCATTCTGTCTGCGATGAATAGCGTGGAAACTGACAGGAGCATGGAGATTCCAACGATTGGAACGAATATCCTCCCTGTATGTATCCCGCATGAGCGCAGGGCCAACACTTCGTTCTGGGAAGATAGATTTCCTATCACCATGCTTGCACTCGCAAGCGAGCTGAACGGCATCGTATACATGAGAAACTGTGGTATGGAAAGCACCACAAGCATGAGGACATCGCTCAGCATTACGTTCTTAAGCAGTATCTTCTGGGCAAGGACAAGTATTTGGTTGACGAAGAATATGAAGAAGAAGAACACAAATGCCACAAGGAAGGAAAGGATATACTCTCTTCCAACATAGCCATAGAGCTTGCCGTAGCCTCCTCTTCGTGCCATTTTCCAACGCCCCTTATCCTATTATTGTCTACTTTGACGAAATCCCTGTGGAGCCAAAGCCACCTTTTCCCCTTTCCGTGTCTGAAAGGTCCTCGCAAATCTTAAACGAAGCTGCTTCATGCTTTGAAATCACCATTTGGGCGATTCTATCTCCATCGTTTATCACGAATGGAACGTCCGAGTGGTTGATGAGGATGACCTTTATCTCTCCTCTGTAGTCGCTGTCTATGGTGCCAGGTGCGTTGAGAACAGTGACTCCAAACTTGGCGGCCAGACCTGACCTTGGACGAATCTGAGCTTCGAAACCAACAGGAAGTTCAATGTACAGTCCTGTTGGAACGGCAAACCAGCCGTGAGGCTCCAGAACGATGCTTCCATCAACAAGACAGGCGCAGATATCTGCGCCTGCCGCCTGGGAGGAGCTGTAGACCGGAAGTCTTGCTCCTCCTTTCAAAACAACTTTTACATTGCAACCTTTGATAGAATCCAAAATAGGCTTCCCTCTTTTCAGCTGATCAAGCTGTTGTGTCAGTCGTTCGAAGAATCCTTGGACTCGACTGAATCCTCAGACCTGTTGTCTCTTGGCTTCCTTTCCCTTCTGTCATGGTCGTTGCGACCGAATGGCTTGGAGGAACGTCTATCAGAGTTGCGGAAATCCCTTCCACCCTCGCGGCCTTCACGGGGCTTTTTTTCAGGAGCCTTGGTCTCGCCGTCTGGATCTATTGCATCTATGTAGGAAAGGCTCAGTCTTCCACCTGTGCGGTCGACCTCAATGAGCTTGACAGGGATGACCTGTCCAACCTGGAGTACATCAGATACGTTGTTGACCCTTGTCCTTGCAAGCTTGGAGATGTGGCAAAGTCCTTCCTTTCCTGGAATTATCTCAACGAATGCACCAAAGTCCATGATTCTTTTGACTGTTCCTTGGTAGATCTTGCCAACCTCAGGTTCCTCTACGATGGACTTGACCATTTCAAGAGCGGCCTGTGCGCTTGCAGCGTTCTTTCCATAGATCGTCACAACGCCCGTGTCGTCTATGTTGACCTCAGCGCCTGTAACCTGTGCAATTCCCTTGATGGTCTTTCCGCCGGTACCAATCACAGCACCGATCTTCTCCTCATCGACCTTCGTGGTGAGGATCTTTGGGGCGTACTGGTTGACCTCCGGCCTTGGAGCTGCAAGAGTCTGCTCCATGATGCCAAGGATGTGGTATCTTCCTTCCTTCGCCTGCTGGAGGGCCTTGCTCATGATTTCTGGCGTGACACCTGCAATCTTTATGTCCATTTGGAAAGCCGTGATGCCATCACGAGTTCCAGCTACCTTGAAGTCCATGTCGCCAAGGTGGTCCTCCTCTCCAAGGATATCGGAAAGGATCTTGTATCTGCTGTAGTCTGCACCCTCAGTGATGAGGCCCATTGCAATGCCTGCAACCGGTTTTGAGATTGGAACGCCTGCATCCATAAGGGAAAGGCAGCCACCACAGACCGATGCCATTGAGGACGATCCATTGGACTCCATGATTTCGCTTACGACTCTGACCGTGTATGGGAACTCCTCCTTGCATGGAACGACGGCCTGAAGTGCTCTCTGTGCAAGATGTCCGTGCCCAATCTCTCTTCTTCCTGTCGTGAGACGACCTGTCTCACCAACGGAATATGGAGGGAAGTTGTAGTGCAGCATGAAGTTGCTGTAGTTCTTGTCTCCGTCTATGTTGTCGAAGAGCTGCTCGTCCTGGACCGTTCCAAGCGTAGTAACAGCAAGGCTCTGTGTTTCGCCTCTTGTGAAGAGTGCGCTTCCATGGGTTCTTGCAAGAAGTCCAACTTCACAGGTTATAGGTCTTATCTCGGTTACCTTTCTTCCATCTACACGAACGCCGTCGTCAAGGATGGATGCCCTGAGCACTTCGTATGCAAGGTCGTCGAAGAGCTTTGCAATCTGGACCTTTCCGTCATCGTGGGATGCGACTTCGTCTGCGAACTTCGCAAGGGTATCGGCCTGGACCTTGGCAAGTGCCTCGTGTCTTCCTTCCTTGCTTCCGCCAAAGGATGCCTGCTTGACAAGTGGCTTTGCGTATTCGCGGATGGGTTCGAGCCATGAAAGGTCTTCGTTTATCTCAAGGACAGGAAGCTTCTCCTTTCCAGCAAGCCTTCTGAGTTCAAGCTGTGCATCGCACAGCATTGTGATCACAGGCTGTGCGGCTGCAATTGCATCTAGCATGTTCTGCTCTGAGACTTCGTGTGCACCGCCTTCCACCATCGTGATGCCTTCGCGTGTTCCAGCCACGACTATGTCAAGGTCTGCGTTCTCGATCTGCTGGAACGTTGGGTTGATTACATATTTGCCGTCTATGAGCGCTACCCTTACACCTGCTATGGGTCCGTTGAACGGGATGTCTGAAATCGTAACAGCTGCACTTGCGGCGTTGATTGCAATGACATCAGGTGTGTTGATCTGGTCTGCGGAGATGACGGTTGGGACGATCTGGATCTCGCGGCTGAACGCCTTTTCGAACAAAGGTCTCATAGGACGGTCGATGAGACGGCTTACGAGTATCTCCTTGTCCTTTGGCTTTGACTCCCTCTTGAGGAATCCTCCTGGAATCTTTCCTGCGGCATAGTACTTTTCGTTGTATTCCACTGAAACTGGAACATAGTCCAAAGGCTCGCTCGGAGCGTCCGAGCAACAAACTGTGGCTATTACGGCAGACCCTGCGTAGTGTGCATAGACGGCGCCGTTTGCCTGCTTGGCGATCTTTCCTGTCTCGAATACGAGGTAGTCGTCACCAAGTTTTACTGAAACTTTCTTTACTTCTGACATTTTTCTTCCTTTTCTTACTTCTTTCTTTTCTTCTTTTCTGTTCTTTCGCCGTTGTCGCCTGACTGGATGTGGTTTCAATGCCGCCTTAAACCCCTCCTTTGGCCACTTGGCAACGCATCCAAGGCAAAACGCCTTAGACGCAGTAAAGGCTCCGCTTCAACGGAGCCCTGACTTGTACAAGCTTACTTTCTGAGACCCAGCTCTGCGATGAGTGAGCGGTATTTCTCAATGTCGTTGTTTTTGATGTACTTGAGAAGGCGTCTTCTCTGTCCAACCATCTTGAGGAGACCACGGTTCGATGCATGATCCTTTGGGTTGGCCTTGAAGTGCTTCTGAAGGTCGTTGATCCTTGCTGTGAGAAGTGCAACCTGCACCTCTGCAGCTCCTGTGTTCTTCTCATCGCCACCAAACTTTGCGATGATTTCCTGTTTCTGTTCCTTGGTAACCATTCTGTTACTCTCCTAGGAATGTAATCCCATCTGGAATCATCCGCACAGGCAGCTCCAGAGCCACATGGTCCTCTGAAATGCAGAGCCGGCACTTTGCCAATGCTCCGCTTGCTGTCGCTTCCACCATGTACCGCCCTTCCATAGGAAGAAGCTGTCCAAGAGCGCGGACGCTATAGAACAGGCGATTCCGACTCGACTCAAAGGGAACGTCCCTGAGGTCAAGACTGTACGCTCTGCCAAGCAACCTGGATGCTTTGTCCAAATCACCTGTTAGGAGACATCTGCGAATCAGGGAGCTGCTCACCTCCTCACCTTCTACGAAGACGGAAGGAACAACCACCAGGGAAGCAGATGAAGTATATTTTGACAAAAGACCTTCCAAGGCGGAAACCCCAGCGCTGCTGCTTGGATTGCCGCAACGGAAACTTGTCCCAACAACCATTGCCCTCACACCGTACGACGTACAGAGCTTGGCAATGAACTCCTCTCCTGTGAGTTTACTCATATCGTCGGAAAAGTCAATTATGCAGTGCTGTTCAACACCTGCTTTCTCCAACAATTCATCTAAAAAGCGCGCAGATGCCAATGGTTTCAATGCCTTCATGGAACCCTTTGCCATTTTTGGATTTACTGAGAACGTGATCACTACGCTCATCCATCCTTCTCTGCGGGCCAGCGCTACATTCTCCGCTATTATCCTTGCATGCCCAAGGTGTAGGCCGTCGAATACACCAACGCTCACTACGCAGGGTCTTTCAATGTGTGTTTCTCCAAAGACCGTTGTATCCATCACGACTCTCCTTTGATCTGGCAGATTATCCTTCCTTCCGTCATGCTGTAGATGCATACGGCTCTCGATCCTCCTCCGCTATGGAGCATGAACACAACGAACCCAACCCTGTCGTTTGGAAGACGGCTTTTCACGCTATATGGAACCGTGCCGTTGGAAAGCTTGAAAGCCTCAGTTTCGTCTACTTGCACGAACGATGTGTATGGAATGCGGCCTATGAGGGAAAGCCCGTCGTCAGAAGAGTCTGCTATGGCCTTTAGGGCTTCAGTGTCGTCGTAGCGCACCGCCTCGCCAATCCTGAAAGGGCCAATCGCAGTCCTGTAGAGTTCCTTCACATAAGCGCAGCTACCACACAAATGTCCAAGATCCCTTGCATAGGAACGTACATAGGTTCCCTTCGACACATGCAGGCGTACCTTTAGAAAAGGAGCCTCATACGATACTATGGACGCTTCATGGATTACAACGTGGCGCGGTTCAAGCTGAGGACCATCTTCGTTCGCACGCGCAAGCTGATAGCTTCTCTTTCCGTTTACATGGATTGCGCTGTATGCAGGCGGAACCTGAGCAACGTATCCAACAAGCCTGGCGACAGCGGTCTGGACGGTCGCAAGGTCAGGAACACTCCCTGTCTCAATGACCGCTCCTTCTGGATCAAGTGTGTCCGTTGACTTCCCAAACTCGATTACGGCCTCGTATGTCTTGTCCATTCCCATGAATACGGGAACAAGTTTGGTGTAGCTACCGCAGAGCACAATCATAAGGCCATGTGCGAACTTGTCCAAAGTACCGCAATGGCCTGTTTTCTTGTTTATGAGTCTCTTTATTCGTCCTAGACAGTCGAATGAGGTGATTCCCGGTGTCTTGTCCACAAGGATCACGGCGTTCCTGTTCATAAGTATTTCCCTATGCCATCAAGACTTTATGCTGTCCAAAAGCTCGTTTATCCTTTGGGCGTCGCGTTCTGTGGTATCCGCAACGAACGTAAGCTTTGGTGTGTTCTTTGTCCTAAGCGCATTGGCAAGGCGTGCCTGTATGAAGCCAGCGGCGCTCTGGAGTGCCTTGACGGAGGCCTCCAAAGTGCCGTCATCCATAAGACAGGACACGTAGAGCGTTGCATATGCGTTGTCCTTTGACAGCGTAATGGCGCTTATGCTTGCGAACCTACTGAGCTTTGGATGCTTTATCTCGCCGTTCACAATGAGAGTGTTCACGGCCTGCAGTATCCTGGACTCGTTCCTGCTTTGACTGTATTCGCTCATCAGATGTACTCCTGGGAGACTTCAAGCTTCCTTGCTGTTTCATGGATCTCCACGAATTCAAGGACATCGCCTTCCCTGAGGTCCTGGAAGCTTTCGATTCCAATACCGCATTCGAAACCGGCTGTGACTTCACGCACATCGTCCTTGAACCTCTTGAGGGAGGTTATCTTCACAAGGTCGTGGTTTATCTGGATGTTCTCCCTTATCACGCGGCAGAAATTGTTCCTCTTGACGCTTCCTGAGAGCACATAGCAACCGGCGACGATTCCAACCTTTGGTACCTTGAAGACCTGTCTGACCTCTGCCGTACCAACGTCCACCTCCGTCCTTTCCGGTGAAAGCATACCTTCCATGGCCGCCCTTACATCGTCCACGACATTGTAGATTATGTTGTACTTACGGATCTCTATCTTCTCCTGGTCCGCTCTTGCCTGTGCCTTTGGCGTAGGTCTTACGTTGAAGCCAATGACCAGGGCTGGGTTCTCTGACGCCGATGCAAGGTTTATGTCGTCCTCTATGATGGCACCGGCTGCGGCACGTATCACACGCACTCTGATCTCTGGAGTTGACAGCTTTTCAAGTGCAAGCTGGAGGGCTTCGACGGAACCTTGGACATCACCCTTGATGATGACGTTGAGCTCCTTGACCTCACCGTCCTTGATGGCTTCGTTGAGGGTCTCAAGCGTGACCTTCTTGAACTTGCTGGCTTGGTTCATCCTCTCAAGCTCCTGCCTCTTTGCGCCAATCTGTCTTGCCTGTTTCTCGTTCTCGCATACCTGGAACGGGTCTCCTGCAGACGGGACGTCCGACAGGCCTATGACCTCGACCGGAGTCGAAGGGCCGGCGGACGATATCTTCTTGCCTTTGTCGTCGAACATTGCTCTGACTCTACCTGGATAGATGCCTGATACATAGTAGTCCCCCTGTTTGAGGGTTCCACGCTCTATGACCACAGATGCAACGATACCTCTTCCCTGATCTATCCTTGCCTCAAGGATCTTCCCTTCCGCTCTGCAGTTGGGGTTGGCCCTAAGGTCCATCATCTCTGCCTGAAGCAGTATGGTGTCAAGAAGTTCGTCGATACCTTCCTTCTTCAAGGCCGATATCTTGCAGAACAAGGTCTGTCCACCCCACTCCTCTGGCATGAGACCACGGTCCGAGAGCTGCTGCATGACTCTCTCAGGCTTTGCATCCGGCAGGTCTATCTTGTTTATAGCAACGATGATAGGTACATTTGCAGCCTTTGCATGGTCAATGGCCTCAAGGGTCTGAGGCATGACGCCATCGTTTGCCGCAACGACAAGCACTACGATGTCAGTAAGCTGAGCACCTCTTGCCCTCATCATCGTGAACGCAGCGTGGCCCGGGGTATCAAGGAACACGATATCGCCCTTTCCGGGAATCGATACCTTGTAAGCACCTATGTGCTGTGTGATTCCTCCAAACTCGCCTGCAACGACGTTCGTCTGCCTTATGGCATCCAGGAGCTTCGTCTTACCATGGTCGACATGGCCCATGACAGTGACGATTGGGGCTCTTGGAACGAGGTCCTCCTCTGAATCCTCCTCCCTTGCAATAATCGTTTCGTCATAGAGGTTTACAAGATGCACGGAACATCCATACTCCTCCGCTATGATCGTTGCCGTATCGCTGTCTATGCTTTCGTTGATGCTCACCATCATACCCATGCTGAACAGCTTGGATATGATCTCAGACGCCTTTATGTTCATCTTCCTTGCAAGGTCGCTTACTGTGATGGACGAAAGAATGTCTATTGACTTTGGAATGGCGGCCGTCTGCTCATGGCCCTTGGACTTCTTGCCAAACTGCTTGAGCTCGAACTCCTCGTCCGTTCGCTCGTCGCGCCTGTCCTTGCCCTTATCCTTTGAGTAGACCCTTCTGTTCTTGTCAACTGCAACCTCTGATGGAGCCGAGAAACCTCCTCCTCTATGCATTCCACCGCGTGGTGCATCCTTTCCAAAAGCTGGTTTCTGTCCAAAACCAGGCCTTGGGCCTTGTCCGTCTCTGTTGAAACCTCCGCCGAATCCACCCTGCCTTTGCCCAAAACCACCTTGCCTCTGACCATAGCCTCCCTGACGGTTGCCCTGCTGGGCAGACCTTGGAGTATAGCCCTGAGGTCTACCCTGCTGGCCGTTCTGACCATAGCCGCCTTGTCTTTGGCCATATCCGCCCTGACGGTTCCCGTTGTAGCCGTTGCTTATCCTTTGGCCGTCACGGCCATAGGTTATTCCACCAACGGAGCCGACAGGTCCTGTGGATCTTGGGCTGTCGGAGCTTCTTGATGCTCCTCTTGGAACGATTGGAGGAAGGTTGTCACCCGAAATGATGACAGGTCCCATGTTTATCGTGCTCTGAGGAACGGAACTCTTCTTTATGACCTTCTTCTGCACAACCGTTCCAGGTGCAGGGCTCTGCGGCTTCTTGACGAACGCCGTGGAGCCTACAACCGGTCTCTGTGGCTGTGGTGCGGACTGAGCGGTCTTCGGCTGCACTGCTGCAGCCGTTGCATTGTTGGCGCTTGCTGTAGAAGGCGTAGGAGATACTGTCTGTGGTTGAGCCTTGGCTTCAGATGCAACAGACACCACAGGTGAGCTCTTCTTCTCGGAAGCCTGCTCCGGCTGAGGTGTTGGTGCCTGCGCCTTGACCACGACGACGGGTTTCTTCTTTATGATGACGATCTTCTTCTTTTCCTGAGAAGCGTCCGCTTTTGGAGCCTGAGGGACAGCCTCAGCTATCTTTGGCTGTTTGATCAATGTTGCCTTGGGCTTGCTTTCTTCTGACATCAATAAACTATCACTCCTCGTCTTCTTCGACTTCCTCGAAACTTATCCCCACATGGCAGTTAGGACACTCGGTCATGCCAACCGTGAGAGGATAGCCACACTTTGGACAGGCAAAGCCTTCCCCTTCTTCGCTTTCGACCTCGTCCTCGACGATGTCTACGTTTTCCCTTATAACCTTGTTTATGTTCTCTATGTCCTCAGCAGAGAGGTTCTTCATTCCGGCAAGGTCCTCTTCTGTGAGGTTGATGAACTCCTCGACCGTGTAGATGTCATAGAAGTTGAGCTTTGCGATGAGGCTCTTGTCGATAGGAAGATCCGTAAGGGCCATCTCCTCATCTTCGCCGTCCTGCTGCACTGGCTGCTGGTAGGCTTCGTCAATGTTGTCGAACATTGCATCCGCTGCGGCCCTCGCCTCCCTTGAAACATCCATCTCTGCGAACTGATCCTGTGTCTTTACGTTGACTATCCAGTCGCAGAGCCTATTGACGAGCCTTACATTGAGGCCCTGTTTTCCAATGGCCAATGAAAGCTGAGACTCATCAACTATTGCAACTGCCTCCTTCTTCGCCTGGTCTATTACGTACACCTGGAGGACCTTTGCAGGGGAAAGGGCGTTTGCAATGTACTCAAGAGGGTTTGGATCCCATTTGATGACGTCTATCCTCTCATCGTCGAGTTCCTTCATTATCGCTTGGATTCTGTTGCCTTTGAGTCCAACACATGTTCCAACGGCGTCTGCATCCACCTTCCTTGGGTAGACGGCGACCTTGGTTCTGTATCCGGCTTCTCTGACGATCTTCATGATCTCTATGCTTGGATCCTTCGACACAAGCTCAGGTACATAGATTTCAAAGAGCTTTCTAACAAAATCCTCGTGCACACGGCTTAGTATGACCCTTATGTTCTTGTCGGACCTTTCATCAGGCCTTACGCTCTCCACATAGCACCTTATCTTGTCGCCTTTTGTATAGAACTCCTTGGGGCTCTGGTTCTTCTTTGGAAGATATCCCTGTGTCTTCCCAAGGTCTACAAGAAGGTCTCCATCACGGTCTCCCTGAACATAGCCGTTGATGATTTCACCAACCTTGCCCTTGAATTCCTGAAGCAGTTCGTCCTTCTGGATCTCCCTAAGAGCCGACTGAGCCCTCTGCTTTCCAGTCTGGACGCTTATCCTGTCAAAGCTCTTTGGATCGATTGGAATGAGAAGTTCGTCACCCACTTCAGCTTCAGAGCTAAGCTCCTGCGCCTCTTCAAGAGGAATCTGAGTCACCTCATCGTCAAAGTCATCGTCATCGACGACGACCTTGCGGGATGCAAGCTCCACGGACGAAAGGTCGTCTGCAAATGTCACAACAGCGTTCTCATCCGTTCCATATTTCCTTCTGTATGTGGCAAGAAGGGTCTGCCTAATGGTATCCAGCACCAGTTCCTGCGAAATACCTTTGTCTTCGACCATCAGCCTGATGGCTTCACTTAACTCGGACATTCTTCACATCCTCCCATCTGTAATCCAGCTTTGCCTTCTGGATGTCTTCAAATTCAATTCTCTTCTCCTCGCCCTTCTCCTTGGAGTCCTCGACTTCGTAGTCAAGAAGGGTGACACCATCGTCTCCTGCCTCGTCTATCGTTCCGCTTATCCAGGACGATGCTCCAAGGCTGTACACCCTGCACCTTTTTCCCTTGAAGACCAGAAACTCATAGACGTCCCTGAAGTTCCTCTGAAGGCCGGGGGTCGAGACTTCTACATAGAGGTCGTCGCGTCCGTACTTCATCTGAAGCCTTGGAAGGATTGTGTTGTGGACCTTTGCGCAGTCGTCCACACCAGTCTCATCCGCCGGATTCATGATTGTCACGGATATCTGTACGGTCTTGCCCTGCATTGATTTCTTTGCATCGCAAAGCACCATGCCCAGATTCTCCACGATTCCTCTGAGATCCTCGAAAAGAGGGTCCTTCGTAATCTCGTTGTTCAACATAAAGCCATAAAAAAGGGACCGAAAATTTCGATCCCTCAAAAATCCTCATTAAAAATCCTCTTGCAATATATCGCAAGCAAACGAGATATGTCAAGCAACGGCAATCGTATATGTGGAAAAACCATGCGCTTTGTGTTAGAGTTCAATCGGTGACGCAGCCAACTGCGACATCGGCATTGGAATGTAGGCCTAAAAAGGAGGGCTGATATGGATAGACAGGATGCGAATTTGGCTTTCATGCTCAGATACGAGAACATAGCTTGGTACGAGGACGGTGAGGTCCGTGTGTTGGACCGTAGGGTCTATCCTGCAAAGACTTCGTTCGTGGTATGCAGGACGCACGTTGAGCTTGCAAAGGCCATAACGGACATGGTCACACAAAGCGCTGGGCCGTTCACAGCCGCTCCCATGGGTATGGCTTTGGCCGCTTGGGAATGCAGGGACATGAAGGCCGAAAAGCAGATGGAGTACCTTAGAAACGCCTCGTACACCATATCGCACGCCCGTCCCACTACGGTGAACCGCATGAAGATAGTCACGGAGGCCTGCCTGCCGTCTGCCCAGAAGGCCCTTGCTGAGGGGAAGCGCGTTGACATCGCAATAAGGGATTTCGTAGTGGAAGCAAACAACATGCGCTATGCAAAGGTTGGAAAATGTGCCAAATACCTTGTGGATATGTTCCCTGACAACGGAACGGTGATGACGCAGTGCTTTGCTGAGACGATACTTGGAATGATGCTCAAGGAATGCAACGAAAGAGGCAAGAGGATAAGGCTTTTCTGCCCTGAGACACGCCCCTACTTCCAAGGTGCAAGGCTTACTGCCACGGTCTGCCATGACATGGGGTTCGATGTCACCGTGATAACGGACAACATGCCAGCTTTCGTGATGAAGAGGGAGAAGGTGGATGTCTTCACATGCGCAGCGGATGCAATATGCGTGGACGGCTACGTGTTCAACAAGGTTGGAACCAGCCAAATAGCCATATGCGCCAACTACTTTGGAATCCCAACGTTCATATCCGGAGCACCTGACATTGGACATCCTACGCACGACTCAGTAACGATCGAGATGCGCGACCCTGAATTCTCTCTGCAGGCAATGGGGGTACGCACTGCAGTCGAAGGGGTAAAGGGTTACTACCCTGCATTTGACATGACACCCCCTCACCTCATCTCCGGAATAGCCACTGACCGTGGAATGTTCTCGCCGTACGACCTCAAACGCTACTTCGAGGGCCGCATCGACGACGGAATCCTCACCGTTTGAGACGATGGACTCTGCGCATCGGCTCTAAGCCTTGTAGTCGTAGAGCCACACCGCAGCCTTCACTTCCTTGAATCCTATGTCCAAAAGGCAATCCGCAGCAGCCTGTATGGTGCTGAACGTGGTCGTCACATCGTCCACCAGCACCACGGGTCTTCTCGTATACTCGTCCAATATCCCCTTGTTGGCCACCTTCTCGTAGGCCGATGCCATTGAAAACCGCTTCTCCCTTCCCTTCTCCATCCTCTGGGCCCTGTTGAGCAGCTTTTGCTGGGACGGTTCATCATTGTTGTTCCCAAGAATCCTGAGCATGGGTCTTTCAATGTACCTGCATACCTGCACCATTTGGTCCCAGCCCCTCTGCTTCAGACTTTGCATACTGCATGGAACAGGCACGACGAATGCATCACCATTTGGGTCAAGAATATCTATGGCTTTTTGTATACATATTGCGGCTATTCTTGCTATTTCTTTATCTTTCAAGAACTTGAATCTGTGTAAAAGAGAATATGAAAGGTTTGAGTTGTAGTCTGATACGGCATAAACCGGAACCATGCACACCTCAGAGCCCTGTGCCGTTTCCTTTCCATGGCAGCGCGGACAGCTGTAGTCATGCGATACGAGCGGAAAGAAGCATTTTGGACAGCGAACCATGTAGGTGTCGAAGCGTTCGGAATCAAGGATGCCTTTGCACTCAGGACACAGGACGTCATCGCTTGGAGCATTGCATACGAGGCAGTTTCGTCCAAACAAGCGTCCAAAAGCATCCATCACTGCGCTGCATCCACCTCCACGGCCTTCTCTTTGAGCGTCGACAGGATTATGAGCGCCTGCATTGGAGTGCAGCGGTCAAGGTCCACATTGGCTATCTCCTTTGCAAGGGCGATGGCCTTTGAAGAATCAATGGAATTGCCGTGGGCTCCAGCATCACCATCGCTTGAAGTGAAAAGGCTTGCCTGACCCATCGAATAGTCTGCAAAGTGCCTGTTCTGGAAGCTCTTTGCGTCCCTTATGACCGGTGCGGGAACACCTGCCATCTTGGCCACATGTATGCCGTAGCTTGAATTGGCTACGCCTTCCTTCACCTTCCTTAGGAAAACCACATCCCCGTCCTTTTCATCGACTTCAAGTGTAAGAAGCCGTATTCCTGATGTGTCTATCATGGTAAGTTCGTGGTAGTGCGTGGCAAAGAGCGTCTTTGGACCCTTTTTCATAAGGTCCTTCATCACCGCATATGCAATGGACATTCCGTCCTGTGTGCTGGTTCCCCTTCCTATTTCATCCACAATGACGAAAGACCTTGGAGTGCAGCTCCTTAGGATGAACGCAGCCTCCTGCATTTCAAGAAGGAACGTGGACTCTCCTCTTGCAAGGTTGTCCATAGCCCCTACCCTGCAGAATATCCTGTCCACAAGGCCAATGTGTGCATACGAAGCAGGAACGAAGCTTCCAATATGGGCAAGGAGGATTATGAGGGCGTTCTGTCTAAGGAACGTTGATTTTCCAGCCATGTTCGGACCTGTTATGAGACAGAACCTAATAGACATATCCAAGCCGTTTGACACGAACTTGCCAGGTCCAAGCTGGCGTTCCACAACCGGGTGCCTTCCATCCCTTATCTCCAGGACATCGTCATCGGTGACATCTGGGCATGTGAACGACGAATCGATTGCAAGCGTTGCAAGGCTTTGGTAGACATCCATCATGTTCATGAAATGTCCAATGGCGTTCAGACATGGACTAAGCTCCAGGACATGGTCAAGGAGGTTTTTGTACAATTCCTTCTCCCTTTCCTCAGCCGTTGCGCTTGCCGTGAGCATCTCCTTTTCGTACATGATGAGCTCGTCTGAAGTGAAGCGTTCTCCGTTCACCAGCGTCTGTTTTCTATAGAATGTGGCGGGGACCCTTGAGACCTGACCTTTTGGAACTTCCAGGAAGTACCCTATTATGCGGTTGTATCCAAGTTTGACTATTGTAAGGCCGGTCTGGGCCTTGACCTTCTCAAGATATCCTTTGAGGACTTCGTCACCATGGTCCTTCATGGCCCTCTTCTCGTCAAGGACCCCGTCGTATCCTGGAAGGATGACCTGCCCCTCGGTGAATTGGCCAAGGCACTGTTCGTTTATGGCATCATGGATGACCTTCATGAGGTCCGCGCACGAAGAAAGTGACTTTTGTGTGAGGTTCTGTTCGAACAGCTGGCTGTAGCTTTCGTAGTTCTGGGAGACAAGGTCGAAGAACGAACCTATCGTCTGCTTTATGGCCACAAGGTCATGGGGCACGGCCCTTTTCAGAAGAACCCTGGTCGTGAGCCTGTTCATGTCCATGGACGACGATATGGCTTCGCGAACCCTTGCAAGTTCGTCAGGGTTTCCATACAGCGTACCAACCCACTTCTGACGGTCTTTTATCTCCTCCAATTTCCTTAGGGGAAACGACATCCATGTCTTGAGGAGTCTGCTTCCCCCGCTTGTCTTCGTCCTGTTTATGGTGTCGAACAGCGAGTAGCGTGAAGAGCCGTCGAACAGGTTTGCAAAAAGCTCGAGGTTTCGTCTTGACGACTCGTCCATGAACACATATGAGTCCTCCGAGTCCACCTTGTAGTCGGTAAGATGTCCAACGGAGCTTTTGGAAGTCTCTTTGACGTACCTAAGAAGCGCACCTGCCGGCCCTAGAAGCTTGTCGTTTGATGCAAGTCCATACGCTGCAAGCGAATTCACACCTGCCTGTTCGCACAGGAGCTTGAAGCAGCTTTTGGTTGCAAAATACCAGGAAGGAAGCTTTGTGACCATTGCGTGGAAGTCGTCCACCGCGGATTTGAATGCAGAATCAAGGAAGTACTCGTCCTCGCACACCAGTATCTCCCTTGGGGCTATCTGCTCAAGGACGGCTCTTATGCCCTGAACCCTGTTTTCCTTTTGGATGCTTCTGAGATGGAAGTCCCCTGTGGATACATCGCAGAAAGCGCAGCTATACTGGAAAACGCACACTATGTAGTTGAAGCTCCTGTCGTCCAAAAGGTCCTCGTCGACCACCGTCGCAGGTGTGACGATGCGGACGACTTCCCTCTTGGCCAGCGTCTTTGAACTTGTGGAAAGCTCTGTCTGTTCGCATATTGCAACCTTCTTTCCTGCATCCAGAAGACGCTTGAGATAGTTCTTGGCGGCATGGTATGGGATTCCACACATGGGGGAATCCCCCCTGTGCGTTAGAGTCAGGTTCAAAAGCGCCGACACTTCAAGTGCATCGTCGTCGAACATTTCATAGAAATCACCCAGACGGAAGAACAGCACCATGTCCGGATACTGCTCCTTCATCTGTCTGTACTGTCTCATCAAAGGACCGTCTGCCATACCTTCCCTTCCACCAGAACGTTAGGAATCAAATCAGACTTGTGGATATCGCAAGCACAAGGCTCATTCCACTTCCCGCTGCATTGTTTCTATGGAAGTAGCTTCCTCCCTGCCATGCAAAGGTGTTGTCTATGAGAGTTGCGTTTTTGACAAGATAGAGTCCAAGCGGGAAGCCCGATATCTTGAGCTTGATTCCAGCTCCTGCTGCAAAGTACCAGTTTAGCCCAGATGAAACCTTTCCAAGGTCGCTCTTTACGCCTGTTGCACTTGCAAAGAGCTCTGCCTGAATCACGTTGTCAACAAGCTGGTAGCTCACTTCAAGCATGTTGTCCCAAAGGAACGCCTGGTCCGTTATTGTGGAGAAACCTCTTCCAATGGTCATACCGTCTATGTAGAGCATCTCGTACTTCGTCGCTCCAAGCTTTGGATCATGGAAACCAAAGCTCCCTTCGTAGTTGTAGAGCTGCGGCAGCATGACGTTTGCACTTGTGGATGCACAAAGCATGATGTTCTTGGTCTTCTCCTCCTTTGTCTGGAACGAGAACAGCTTGAGGTATCCGGCTGCGCTTCCTGTGAGCTTTATGTAGTTGGAAAGACCTCCAAGAAGTCCTCCTGCATACGTCATGCTTGCACCAAGCACATAGCCTTTGGTCGTGTTGGTGACATAGTCCCTTCCATCCCACTGTGCAGAGAGCGTGAGCTTGTTGGAGAACTGCCAAGCCTGGCCGTATTTGTATATGAGCTTTTCGAACGGATCGTACTTGTCCTTGTCGTAGACCGCTTTGTTGAGGCTTACTGAAAGCCCTCCTGAGAACGAGAGCCTTCCCACATCGTAGATGAACGTGTAGCCTGTGGAATAGCCAAGGGAGAATGTGAACAGCCTGTAGTCCATGAGATCCTTTGCTGCAGGATAGCTCTTGGATGCATTCAGCCATGAAGCCGAGCTGCCGTATCCCTTTGGATAGGTGTCGTACTCATTTCTTCCATCGTAGTATGGAACGGTGCTGTCAGCCCTTTGGAGCTCCCCTTCAACCTTCTTGTGAGAGAAGCTGAGGGATACTGAATTGGACCAGCGCTTGTCCATGAACCAGTTGTCGCCAAAAGTGAAGGAAAGCGACTGCGTATCAGGTGAAATTGTTGTGGATACATCGAGCTGCTGCCCTCTTCCTCCAAGGTTTCTGTCTGACCACGTCAGGAAGCCTGATACCGGGAAGCCGTCAACCGTGCCCCCGAACGTTGCACCGAACTGAATGTCCTTCTGGTTGCCTTCCTCAAGTTTGAAATCGACTATGACATTGTTCTGGTCCT
This sequence comes from uncultured Spirochaetales bacterium, assembly GCA_934277975.1. Classification (GTDB taxonomy): domain Bacteria; phylum Spirochaetota; class Spirochaetia; order Sphaerochaetales; family Sphaerochaetaceae; genus UBA9732. Next base: position 124,167 of record CAKQWE010000003.1, read on the forward strand.
TGCCGTACAGGAGGTCGTAGCTGAGGTCGGAAAGAAGGCCTGTGTTGTAGAGGTTCTGTGCGCTGGTGACAAGCTTTGCCTTTGAGAAAACGTCGCCGGGATTGAGCGAAAGCTCTCGGCGCATTACGTACTCCTTTGTCTTCGTGAGTCCTGAAATGAGGATGTCCTCCACATATGCCTGAGGTCCTTCCTTTATAGTAAGGAAATACCTGACCGTCATGTTCGTGTCGTCGCGCTCGTCCGAAATGTCCATACCGTTTGAGATGTAGCCGTCGTTGTAGTAGAGGTCCGCCACGGCCGTGTATTCGTTCTGGACAAGCTGTAGGTTGAGCACGGATCCAACTTTCATTGATAGCACAGAGGCAATCTCTTCGTTGGAGAAGATAGTGTTTCCAGTGACTTCCATGCCTCCATAGAACCACTGGGATCCCTCAACGATTGGGAACGTAACGGAAACCTCCCTGAACTTGTCGTTGGATGTATCAAGCTCCTCGACTACAGGAGAGCCAACGATTACGTCTATGTAGCCGTTTGTCTGGTAGTAGAGCGTTATTGCATCGGCATCGCTTTTGAGTTTGTTCTCATCAAGGAAGCCGTTGTTGAAAAGGCTCTTCACTTTGGAAGACACCTGCTTCTTGAGGATCGACGAATCCACGTGTTCGTTTCCAGTGAACGAAATGGATACGATCCTTGTCTGGAGACCCTCTGTGATCGAGAACACGACCGCAAACGTACCGGCTTCTTCGTTTTCACGTATTTCGTACTCTACAGGTACTGACTCAAAGCCTTTTGTGGCATAGAAATCCAATATCTCCTGCTTGGCAGCCTCGAAGACCGATCTCCTTGAAGGATCCATGAAGCTTCCAACCGCCAAGGTCGACAATGCTCCCCTAAGGTCGCTTGTCTTCACCTTCTCGTTGCCCTCGAACGATATGGATGAAAGCATAGGAAGTTCATAGAACTCGAATGCAAGTACAAGTCCATTGGTCTCGTTTCGCTGTGCATCGGCTACGAAGAAGTCTATACCCTGCACGTTGTAGAGTGCATCCTGGATGTCTGCGAAGACTTCGTCGGAGAACGTTGCATGCCTGTATTTGTAGAGTGCATCGTCTATCTCCGTTTCCTGAACGTTCTTGAGCCCCGTGTAGGAAAAGCCCTCTATCTCCTTTCCATACCACCATGACTGCTCGGCGGAGAAAAGAGCGAAAACAGAGATCAAAACGACCAAACAAACTGAAACTATTCTTTTCATCTATGCGTCTCCTGCGGATAAAATCAAAATTGTATCCTTTTGGTTACACTGAACCCTATACTATCCAAAATACTGAACGGGGACAACTCTTGGGGCTTCGTGAATATTGTGAACGTCCCAATTGGATTGTCCCAGTCTATGCTGAACTCCATGTCGAGCATCAAGTCGTCCGAGAGGAAGTGTCCAACGCTGGAGTTCCTTCCTCCGCTTCTGTCCGCCTTGAGCCTGAACGAGGTCTGTGCGAACACACCCGGCATGATGTAGCTTCCTGCAAAGAGGGAGGTACCATCAAGATACTTGGAAAGAAGGCTTATATCGTTACGGCCGGACACCCCTCCAGGAAGTGCATCTATAAGTATGTTCTGAAGTATCGATGACCTAAGAGAGAATATGTCAAGGCCAAGAGAATCCCTTATTATGCTCGAAAGCGAGTAGTTGCTGTTGGATTCTATGATGCCAAGCCTTGTGGCGGCATCCGTGGCGGCAGCTGCAAGTGATGCAACGGACGCAACGGATACACCTTGGTCGAACGTGCTTGATGGGAGTATCGTCTGTCCCAGCAGCGCAATGATATCGGTCTCTGACATGCTGGGAGTGCTTGTGAACCGTGGCGATATGTTGTCAAGCGTTGCGTTCTGGAGTATGAGGTTTATCTCTATTCGGTCGCCGGATGAGTCGTAGTCCTTCAACCTTGCAATAAGGTCGAGTTGGAATGAAATCCCATCTATGCTTGAGCCGAACTTCCTTGGCGAAAGGTCCAGCTTTCCTTCTGAAATGTAGAAGTCGTTCTGGAAATAGTAGACCTGTCCTGTCTTGAAGGAGAACGAGCCGCTTGTCTCTATCTTTAGAGGATCAACCTGGTATACCACCCTCACCGTCTCGCCTTCGTTGAGGGTGAAGTTTATGAATGCGTTGTCCTTTTCAGGATAGCAGAACTCAACGTCCCTACCTGTTGTGAGCGTTACATCCATATTGATTGGATCTGTGAGGAAATAGATCCAGCTTGGCTTTTCGTCAATCTTGAAGTCCACCAGCATGTTGGAGGCTGTAACTACGCTGTTCAGGTATGCCACACCGTTCTTGAGTCCGTAGTCAACATGGCCCACGGCATCTCCCCTGACCTCTATTTCGCTTCCATTCAAAGGAAGCGGCATCCACAGGTCTATTGGTGTTTCCACCTCCATGGACACCTCCATGTTTCCAAAGCTAAGGTTCTGGATGTCCATTGCCACAGAGACAAGCCCGTTTAGGAATCTGCCATCCAAGCTGCTGTAACCCGTATATGGTGTCTGTGGTATGGTGACGCTGTGGTCTTGGAGCGTTATGGCTATGTTGTTCACGACAATCGACTGCTGTGGAAGGTAGACCATCCACATTTCGAACTGCTGGCAGTATAGCATTCCGTAGAACTTTGGATCGTCCATAGGTCCCTTTATGAGGATGTCCCCTGTGATGTCCCCTTTTGTGAAACCCAGCAGCATCATGTCTGTGAACTGTTCTATGAGAGGAAGCGGAAAGTATAGGTTGCTTACCATTAGGTCAAGCTCCTTCCCAATGTGGCCCTTTGCATCAAGGCCAAACAGAAAGCGCTTGTCAATATGTATGTCCATATACCCAGAGGCAATGTCGAAAGACCCGGTCATCAGCTCTCCATCCAGTGTGACCTTGCCGTTGCTGTAGAGTATGCCAATCTCTGTGTCAGGGATGTCAAAGCCGTCTTCAAGTTCGAAGTCCTTGAGCCCTAGTGTGAAGCTTATGTCAGACTCCAATCCTGCAACTGCGGAAAGAAGGCTAGAAGCAAGGGTCTCCAATCTTCCCGTAAGTGTTATGGTGCCGCTTTGCGTTGCAGCATCCGAAGCCCTCTTTGCAATGGTGTTCATGAATGAGAACGAAAACTCCATTGACATCTCATTGAAGTCAAGGGAAAGTCCTACATCGTTGAGTTCAAGGCTTCCAACCCTTCCCTTTGAATCGTAGAATCCAAGTCTGCCGCCCCTGTACTGGGAGTTGAACGAAAAACCGTTCTCATCTCCGTTGCCCCATTGGACGGATCCATAGGAATGGAATCCATATCCCTTGCTTCCAAGTACGGTCATTTCTATGTCGATTAACGATTTCAGACGTGTATCAAGGTAGTAGTCTCCATCCACAACGGTTCCTTTTGCATAGGTTCCACTTGTATCGTCTGAGATGTCCAGCGTTGCCCTGATCTTCGTTGGATCAAGGGAAACAAGGTCCAAAAGGCTGTTGTACGAAACAACAAGGTTTCCGCCGAATGACGTCCTCTCTCCGCTTTGCTTTACGAATACATCATGCAAGTCCAGGTTTGTGTTGGAGATGTCGGAACTGAATCCAAACTCAAGGATGTCGGATACCTTTATGGCAAGTCCGTCCAGGGAGGCCTCAAGCTCCCCAGAGAGTACGTTGTATGATGCGTCCAACCCCAAATCCACTGAAACCGACAGAGAGTCGGATGCTTTCACTGAAAGCCCTTCGATCGAACCCGTCGCTGACAATTGGTTATTCGATGAAAGCCCTGCATTCAGGTTCAATTCATCGCTTCTGACCTGGATTTGAAGAGGTGACTTGACTACGGTGACAGAAAAAGGAAGTTCTCTGTTTGTCAACAGCTGAGATTCCAGCACCGCAGATGCGGTGATGACACTTGAATCCTGCCAATCGAGCGTTCCATGTATCGAAGAGTCCTTCGCAAAGGGGGATGTGAGGACGAAGCTGTACAGCATCGTGTCCTCTATGGAGTTGAAGTCAAGTCTGGCAATCTCGCTTCCGTCATTGGCATTCTGAAGAGACAGAATGCCGTCTGGAATCAGCTGTATGTAGTCTATTGTTCCGCTGTACGAAAGCCTGAAACCTCCGGTGGATACAGCAAGGGTCCCCACACTCAGCAAAGTGTTCTCCAGCGATGCTTCGAACGATACCGCACCGCTGTAGGGACTGTCGTCTATGTTCAGGTCATGGATGGCTATATTCGTTGAGAACCTTCCTGATGATATAAGCTTTCCAAGTGGGGTCCCCTCCAGGGTTTTTGCAATCTGTGGAGATACAAGTCTGGATGCGGTTCCTTTCTCCAAATCCAATGAGAAGACTATGGATCCATCGAAACTGGTTTCCTTTCCTATGTAATCCTGCGAGGCGAGGCTGCTTTCGTAGATTACATTGTAGGAGTATGGATCAAGGTCCTCCAGATACAGTCTTGCTTCCACCTGGTCGTCTACGAACGAAACACTTGCGGTTCCCTCCAGATCGTCCGATGCTTTGAAGGAAAGCCCAATTTCGCTTCCTTTTGCATAGTCGAACGAGAGTTCCGCTTCGCTTGGGATTGCCGCAACGCATATGTTGGAAAGCGTTGCTGCAATATTGGATACGCCACTGTCAAGGGAAAGCGATACATTGGAATCTACATTGGAGGAGAATTCTCCCAAGTAGACGTTCGTACTCGTACCTTGGATTCTCGATTTTAGCCTGACATCCAGATTCCTGTCCTGAAGTGATACGTCCATGTCAAGGTTTCGTATCCTGGAATCCTGTATCGTGTAGCTTTCAAGCCCCTTTGCAGAGACCTCTGATATCATTATGTTTCCAAGAGCGCTTGTCCTCTTTATGTCTTCAAAATCCAGTGCTGCATCAAGATTTGCTCCAAAATCCTTTATTGCAACGAAATGGTTTCCAACCTGCATATCTATGTCGTTGGTTGAGAGGTCAAGGTCCACGCTTGAATCCTTCACTATTCCTGAAACGTATGCTGTATGGAGCATGATGGAAAGATCGTCTTTTGATGATGATATGGATGCCTTCGACATGGACCCTAGGACCGCTGTTCCATCGTTTTGTACACCATTCGTCGCTAGGTCCACGTTGAATGTTGTGCCTTCAACGATTGCATCGTATCCTGAATATGAAGCCTGTAGTGTCTGGACGAAGAAAGCAAGACTTGTGCTTGCTTCGTTGAAACCTGCCATTGTGGAGATTCCATACGCACTCAGACCATATTCGTCCATGGCGACTTTTGCTATTGATGCCGTCACCGTAAGGCTTGAATCGATTGACAGTCGTATGTCATCCATCTCTACAGGTCCAGCCGAGGCTACGTTTGCGAATACATGAGGTATGTTCAAATCCGCATCCTTGAACGAAAGGTTCCTTCCAAACGATGCCGATGCGTTTATTCCATCTATCGTTGTCTGTATTCCTTGGTAGTCAACCGCGACTGAGGCGTTCACGATATTGACTGAAAAGGAGAAACCAAAGTTCGCCGTCAAAGGCGTTCCATCCGTTTGGATATCCAATGCCTGCTCCCTGCTGGAGGTCTTTGTAGTTGTGGCGAGCACAGAGGAATCGGTCTTGAGATTGTAGACTGAGACGTCGAAGTGTGCGCCTTCAAGTCCAAGTGCGGCCTTCACAACCTTCCAGATGCTCGATGAAACCTCTATTTCGTCTGCATTCGCCAAGGTTCCGGTGTGTGAAGAGACGACAACATCCCTGAGCACAATTGATTTCATGAGTGTTCCGTCCATTGTGCCTATATCCACCGTTAAGCCAGTCTGTCCAAAGTCTAGCATGTCGTAAAGCCCAGCCTGGACCTTGTCGTAGCAGATGTTTGCAACGCGAAGGAAACCCACTGCAAAAAGCACGATAAGGCAAAGCACTATAGAGACTATTACCGATGAGGCCGTCATGCGAAACTTCATTCATATAGATTATAGCGATTAGACGGCCAACGCTCAATTGAAATAGTGTGTGTTTTGCGTGTATATTGACTGCATTATGGCAGAGATTCAAAAGAACTTCTGGGTCCTTGAAGGGCTCGACGGTGCAGGGACGACGACACAGCTTAGAAACATCGAGGCATACCTCACCCAAAAAGGTGTGAAGGTGCATTGTACGGCGGAGCCTACGGTCCATGAGACAGGCCGGTTCCTCAGAAGAGTCCTAAGCGGAGAGGTCAAGGTTCCGCAGTCCACTGTGGCATACCTCTTTGCAGCGGACAGGGACGACCATTTGTACAATCCGGAGTATGGAATCCTTTCCCATGTCGCACAGGGTGAGGTCGTGGTCTCGGACCGCTACAAGTTCTCATCCCTTGCCTATCAGAGCATTGGGTTCGATTTCAAGCGTGTAGACGAACTCAATTCAGCCTTCCCCTACCCCCAGGTCGTCATATTCATAGACACTCCGCTCCAATCGTGCATAGACCGCATAGATTCCAGAGGCCAGGCCAAGGAGATATATGAGAAGCTTGATTATCAGAGACAGGTGCTTGCAAACTACGAAAGGATATTCTCCAACCTCCCTTCCGGCTGCAGACTGCTTCGCATAGACGGTTCCCAGACAAAGGAGAAGATCTTCTCAGACATAGTTCGAGAGCTTGGTATTTGAGCTGTTTTTGGTTTTTTGATACTTTTTGTTGCTGTTTGTTGCATTTTTTGGTTGCGTTCCTTCCAAATTGTGGTAGCATTACCCTGATATCCTCACAAAAAGGAAAAGGACACAACAGTGCAGAACAAGTGTGCAATAGAACTCAAAGGCATAACCAAAACCTTTGGTAAGGTCGTGGCCAACGATGACATCAATCTGTCCATAAACAGGGGTGAGATACTGTGTCTGCTTGGTGAGAACGGCAGCGGAAAGACGACACTCATGAACATGCTTTCCGGCATCTATCAGCCCGATGGTGGAGAGATCTTCAAGGATGGCGAACCTGTTGCCATAAGGTCCCCAAGGGATGCCTACGACCTTGGCATAGGCATGATCCACCAGCATTACCATTTGGTTGATGTCTTTACAGCAGCCCAGAACATAATCCTTGGTCTTGACGACGGGAAGATGGATCTTGGAGCCGTGAACGAGAAGGTCAAGGAGATATGCGACCGCTACGGATTCGACATAGATCCAAAGAAGAAGGTCTACGACATGTCCGTTTCGCAGAAACAGACAGTAGAGATCGTAAAGGTGCTCTACAGAGGTGCTGAGATCCTTATCCTGGATGAGCCAACGGCCGTCCTTACACCTCAGGAGACAGACAAGCTCTTTGCAGTTCTCAGGAACATGAAGGCTGACAACAAGGCCATTGTCCTCATCACCCACAAGCTTGCAGAGGTGCTTGACGTATCGGACAAGGTCGCGATCCTTCGCAAGGGCAAGTACATTGGAACTGTAGATACCAAGACCGCTACGGCGCAGTCCCTTACGGACATGATGGTAGGACGTTCCGTCAAGCTCAACATAGACCGTCCGCTGTACTCCAATCCAAAGGACAAGCTAGTCATCGAGAACCTAACGGTAGTGGATGGAGAGGGTGTTAGAAAGCTTGATGGTGTCACCTTTACTGCAAAGTCCGGAGAGATCCTTGGTGTTGCAGGAATTGCAGGTTCTGGCCAGAAGGAGCTTCTTGAATCGATATCAGGTCTCTACCCCATCATGGAAGGTTCAATACTTTTCAACGGAGCTGACGGTTCCCAGATAGAGCTTGTTGGAAAGACTCCTATGCAGATACGCAACATTGGCGTTGGCATGGGCTTTGTTCCTGAGGACAGGCTTGGAATGGGACTTGTAGGTTCAATGGGAATGACCAACAACATGATGCTGCGCTCCTGGAGACATGGAAAGGGAATTTTCTTCAACAAGAAGGCTCCTCAGGCCCTTGCTGACAAGGTTTGGGATGAACTTGAGGTTGTGACACCTTCCACGGAGTTCCCTGTTCGCAGAATGTCCGGTGGAAACATACAGAAGGTCCTTGTTGGTAGAGAGATAGCTTCCAATCCGCCTGTGCTGCTTACGGCCTATGCTGTAAGAGGTCTTGACATTAATACTTCCTATGCGATCTACAATCTGTTGACTGAGCAGAAAATGAACGGAGCTGCAGTCCTCTACATTGGAGAGGAGCTGGATGTCCTTCTTGAGCTGTGCGACAGAATCCTTGTCCTCTGCGGAGGAAAGGTCAGTGGAATCGTGGATGCAAGGAACACGACTAAGGAAGAGATTGGTTTCATGATGACCACTGTTGGTGGAAAGGGAGGCAAGAAATGACAAACGAGTCAAAGACCCCTCTGATTAGGCTTGCAAAACGCGATGCAATGGATCCAAAGAAGGTCTGGGCCATTAGGGTTGGTTCCATCGTTGTCGCCTTGATACTTGGAATGATTCCAATCCTCATGGCAGGGAAGAATCCGTTCCAGTCCTATGGAATAATGATAAGCGGTGCGCTTTCAAAGCCCGGCTACATACGCCAAACGGTCAAGAAGGCCATCCCCCTACTTGGATGTGCTCTGGCCATAGCGCCTTGTTTCAAGATGAAGTTCTGGAACATTGGAGCTGAAGGTCAGATCACGATGGGAGCCATATTCGCTTCTTTCATAGCGATAAAGCTCGCACCTGTTGTCCAGTCGAGGTTCGTTGTCGTCTCCCTTATGATGATAGCTGGAATCATTGGTGGTGCAATCTGGGCTTTCATTCCAGGTTTCTTCAAGGCCAAGTACAATACGAACGAAACACTTTTCACACTCATGATGAACTACATTGCCATTGGAATAGTCCGTTGGCTCCAGGGTGGGCCATGGGAAGGAAGACCTGGGACCCAGATCATTCCAATGTTCCCTGACAACGCACTTCTTCCAAGGGTGTTTGGAATCTACTGCGGTTGGATTATCGTCCTTGTCCTGGTGGTTCTAGTCCATATCTACATGAACTATACCAAACACGGCTACGAAGTGGCTGTCATTGGAGACTCCCTCAACACGGCGCGCTATGCTGGAATGAACGTTGGTTGGGTCATGATGAGGACAATGCTCCTTTCGGGTGCAATCTGTGGAATAGTTGGTTGGATGCTCGTCTCCGGAGCAAACGGAACGCTCAACAGCGACGTTGCAGGCGGTGTTGGATTCACTTCCATCACGGTTGCATGGCTCAGCCAGCTCAACAGCTTTGCTATGATAATCATAGCTTCCATCCTTGCAATCATAAGCAAAGGATCTGCAACTTTACAGACAAAGCTGGCTGTTCCTGCTTCAGTTGCGGAGATCGTATCTGGAATACTTCTCTTCTGCATGCTTGGATGTGAGTTCTTCATCAACTACAAGCTCATATTCAGAGGCAAGAAGGACAAGGAGGTGCAGGCATGAACGCTTTGGTGCTTCTATTTGGTGCAGCCGGTGCATACGGCACGGCTCTTATGTTTGGAACCCTTGGTGAAATCCTCACCGAGAAGTCAGGTAACATGAACCTTGGTGTCGAGGGCATCATGTACATGGGAGGAATCTTTGGACTCATCGCCCCAAACCTCTATGAACAGGCTGTTGGTGAAGGCAATGCAAATCCTTTTGTTGCAATTCTTCTGGCAATAGTCGCTGCTTTTGCAGTCGGTGCCTTGGCAGGTGCCCTCTTCTCCTTCATAACGGTGACCCTCAGAGCCAACCAAAACGTTACAGGTCTTGCAATGGCCACGTTTGGTACAGGAGTTGCAAAGTTCGCAGGGGAGCTCAGAAGGCTTCAGGTTGGTGGCTACGTAACCCTTTCCAACGACCTCAAGTTTGCATTCGACAACAAGTTCATGCCTGACTTTCTGAAGAACATACCTGTTGTTGGTAGGATCGTCTTCGACCAGTCAGAGTTCTTCTATGTTGGCATTATCCTTGCTGTTGCAATGCATCTCTTTCTAACCAAGACAAAGACAGGTCTCTACCTCAGAGCCGTTGGAGAGTCACCTGTCACAGCCGATGCCGCCGGCATCAACATCACAAAGTACAAGTACATTGCAACGATGGTGGGCGGTGGAATATCAGCCATTGGCGGTATGGTCTACACCATGACGACTGCCGGATGCGTATGGATCGAAGCTTCCCTTTCAGGAACGGGCTGGCTTGCCGTTGCACTTGTAATCTTCTGCACATGGAGACCTCTCAATGCAATATGGAGCTCCATCCTGTTTGGAGCTCTTATGATAATGTATCTGAGGATAATCGTTCCATTCTTCCCAACGGAGCTGTACAAGATCCTGCCATATGTAGTTACGATTATCGTGCTTGTCATAACAAGCATGAGGAACATAAAGGACAAGCAGCCACCTGCATCCCTTGGAGTGAACTACTTCAGAGAGGAAAGATAGAGATTGCTTCTCTCAAAGTCTGGACGGTCTGTTTTTCAGGCCGTCCTTTTTTATTGCAACAAACGGTGCCAATTGAAAAAGTAAATGCAACGGTAGGCCGTCCAAGGTGAAGTTGCATTTTGCTCTACACTGAAGTAGCAACA